>NZ_JACSRA010000045.1 GCF_014836335.1 Clostridium cibarium
GTACTATCCAGTTTTAGTATTTGAAAAGAAAGATAAAAATATAACTGGAAATGAAATTTCCAGTTATAAAACATATCTAATATTCAATTTACACAAGTTATTCTACATCCTCAGTATAATATATAGCTATTGCTTCACTCTATATAAATTGAATAGTATTTTTTATCTTAGCTACTTTTAAAACGTTTTAAATATGGTTTAATTTTAGAAATCAATTTTATTAATATTTCTAACCACTACTGCATCATCACAGTTGTATTATCTTTTATATGTTTTAGTTCAAAACAGTAACTATATTTTAAATTACAAAACATGGTTGGACAAATTACATGTAGAATTGCAATTTCACATAAATATTCATGCATTTTTTTGGCGTTTTACTTCTTCTAATTCTTCCTCGTGACTAGAAAATATATATCCCTATTCCTTAAAGATTTCATTAGATTCTCGCCTATAAATTTCTCATCTAAATTCTCCATACTTTTTATACGTTCAATTTTTCCTTTTGTTTCTGTATCAATTACATCAATTGCTCCAAATAATGCATTTAACATTAAAGTATTTTCACCATCTAATTCATATAATGAGATATATTTTGTTAAAACACTCATTTGTTTCCTCTCCTTGATATAATATTTTAAAGAAACTACACAAAATAGGTAATTTCCTACCTTATGTAGTTTCTTACTAATGAAAAACATGCTCTAAATGATCTAATTTTATTTTAGATTATCCAAAATATGTTAACAAACTAATTATATTCGCCAACAACATAAACATGTAATATACTCTTCACGAGCTTCTAATTCTTCGATTTCAACTTCTGTCCATAATGTATTAGTTTCATTAATTTCTTTCATCCAAAGCCTTTTTAGTATCAATTTCAAGAATAACTGCCTTATCATCAATGTCTTTTACCAACTCTTTGAGCGTAGTCTCCATATCATTCTATAAATAATAATATTGCCTTCCATTTGGTAGATAATTCTACACACTTTCTTTTACTGTCTTCTTCGGTACAACATAATGTACAGCGGAATGAAAAAAGGACATAACATCTCTTTCTAAAATAAAATGAGTTTTCCCTCACTTTATCCTTCAATAGATGCTTGTCCTGTACATAATAAGTCTTTGTTTCTTTATTAGTTTACTGCTATAGCTCTTTTGATTCTTATTTAAGGATACAAATAGAGCTCAAAGCGCATTTTACCAGCATATTCTTAAGAATATAAGAATACTAGAATATCACAATATATGAATATTAGAATATGATTTATCAGCAATAAATCATATCTATCTTATTCTTGTCTCATAATTTCAATAATTTCTCCAATATAAAGATTATGATAATCCTTATCCTTATAAAATTTTTCTTCCAAATCATCCATAACAAAACTGTCTGGAGTAATTGTTTGACAGCTCATCTTTTTGCATACTAAAACTATTGAAGCTTCATCAATATAAGGAACTCCTTCATAATAACCTACTGTAACATTGGCTCCTTTAATCTTATCTTCATCTCTTCCAGATACTGTTCCCATATATCTTAGTACTTCACCATATTTATTAGGCTCAAAAAATGAAAGAGAAAAGGAATTTGAAGCATCTATAAATTCCTTTGTGTAACGACTATTTCTAACTACGATATAAGCTACATTTTTCCTCCACATAACTCCTAGTCCACCCCATGATGCAGTCATGCTGTTTACTTTTCCATCTTTTTCTGCTGTAATAAGCATGCTATCTTTTCCTATCATCTTAAATGGACTAAAATCAAAAGAATCTGCTGAAATTGATTTAAATTTATTCATAAATATACCCCCAAACTAAAATTTAAAAATCTATATATAAATTTATATACTAATGCTTTCCATTTATTCTACATGCAATAGGTTGATCCCACATATCCTTTGAAATCACATCAGAATACTCTTCTTCATTCTTTTTAAACCAACCATTAGCATATGAACAAGTAGCTGTTGTTTTAAGTTTATTTTCTCTTAGATAATTTACCATAACCTCCATTATTTTGCCAGCTACACCTTTTCCTCTTAGCACTGGATTAACATAAACGTGATCTATATCTATTTCTCCATTATTTTTGTGGGTAAAGGTTGCTTCTGCCATTAAGTCACCTTTTTCATCTACACTATATATCTTGTTGTTTTCATATTTCCAATCCATATTCTGCCTCCTTATTTAGTTTATCTATTAATAATAGTTATAACTTAATTTTAGCAACAATATACTCATTTATCAAAATTTCTTTTTAGCAGTAAGATATTTATATTAGTTTTTCAGGTACAAACTTAGAGGAAATCTTCTTTATCAATATATAATCGAGTAATAAAATAACAACTCCCCCTATTAGCATTGCAAAGTTATTAAGTAAAAACATACCTGTCATTTGGCCTATTAATATAAGAATCACTGGAATGACAAGAAGTCCACTTACCTGTTGAGCTTCTTGAAAACTTTCAGATTTTGCTGATATTCTCACAGTAAATATTAAGGATAATAAATTCATTGCAGGAGAAATCAATATTATAATTATGAGCCATTTTACATCTGGAAATATAAGTCCTCCAAAATATATAAAACCTCCTACATTAATTATTATTCCAAAGACTACAAACGAAATTAAAGTTACAATATAAGAAGGTATAAAAACTCCTAAAATCTTTGCCCTAAGAAGTTCTTCCATAGATATCGGTGTGTAAAGCAAAGATTCCAAAGTCTTATGTTCCTTCTCTCCAACAAAACTACTGGCTCCAATAACTGCTGAGCACATTATTGGAATTATAAGAAAGTATGACGGAAACATAAAATCTATAATTATTTTTATTAAAAGCTGAGCTTGATTGTAATCTGCATATTCAGAAGGTAATTTTTCTATAAGAGGAGCCATCTTTGTAAGCATACTTGAATCATTTCCCATAAATTTTATACCTATCAACATCCCTAAAGGTATAATTACTACCATAATAAGTGGGACAATAGTCATAGGCATAATAACACGTTTTGCTTTTGTTATTTCATTTATATCTTTCCATATTAAAGCTTTTTCATTTCTATTCATATTCTAACCACTCCATAACCTTAAATATTAGAATTTCCTTTTATATATTTAAAATACAATTCTTCCAAAGACCATTTCTGCTGCATGGCTTCATAAATTTCACCGCCATTTGTAAGTATGCCTTGTATTAAAAGATTTGCCTCTTTGTCTCCTAAAATAAGTTTACTGTATATATCATTACCTTCATGGATAAGCCCAAATTCTTTAGAAATATTTTTCCCTCTAACCCTTAACCTAAGACCAGCATTTTTTCTTGAGGCAAGCTCATGAAATGTACCAAAGCCTAAGATATTTCCATCATTAATAAAACCATATAAAGTACAGATATCTTCAGCATATTTTAATTGATGAGTGCAAAGAAAAATTGTAACCTGATTTTCCTCAGCAAGCTCTTTTATAAGCCTTGTAACATTTAGTGCATTTTCTGGATCTAAGCCAGAGGTAGGTTCATCAAGGAATAAAATCTTAGGATTATGAATTAATGCTATTCCTAAAGAAATTCTCTTTCTCATTCCTGTACTAAATGACTTCACTTTTTTATCTTTTACATCTAGTAAATCCAGTCTTTTTAATATAGTATTTGTACTTTCTTTAAGGGATCTTTCTTCAACTCCATGCATCTTTCCAAAAAACAATAAATTTTCTTCAGCAGTGAGATTTTCATAACAGGAAGAGCTCTCAGTCATAACTCCACATAATCTATGAATATCCAGATTATTTTCATTTGCAGGAATTCCTAAAATCTCAGCATATCCTGAGGTTAAAGAAAGAATTCCATTTAAAATTCTAACTGTAGTTGTTTTTCCAGAACCATTAGGGCCAAGAAAGCCAAATATCTCACCTTTTGGTATACTTAAATTTATATTTTTCAATACATTAGTCTTTCCATCATAGGATTTACTAAGATTTTCTATATTTATTGCATTCATAAATTATCTTTAGTAAGAGATTGTATTACAACTTATAAAACTCTTACTAAAGTTCACCTCCTTTGAATATAGACACTTTTTAATGTCTAATAAGTTATTATAGTAGATTCAAAAAATCTTTCTTGAAATTCCACTAATGCTTTTATCTGATCTTTGCTATATTTGTTTAATTCTTTACAAACCACTAATTTATATTCAATATCATTTATTCTTTTTATTATTGCTACAACATATCCTTCATATGTTTCTAAAGGTTCAAATTCTCCAATAATATATACATCAATCTCTTCCCCATCTCCTGCTGTTGTATTAGGGATAAAGCCATAATTTAAAGAGTATATAAAGTTATGTTTAGGGTGCTTAGAACCCAATGGTCTGTCCATTTTAACTTTAACAAATTTACCTAAATAAGATTCCATATAATTCTCTCCTAATCTTTTATTTTCATCTCTCATTTATTAAACGCATAATTAAAAAAAAAGTTCAAAAACTTTTTGATATATTTTGAAAGATAAAAATGCCACCAGACTTTCTAAATCCGATGGCATAAATAATGTATTTATATAATGAAGTTACGTTAAACTTATAAAGCACATGCTATTTATATAATAATTTATCTTATCTTGCTAAACTTGTTATAAATTCTACTATTTTGGGATCATAATGAGAGAAAAATGAACTTTCCTTTTTGTCCAACTTAGCTATTATATCCATATCATCCTTTGATAACTTGAAATCAAACACATCAAAATTTTCAATCATTCTATCTTTATTTACTGTTTTAGGAATGACAACTACACCTCTTTGAATTAAGTATCTTAAGGCAACCTGTGCATTGGATTTATTATATTTATCTCCAATTGCCTTAAGAGTTCCATTCATGAACATATCATTTTTACCTTCAGCAAAAGGAGCCCAAGACTCAATTTGTACGCCATATTTATTCATAATTTCTTGAGCTTTTACTTGTTGATTAAATCGATGTGTCTCAACTTGGTTAATTGCTGGAACAATTTCATTAAATTGAATTAAATCAATTAATCTATCTGGATAGAAATTACTAACACCTATGGCTTTGATTTTACCGTCTTTATATAATTCTTCCATAGCTCTATATGTTCCATAGTAATCACCAAAAGGTTGGTGTATCAATAATAAATCTAAATAATCTAATTGGAGTTTTTTTAATGATTCTTCAATAGATTTCTTAGCTTTTTCATAGCCTGCATTAGAAATCCATACCTTTGTAGTGATGAATAACTCTTCTCTAGGTACCCCTGATTTCTTTATTGCTCTTCCAACAGCCATTTCGTTGCCATAAGCTTGGGCAGTATCAATTGAACGATAACCTACACTAATTGCATCTAACACACATCTTTCACATTCTTCTTGCTCTACGATCTGATACACTCCATAACCTAGTACTGGCATTTTTACACCATTGTTCAATTTTACATATTCCATACTAATTTCTCCTTTATTCAGATTTTTCCTAACTAGATAGAACTTCTAAGTCAACTCTTTTATATAATGTTATAGCTTCTTAGAAAATCTTTGTCATTTATAATATTTTCGTATTTATCGTCTCTTGCTATTTTATGATCTTCTGAAAATGCAATAGCTCTATTAAAAATGCCTTCTACATATTCAAAATCATGAGTTGCACAAATTATGGTTTTACCGCTTTTATTCAGAGCCGCTAATAACTCATTTAAAAATCTTTTTCCTTTTGGATCTATTCCATTCATTGGCTCGTCCAAAATTATCACTTCTGGATTCATGGCTAAAACACTAGCAAGTGCAACTCTTTTCTTTTCTCCTGCACTTAAATTATATGGATGTTCATCCTTAAGCTTTTCTATGTTAAGAAGACTTAAACAATCACCTACTCTTTTATCCACCTCATCCTCAGAAAGTTCCATTTGCAAAAGTCCAAATGATACTTCTTCAAATACAGTAGAACAAAATAACTGAGTGTCTGAATTCTGAAATACAAATCCCAGCCTTTTATGAAATAACTTTAAGTATTTGGTATCCTTTAATGTTTCTTCATTTATTTCAGTATCATCAAATATATACTTACCTTTGTTTGAAAAAATAATGCCGTTTAATAATTTTAAAAAAGTGGACTTCCCACTTCCATTTGGTCCAATAATGGCTATAGATTCACCTTCATTTATATTAATATTTACATTATCAAGAGCTATTTTATTTTTATATGCAAATGAAACATTCTCTATTTTTATCATGAAAATTCCCCTTAACTTTTTACTACTGTACATAAAAATAGACTAAACAAAATTATATTTATGAGCAAATATGCATAGTCTATTTTCTTGAATTTTAAATTTACCTTTGTAGAATATTCTCCTATAAACCCTCTACATTCCATAGCATGGTACATCTCTTCACTCATTTTATAAGACTTAATAAATAAATTTCCCATTATTCCTGTGAGAGAATTATATTTATTTAAAGTTATGCCAATTGACCTAAGTTTTAATGCATATAAAAGATTAATAGAATATTCTCCTAAAAGAACTATATATTTTATGGTTATATCTATAATCAATATAAATGTATCTGGTATAAACAATAGTTTTAATGACTTACTAATCTCACTCCATTTAGTATTATGGGATAACAAATTTATAAGTAATATAGTTATAAGTAGCTTTTGAAAAATTACCAAACTATTAAGTATATTCCCATAAAACATAGATGGAAGTAATGCTATTAAAGTTAGTAAAGGAAATATTAGACTTTTAGCCATTATCCCCTTTCTTGATTTCTTTTCCATGAGAAAAAGGTTAATCAACACATATATATCTACTACCAATGTATATTGAAAACTTCTTGAAAGAGATACACAAAGTATAATTACTATAATACTTATGACCTTCAATGTTGGATTTATTGAATAAATTAGTTTGTCTTGATCTTTACTTTGTCTGATTATAGAAATTGTCTTAATTAAGGAGAAAATGCTTTTTTCAATGTATGAGTTTTTTTCCTTCCTTGGGATATAATTATCCTTTTCTGAAAGCCATTTTGGAATCATTTAATCACCTTTTTTATTTCTCTTGAAATTTACTTTGCCCATAACCATAAAAATGATCAATATGAATAATACTCCTAATAAGGCTGATAAAATATATCCCAAATATTCATTAAAAAATCCAAAGTTATAATCTGGAATTGGAGAATTAAATTGTAGTCCTTCTTCCATCCCCTTTGGTATAAAGCCTATAATATTCTGTATTTCTTCTATTCCCCATTCTCCCCAAGCTGTTCCGCTTGCTAAAAGACCTAATGGAGTAGCTATAATAAGAATTGATATTATAATGTATAAAGGTTTTATTTTGCTTGTTTTTCCTTTGTATATTATATCTGGGGATACTTTTTTTATATAACTATAGGCACCTACAGTAATTATCCCTTCTAAAATTCCAACTAATAATAAATGAGGTATCATCATAGCTGGAATAGAAATAGCCAAACTATATGGACTATATAATGGCAAGCCTAAAGAATCTTTAAATAAAATTGGTTGGATACCAAATTCAATAGCTGCAAGTAACGCTGCCATATTTACAGAAATATATCCTCCAAGAAATGCTCCAATATATTCTCCATTTTGTGTTTTAAAGATTTTTTTTGTTAGTTTAAATAAATAAAACGCTGTAAATGGCATTATAAAAGCCATATTAAAACAATTTACTCCTAGCGATAAAATCCCTCCATCTCCAAAAAATAATGCCTGAATTACAAGAGCTATAGTAACTGTTATAACAGCAACATAAGGTCCAAGCATAATAGCAACAAGAGCACCTCCAATAGCATGTCCTGTAGTTCCTCCTGGAAGAGGGATATTAAACATCATTATTAAAAATGAAAAAGCTGCTGCTACCCCAAGGAGAGGCATTTTCTCTCTTGTTATTTCAGCTTTTATTTTTAAACTTACTTTTCTCCATATAGGTATCATAATTGCTCCAAAAACAGCACAAGTTGATGGGCTTAAATAATTATCAGGTATATGCATAAACAAATCCTCCTTAGAATCAATTATATTAATTAGATTGTTACCTTATTAATGTTTTTTTAACTCTAAGTCAAATCTTATTAAACTAAAAAACCTCTTTACACTTTTTAATTTAAAATAAGTGTAAAGAGGTCTTAATTTTATATTTTTATATCTATTATGTAGAAAATACTAATCATCTATTCTTTTTACTTCATTTATTTTCGTAACTATGCCTTTTTCATATCTTTCTATTTTATAATCTAGTCGTTCTAATGTTGCCTTCATATTTTCCATTTTTTCTTTCAGATGCTTACGTTGTTCCTTTAATATATTCTTTCTTGCCTCGATAGTTTCATCACCCTCTTGAAAGAGTGCAACATATTCAATTAATGCTTCAATAGGAAGTCCTGCACTTCTCATACATTTGATAAATTCTACCCATCTACAATCTTCTTCTGTATAATCCCTTATTCCATTTTTATTACGATTAACTTCAGGAATTAGTTTTACACGCTCATAATAGCGAAGTGTATCTGCTGAAAGTTCATATTTTTTACTTACTTCTGTAATAGTCATATGAAATTACCTCCTTTTGTTCTTTAGAATTATATCTTTCTCTCAAAACCATCATATATGTTAGAGTTAACTCTAAGTCAAGTGTTTTTTGTATCTACAAAATTCTTTAAATAAAAATAAGAAGGAGCAACCACAATCTAGGTTTCTCCTTCTTTTATATTCTTATATTTATTTAATCACTACTAAACTTCTGAAAGTGTTTCTATAATTTTATCAGTGAATTCAGTTGTTCCTAATTGTCCGCCTAAATCACTTGTAACATACTTACCTTCTCCAAGAACTTTTGAAATAGCTTTCTCAATTTTATTAGCAGCCTCTGTTTCTCCTAAGTATCTTAGCATTTGAACTCCAGAAAGCATCATAGCTGTTGGGTTTGCTAAGTTTTTCCCAGCAATAGTTGGAGCACTTCCATGTACAGCTTCAAATATTGCTATATCTTTTCCAAGATTTGCACCAGGTGCAACTCCTAAGCCACCAACAAGACCAGCACATAAATCAGATACTATATCACCATAAAGATTAGGTAATACTAAAACATCGTATTTTTCTGGATTTTGAACTAAGTTCATACACATTGCATCTACTATCATGTCTTCAAATTCTATGTCTAGGTACTCCTTTGAAATCTCCCTAGCAATATTTAAAAACATACCATCAGTACATTTCATTATATTAGCTTTATGTACAGCAGTTACTTTTTTTCTTCCTTCTTTTCTTGCAAACTCAAAAGCATATCTTATAATTCTTTCACAGCCTTTTCTAGTAAATATCTTAATACTTTCAGCTGCATCTTCCCCAATCATATGTTCTACACCTGCATATAGATCTTCAGTATTCTCTCTTACTATAATAATATCCACATTTTCATATCTTGATGGTATACCTTTATATGTTTTAGCAGGTCTAACATTAGCATATAAATCGAACTCTTTTCTAAGTGCAACATTAACACTTCTAAACCCTGTCCCAACTGGTGTTGTGATTGGTCCTTTTAAAGCGATTTTGTTATTTTTTATAGATTCTTTTACAGATTCAGGTAATGGAGTTCCATGCTCCTTAATCATATTTTCTCCTGCATCTTGTATGTCCCAAGTAATCTTAACTCCTGTAGCATCTATTAGCCTTTTTGTTGCATTTGCAACCTCAGGCCCGATGCCATCTCCTGGTACAAGTGTTATCCTATACATTGTAATGCCCCCTTTTGTAATTTAATACTCATAGTGATTATATCATATATTATTTTTCTTTTTCCATCTTTATTAAATATTTTCTGCCATTACTTATTATCACCACTGTTTGAGGGGCGAACTTATTTCTATATATGAATAAAGCAAACTTTTTCCGTGAATAATAAAAAATGAAGGTGGTGATGTTAATGGGTAGCTCTCAATATAATAGAAACAAGAATGACAAGAGCAATGTTGATAAAATGAAGGGAAGAAATAATCAAGATAAAGGTAATAATCAAGTAAAATCAGTTTAGTAACTAAAAAAGAAAAGCTGAATGACTATGCTTATTGTTAGTCATTTAGCTTTTTTACTAGTTAATACTACTACGTCTCTATTCTTCATAACAAATAATAGGCGTACCTTCTTCTATATTATTAAAAATTGTTTTAGCTAAATATAATGGTGCATTTACACAGCCATGAGTTCCATTTCCTATATATATATTCCCTCCAAAGGAATATCTCCAGCTTGCATCATGTATTCCTATATTTCCGTTAAAAGGCATCCAATAAGTTACCTTTGACTCATAATTATCACCTCTTAAGGTTGAGTCTTTTTCTTTGTAGTTAACCATATACACCCCAAGCTTTGTGGAATTTCCTTTACTTGGATCACCTGTTACCACTTCACCTTGAGTTATAAGTTTCCCATTTTTATAAAACCACAAATGTTGTCTTGTTATATTAATTTCTACATAAGAACTTCCAATATCATTTTCTTCTCTACATACACCCTTTTGTGAATATATAGGTTCCTTTTCAAGAGATTCGCCCTGTTTTATACTTTCTAATAGTGATTTTTTCTCAGCAGCACAATTAATTTTCCATCCATAAAAGCCACCGTTAACCTCTATGATTTTACCAGTTGATGCTTTTATTTTTCTCGAAATACCAACTGTGTCATATTTTTTGCCTAAAGCTTCAACATATTCCTTAATTAGTTTTTCGTTTATAACTACATCTAAATTTTCATCAACACTGAGCCACTTATTTATTGTATCACTATCTAGAATCTCTCTCTTGTCTCCAAATAAATAAGTTATTTTTGCTGATATACATTTATTAAGTAAATTCTTAGTTGTCATAGTTTTTCTTGAACTTAAAGTGTATTTTGGATTGTCATAACAGAGATTTTCATCTAAATCTAAGGTTATGTTTCCTTTTGATATACTTAAGGTTATAGCTTCATTTAACTTATCTTTATATATCTTATTTCCATATACTTCTTTAACTTCTTCGTAGGAACCATTTGAATATTCAAAGCTCACATTTTTAGGTTCTATAACTTCTTTGTTTAGACAATTTAATTTACTTATTCTATTTTCTAAAGCTTCTTTATTATAAAGAAATAAATCATCTAAATAATATTCTTGGTTACTAAAAAAAGAACTTATCCACTTAAATTGATTTTGTTTTTTATGAATTTCTGAAATATTATTTTTCTCATTATACTGCATTCCTATATCTTGTCCTAATATTTCTTCTGTTTCTCCATCCCTTTCTATCAATTTTAACTTATAATCTTTTATATAAGTTTTAATTATATTGTTTGTATCATCTAGTGATTTTAAAGATACATTTACTCCATTTATTGTTGTATTAAAAAAATAATGAGTTGTAAACAATAATGATATGAGTAAGTATGATAACATAATGGAAGCTACTATGATAATTATCTTTCCTATAGGCTTACTTTTTAAAACTGCTTTTATACTTTTCATATATTGATATCCTTCATCAAAAATACTTTCTATTATAAACATAATAATTAATTTATATTATGATTGTATTTTTATATTAATACCTAGTATGTTAATTATTCACCATTTTCACTATACTGGCACTTGAAGTTTGTAAACTCCCCATAATTGGTACAGTTTTTATCATAGGCATATAAACCAATAATAACACCTGTAAATCCTCCAGCAACCTCAGAAGAGAGATATTTAGTTTGTGCCTTGCCAAGATAAATTTGTTTACCTTCCTTTTCAATAAAGAAGTTATAATAAGTATTGTTTGCAGAAATAACAAGTGAAGCTGTATTTATATCTTTTAAATCCACAACTTTTTCTATAGATTTAATATCACCAATATTTAGCCCTTCAATAACCTCATATCCATTCTTCTTTTTTCGTATCGCTAAATCGTAATGATGATTTTCATCCATATATAATGTAATACCTGCTTCACCTTCTGATATACTTACATCACAAGAAATAATTGCATTGAAATCTTTTTGACGTAGCCCTATGAATGTTGGTGAATCCACTTCATCAAGGGTTATTTCAGTTCCTTTCAGCTTTAACATATTCTCTTCAAGTAAATAATTTTCAAAATGAGGCAGACGTAAATAGCACCAATCCTTATCCCATTCTGTATTTTTAAAGGTATAGCATTTTTTCTCTCTTTGGATAACCCTATCATTTATTCGATTTGTATCAAAAGTTTTGATTGTTGTACCTTTATCTCCTGCTGTAAACCAACCATCCTCTCCAAAGGTAACTGGTGTAAGAAAAACTTCTCGTCCCAAGTGATGATATGGAATCCATTCATCTATTTGACGGAAACCAAGATGAAGTATCCACCAGTTTCCACTATTATCTTGAACAAGATCTCCATGACCCACTGCTTGTATTTCATAAGCACCTAAATTACGGTTTGTGAGAACAGGATTATAAGGATATGCTTCAAAATCACCATAAGGAGATTCTCCACGTGCATAAGTTACCATATGACCAAACTCGGTTCCTCCTTCAGCTGCCATAAGATAATATTTTTCTCCTATTTTATACATATGGGGACCTTCAAGAAAACGACCACCTGAACCTTGCCAAATTGTACGACTTGATGTTAGCTTTTTACCTGTCTTAACATCAATTTCACACTGAACTATGCCACAGATCCCATTATCATCTTTCCCATTGCTCATAAAATATGTTTTGTCATCTTCAAAGTATAAAGAAGGATCTATTCCTCCTTGATCTACATAGATAGGCTCAGACCATTCCCCGTAAATATCTTCTGTCACTACATAAAAGTTCTGCCCAGTAGAGCTATTGGTAGTAGTCATATAAAAAACTCCATTAAAATACCTTATTGTTGGAGCAAAAACTCCTCCAGAACTTTTTACTTTATTTAATTCTATCTGGCTTTTTCTTGTAAGACAATGTCCAATTTGCTGCCAATTAATAAGGTCCTCACTTTGGAATATTGGAACGCCCGGAAAATATTGCATTGTACTGCACACAAGATAATACTTATCCCCCACTTTGCATACGCTAGGGTCAGGGTAAAATCCTTTAATTACAGGGTTATTATATTTCATTTTCTATCCTCCCATTATATAAATAAATTTAATTGTTTATAAGTAAGATTTCTTTTAAATTAAGTTGTTACAATACTTATAGCATAAAGCTCAATTCTAAAATACCCATATTTTATGCTATTAAATACCTACATTTTAAATAATTTAACTTAATTTATTTACAACTAAATCGTTTGTTCCTCCCGATATATACATTTTATACTAATTAAGCATTAATTTTCTTTAAAAGGATACGAGTATATAACTATGAGGAAAAATAATTAAATTTAAGGAGATAAAAGATATGTCAATAAACATTCCATCATATTATTACACAGATATTTACAAACATGTTAAAGGTGAAAGTATAAAAAGCATAAATGCTAAAATAGCTAAAGGAAATCCTAATTTTGTTCATGATTTACAAAATGGTCGTCCAAAATTAAATACTTTAAAAGCCATTGATTTAAGCACAAAAGAGGGACAAGCTTCTGTACATCTATCAGATGAAGAAAAGAAAAACATCGAAGAAGCTAAGAAAAAACTAAGGAATGTAAAGATAGATTTTGATGAAATTGAAAATAGAACTCCTGAATTAAAAGTTATAGTTAAAAATAAAAATGGCGAACCACTTGCCTATTATGACTTTGAAAATTGCATAAATAATATGAGTGAATTAAGTGACAAGCAGAAAGAAACCCTTGCAAATGCAATAATTACCTCAACAGAGTCCCTACAAGGTCAGCAGCAAGATAGTAATACCTTTGGTATGCACATAAGTCAAACCCAAATGGAACTTAAATATATATCAGAGAAGCTTGTACCTGAAAAATATCGTGAGGAATTTAATTCTATATCAGATAAATACGTTAATAATGAAACTGATAAATATACAAAAATCTTAGAAACATTTGAGACAGCTATTATGAATTCAACAGATCCCGCACTTATTCAAGCTGGTTGGAGAGAAAAAGCAAAACAATCCTTGGATGAACTTAAAAATGGAACTGATGATTTTCATACAACTAAAAGATACTATGATGAACTTTATAGAAATATTGATTTGACAAATGATGATAAAATCAAAGACCAGCTATCCTCAGTATACAACAAGTTTCTGGCTAAAGGAGAATATGATGGAGATGCTCGAGTTAGAGAAGTTAAGTATCTTAGTGAAAAATGGAATGCGGTTATAGATTCTATGAAAGGTTCTAGCAATTTAAAATTCACTACTGCTTTAAATTCTCTTGCATAATTTAAAGTAATTTAAAACTTAATTTAAGCAAAAAGTAGACATGCCTTTCTATGTCTACTTTTTGTTTTTCTAATATAGCTCTTTACTTAAACACTAATCATAAACTATCTCCCACCTAAAGAAAAATATATTTTCTACACAATTTCTACATAAATTTATTTTAAAATACTAATAATAACTTGATTTAGATTATGACAGGAGAAAAAAACATGAAAAATTTAATTTACAAATATTTAGTTTATGTTATTTATTTCTTAGGAATAGGAATGACATCTAGCGGTATAGTGTTAATGCCTTTTAACATGATGAGATACTCTATTATATTGTTTATTGGTCTTAGCCTTTTTATTATAGGATCAGTTTTTAATGAAGTTGTAATAAACCAAAATCACATGTCTCCTACGGAAAGTATAAAACTTGTTATATTTTCGTTAACCTTGGCTATAGGTATAGGTATGATTAGTGGAGGAATATCACATTTTAAAGAAAGTCCTAAATATGTTTCTTATCTAATTCCTCTTGGGATAGTTATTTCTTTTATAAGTTTTGCCATTAAAAACAACTTCAATTTAGAAAAGAAAGAAAGATTTACTGTTTTAATTGGTGTTATTATTGTTGCCATAATAATTTTCGTAGGATTATCCTTAGCTTCAAGTAATATGGGAATGATGAATGATATGACTCCAGGTGGAGATATTTTTAAAGGTGGTCATTAGAAATTAAAAAAGCATCAACTTTTTAGAAGTTGGTGCTTTACTTTATATTAAAGTTAGACATTACTTTTATTCCATGATCTATATGTCAGAATTACTGATATTTAATACACTTATTTTCATTGTGACTTCTACAGAGCTTTATTAACTTCTAGGTGCATACATAATTACAAGAACCCCAACTAAAACTATTAATCCTCCAAGTATATCAAATTTATTAGGTATTACATTATCAACTTTCCATCCCCACAGTATAGATAAGACAATAAATACTCCCCCATAAGCAGCATATACCTTTCCAAAGTTAGAATTCGAAGGTTGTAATGTTGGAATTACTCCATACAGAATTAAGATTGTTCCTCCTATAATTCCATATTTTCTCCTCGTTATTTATCTTTAAATTTCACATTTACCATCAGAACAAATTCCAGAGTTTGAATTTCTATCATCTGATAAAATATCTACTTCCTGCACAGAAGATTCTTCTGCTTTTACTTTCTCAAGAACTTCTAAAAATAATTCAGGTGGTTGTGCTCCAGATACTGCATATTTATTGTTAAAAACGAAGAAAGGAACACCTGTTATATTAAGTTTTGAGGCAGTCTTTTCATCATTTCTTACATTAGTGCCATACTCCTCTGATTCTAAAACCTTTAAAGCTTCTTCTTCATTAAGGCCTACCTCTCCTGCAAGGACAGCTAATACTTTGTGATCAGAAAGATTTAAGGAATCTACAAAATATGCCTTTAATAATCTTTCTGCTAACTCATTCATCTTACCTTCAGTTTTTGCATAATGTGATAATCTATGAGCATCAAAAGTATTTGTTGGAATCAAATCATCAAAGTTAAAATTAAGACCAACTTCTTTTGCTTGTTCTACTAGCTTAGCATTTGATCCTTTAGCTTGTTCTAATGGTATTCCATATTTTTTAGCTATAAGCTCATGAATATTTTCATCGTATTTCTTTTTAGCTCCTGGATCAAGTTCAAAGCTCTTAAAAATCACTTCAACTTCATCCTTATGTTTAAATTTATTTAAAGCTATTTCTAATCTTCTTTTTCCTATATAGCAAAATGGACATACAAAATCGGACCATACTTCTATTTTCATTTTCATTCCTCCTAAAGATTTGTTTATTAAATCAACTTGCAAACTTTTTTCAAGTGATTTGTATTATCAGTATATATCATTTTTAGCGCCTTTAGCAATAGAAGAAATTTCTAGTATTCATTTTTACTAAATTGCATTACACAAAAAAACACCGACCATTCTAATTTACTGAAAATCCATTATTGATATTCCTCTAAACTTAACAGGTGTTGAAAATACTATTTGAGTTTCAGTATTTCCATATTTCTGAAGATGACTTATTAAAACATCTAGTTCAACCGTTCTTTGATAAGCTACCTTAATAACCATAGAGTAATTTCCTGAAACACAGTTACATTCAATAACATTTGGACATGCTTGGATAAACTCACAAAATTCTGCTTTTAACTCTGGAGTCATAGTTAAATTAATAAAAGCTACTATATTATATCCTAATTCTAATTCGTTTATTGAAGCATGATATCCTGTAATTACTCCAGCTTTCTCAAGCTTTTCTATCCTTGCTGATATTGCTGCTGCAGTTAGAAAAACTTCTTCTGAAAGTTTTTTTAGAGGATACCGTGCATTTTCTTGTAAAAGTTTTATAATTTTCAAGTCTACCTTGTCCACAATAACACCACCACTTTTAAATTTCGACACCATTCCGTACCATTCATATTGCTTTAATATGTTATGAAGTATACATATTTTTACTATTTATGTCAATATATTTTTGTTATTTTCTTACATTTTGTTAAATGTTCTAATATAAGGAGATTTTTTTAGATAATATCTAATGTTTTAAAATAAAAAACCTTTAATAGATACTCATTTTTGTATCTACTAAAGGTTTAGTTTAATCTATCTTAAATAAAATCACCATTATCGTAAATTTCTTTTACTAATGGGAATGGCTCAAGGGCTCTTTCTAAAATTCCTTGAACATAACCTATAAGTACTCCGTAATTAACAATAGGAATCTCATGTTTAACTGCACTTTCTATCCTTGAAAGCATAGCCATTCTATTAAGCATACATCCTCCACAGTGAATAATAAGCTTATATTTCTTTACATCCTCAGTAAATGTGTTTCCTGAAGAGTATTCAAAGTTTATCTGTTTTCCAGTCATTTGACGTACCCATCTTGGAATTTTTACTGATCCAATATCATCACATTGTCTGTGATGGGTGCATCCTTCTGAAATCAGTACATTATCTCCATCTTCTAAGGATTCTAATACCTTAACTCCTTTTACAAGTTCAATAAGATCTCCCTTATATCTCGCTTGTAATATTGAAAATGATGTAAGCATTATATCTTTAGGGGTATCTGCTGATGCCTTTAAAAATACCTGCGAGTCAGTTATAACAAGCTTAGGCTTTTTCTTTAAATTTTCAAGGGTCTCTCTAAGCTCATGTTCCTTAGTTACAATAGCTATAGCATCACTTTCTATTATATCTCTTATAGTTTGTTGCTGTGGCAAGATAAGCCTTCCTTTAGGAGCTGCCTTATCTATAGGTGTAACAAGAACAACTATGTCACCTGGACTTAAAAGATCTCCAACTAGCTTAAATTTATCTTCATCATCTGGCAGTAGTTCTATAATTTTTCCCTTAAGATTATCTATTCCACTTTTATTAAGAGCAGAAACTGAAACAACAGGGCTGCTAATTTCTTTTTCTATATCAGCTATTTCTTCTTTTGTCATACTCTTTTCATCTGCCTTATTAAAAATGCAAACTATAGGTATTTTCTTTTCTTTTATTTTGCTTATTATATCTTTATCATTTTCAGTAATTCCAATAGTACTGTCTATTACCATTAATGCAATATTTGTCTTTGTTAAAACTTCAAGGCTTTTCTTTTTTCTCGATTCCCCTAGTTCACTTTCATCGTCAAGACCTGCTGTATCTATAATCATACATGGTCCTATTGGTAAGATTTCTATAGCTTTGTAAACAGGATCAGTTGTTGTGCCTTTTACATCAGAAACAATAGAAATTTCTTGATTTGTAAGGGCATTTATAATACTTGATTTACCTGCATTAGTCTTTCCAAATAAAGCAATATGTACTCTTTCTCCAGAGGGTGTTGTATTTAAACTCATGTAATTACTCCTTTTGAATTATTTTAATATCTATATTTTCTATTATAATATAAAATATAGATATTATAAAACATTTAAGGAGTGTTCATTTTGGATTATAGATTAGAACAAGATTTATTAGGTGATAAAAATATAGAAGTTTCATCATATAGCGGAATAAATACAGCAAGAGCACTAGAAAATTTTGATTTAGGTGGCAAGACTGTAAATTTACATCTTATTAAAGAAATTGCCCTTATAAAAAAAGCTGCTGCTATGACAAATAAAAAATTAAAATTTCTTCAAGAAGATAAAGCTGATGCAATAATAAAGGCAAGTGAAGAAGTTATAGATGGAAAATTTGATAATGAATTTAAAGTAAGTGCATTTCAAGGTGGAGCTGGTACATCTACAAATATGAACGTAAATGAAGTTATAGCTAATAGGGCAATTGAACTTTTAGGTGGAGCTAAAGGTGAATATGACTTAGTTCACCCTCTTAACCATGTTAATATGTCACAATCAACTAACGATGTTTACCCTTCTGCCCTTAGAATTGCTGCAATTAGACTAATAAGAAAGCTTAGCACTTCCTTATCTTCCTTGCAGGAAGCTCTACAAATTAAAGAAAATGACTTTGCAGATATAATTAAGCTAGGTAGAACTCAGCTTATGGATGCTTTACCTATGACAGCTGGTCAAGGGTTTGGTGCATATGCAAAAGCCATTGAAAGGGATAGATGGAGAATATATAAAGTTGAAGAAAGATTGAGGCAGATTAATCTTGGAGGTACTGCAATAGGTACTGGTCTTAATGCTACAAACAGGTATGTATTTATGATGACAGACATTATTCAAGATCTCACAGGTCTTGGAATCGCAAGATCCGACTACCCTATGGATATTACGCAAAACTGTGATATTTTTGTAGAAACTTCTGGATTATTAAAATCTTGTAGTGTAAATCTTCTTAAGATTTCAAATGATTTAAGGCTACTTAATTCTGGTCCTCGCGGTGGATTTGGAGAGATAATACTACCTAAGATGCAAGCTGGATCAACCATTATGCCTGGTAAAGTTAATCCTGTTATTCCTGAAATGGTTGCACAGGTTAGCTTAAGGGTAATTTCTAATGATACTGCTATAACTATGGCAAGCTCCATGGGACAATTAGAATTAAATGCATTTGTCCCACTTATAGCAGAATGTTTATTAGAATCTTTAGAACTTCTTGATAGAAGTGTAGTGCTTTTTAAAGAAAAATGCATAGATGATCTCTTAATGGATAAAGATAGATGTTTAGAAAACTTGGAAAACTCCTTAGTTTCTGCAACTGCTCTTGTTCCTTATATAGGATATGATAAGGCTAGCCTAGTATCCAAAAAGGCTTTATCTAGTGGAAAGACTATAAGAGAAATTTTATTAGAAGAACAGATATTACCTATTGAAACTATAGATAAAATATTATCTCCTAATGAATTAATTAGGACTCATATATCTGGAAAATAAATTAAAGACTTTTATATAAAAAAACAGGCAGTATTTAGACTGCCTGTTTCCTTATAAATTATATGACTATTATGCTTTTTATTAACCATTAGAATCTATAATTTCTTTTAGTGTTATATTTTCATTTTTAAAGCGAGCATTAGGATTTTTCTCTTTTTTAAGTTTAATAGCTTTCTGAGGGCATAAATTTACGCAAGAAAGGCAAAATTCACAATTGGTACCATATATAGGCTTGTTCCCATTAGATTCTTTACTTAATGAAAGATTATTCCTAGGACATACCTTACTGCAAGTTCCACATCCATTACATTTATCATTAATAAAAAAGTTTTTTGGAGATTGAAGGTTTTGCATTAACTTTCTTCCATTCTCAACACAACTATTCAAAATACTATCTAGTAATGAGCCTTTTCTAATAAAATTCTTCTTTTTAGAAACATCCTTTAATAAGTGACTTAAGTTTTCTTCTATATTTTTAGGTTTTTGCTTCTGTTCTTCTACATCAAAAAACGGCAAGTAATTATCAACCATAAGCAAGCTATTGGCATAGTGTATTGTTATATTGTTCTTCTTTGCATATTCAACAAACCACGCTGGTCCATTACCTACCATGTTACCATATGTTAAAATAGCAAAAATATATGAACTTTTCAGCGTTACTTTTTCAATAAATTCACGAACTATTTTAGGTGCAGTAAGTGCATAAGTAGGAAATATAATACCTATTTTATCATCTTCAAAGGTAAGTTCATTATTCTTTAACATCTTTGGAATTGAGTATAATTCTCCTTCAAATCTTTTTGCAACATATAAACTGTTTCCTGTACCGGTAAAATAAAATATCTTCATATTAACCTCCATAATGATTCTGGAAATTTTTGTTTCAAACTTATTATATACTTTAGAAAAAATTAATTCTACATTTATATTACAAAAAAGATAGGACTTGACAAAATTATCTATTAGAATGATAATTCATTTAGTAAACGTTTTAGTGGGAAACTATCAATGGGGGAATATAAATGGATGATAATGAAAAAACTGCTCTTGCAAAGGATATTGCAAAGAAATACATACTTTTAAGAAAAACTGTTATGCAAGCACCCCAGTCAGAGCATATAAAACCAAATGAATTTACGCTGCTAATGGTAATAATTGAACGTATAACTCCAGAAGTTAGAGGTGTTAAAGTCTCTGAATTAAGTACAATTTTAAACATAACTCCAGCTGCTGTTACTCATATGATTAACTCCTTAGAAAAAAAGAAATGCCTAGAAAGATTATCAGATAATAAAGATAGAAGAATAGTTCTTGTTAAACCAACTCCAGCTGGAAAAAAGGCTATCGAATCTATGAAGAATAAGTTTTTTAATAACCTTAAGGAATTAATTGATTTTATTGGAGAAAAGGATAGTCAAGAATTAATTAGAATTCTAAGTTTAATAAGTGATTTTCGTGACTTAAAAAAAGATAAAAATAGTTAGATAAATTCTTAGCCTTAAAAATAAAATTAATCTTTACCAAAGAGGATGTAGAATAACTTGTGTAAATTGAATATTGGATATGTTTTATAACTGGAAATTTCATTTCCAGTTATATT
>NZ_JACSRA010000046.1 GCF_014836335.1 Clostridium cibarium
TGGGGGTATAGCTCAGTTGGGAGAGCACCTGCCTTGCACGCAGGGGGTCAAGAGTTCGAATCTCTTTATCTCCACCAATAAGAAAAGCTATGAATTTTAATTCATAGCTTTTTATTTATATACTTTGTTTTTTAAAAGTATTTATCGCAAAAAGAGAATAAAATATAGAATATTTTTATCAACTTAATGAATATTAATATATATTATGGAGATAAATGTAGTAATTTAACTATTAATAATTATGTACATTGTATTGTAAATTTTATATAATTTATAATGAAAAAGAAAGTGTATTTTAAGATATTATAACATTTAATTCATATAGGACATTTGTGTATAAGAATAATTGTCTTAAAGGATGGAGAGTGTTTTCGTGCGTAAGATAGAAGATTTAGAGAAAAAACTAAAAGAACTAAAACTAGAGAAGAGACAAATTTTACTAGCAGGAAAAAATACAGATATAATAAATAGTAAAATAAGAGAGATTGAATTAAAATTGAAAAGTGAAGATAATAATTAAATTTATAAATGTAATAAAATTATATATACAAGCATATAAAATTCATAGGATATTAAAACATACTATTTTTAATTAATATGAAGGAGTGCTGGTAAATGATACGAACAGTAGTATGCCAAAAAGAAGGCTGTTGTGGAAATAAGTTTTATATTGAGACTATAGATAATAATTTACAGGTTACATGTAAGGATTGTGGTAGTAAGTATTTATTTGATATAAGTTATTATGATTTTATTATGCTTTCTAGTTGTTCATCATGCAGTAATGATATGTTTAAACTATTTAAAGATGTAGAGAAAGAAGGCATTTATGCAAAGTGTACTGAATGTGGAGCTCCTCCAGAAAAAGTATATGTAGACTCTGATGGGATACAAGTATCATATGAAGCAAAATTATTACATGATATTAAGGAATTAATGTATCAGGTTGAACAAAGGGTATGTAACTTGGAGTTAAAGATAGAGGATATGGAAAGAGGACAAGATGTTTTAGAAGAATCTTTAGCCTATATAAACAAGTATATTATACAACAACGATAAAGTGTATGTTTATGAAAACTATATGATAAATAGTATATAATTAAATATACTAATATAGCTAGGAGAATAAGATGAAAATGAGAAAAAAAGAGATAACTAGATGGACTTTATTTATGCTATGGATAACGGTAATATTTATAATGTCTCAATTGCCAGGCGATAAATCAAGTGAACAAAGTCAGTTGGTAGTTAAATTATTTTCTATTATAGGATTAGATTTAAATGGGTACTTTGGTGAAATGGGGACGCTAATAGTTAGAAAGGGAGCTCACTTTACTGAATACTTAATTTTATTTATATTAACTTATAGAGTGCTAATATTATATATGGAAAAAAACATGTCAAGATTATTGGCTATAGTATTTGTGTTTTTATATGCATGTTCAGATGAGTTTCATCAGTCTTTTATAATTGGAAGAACTGCAGCATTTACGGATGTTTTAATTGATACTTCAGGTGGAATATTTGCTTGCATTGTAGGAAATATAATTAGCAAAGTGAAAAAGAAGGATGTTTTATAGGTTGTAATTAATAGATATATAGAAAAACTAGTCTAAGATAAGGAAGCTATCTTAGACTAGTTTTTTAGGTCAGAAACATGAATAGTTCTGTAATTATATCTATTGATTGAAGTTACTATTTGTTGCAGTGGTGAACTGGAGGAATAATCCACTTTGACACCAAAGTTTTCCTTACTAAAATTAATGAAGTTAAGTTCCTTGTATGGATGATAAAATAAACTTGCTAATTCTCCAGGGGTAGGATGAGCAAGGCCTTTTTCTATAGAGGAAACATCCAAATTATCAACGTACCCAAGAGGTGTTGGAATAAATAAGTTATTATTTTCTCTTTGTATCTTGTGAAAAGTTAAAATACTATTTGGCTCATATAAGTATTGGAAATATTCCTTGATTACCTCTTTTTGTTTTGATGTAGCTTTGTAATGTGGACTTTCAAAAAACGTACAAGGTATATTTAATGCACTAGCAGTATCAATAGCATTTTCTAAAACAGAGCGAGTAGCTTCTTCGCTGGAGTTATATTTATGAGATAGTTCTATTCCACTAATACTTGTATTATTTCCAGCTTGATGAGAATAGCCATGAAGACCAACTTGTCCACCATGATTAATTAAATAATCTAATGTGTTTATAAATCCAACATTCTCTATAGAGATATTAGATAATAAATCATTATCTATATTATTAGATGGAGATTTATATCTAGGGACCCATGCAATATGATATTTGATACCCTGAGAGTTTAAGTAGTTACCTATTATCTTAAATTTCATTTGTCCAGATTCACTTAGCAATACACTTTCTGCTGAAAAGTCTTCAAGTCTAATGAGAGCTACTTTACCATCAGTTAATTCATTTTCACTTTTATTTGAATTAGATAATGGTGTTAGTAGGGAGATAACTTTATTATTCATATCGAAGTCAGCTACTAAGTTAAATATATATTCTATGTCAGAGATAGATATATACTCTTTATTTTCATAAAAAATTAGATTTCCCCTTAAGGAATATGATTGTCCGTTTATAATACAATCTGTATTGGAAAGAATATAATTCATATTATCCTTAGTTAATATAAATTCAGAATTATTCTTTACTAAAGAAAAACCTAAAACAGTACAAATTGATTTAAGTGGGATATAATATCGTTGAGCTTTTTCTAATACTTTAATATTATTTACAGGATTTCCCAATAAATTAATACTAGTTTGTGAAATTTCTGTTACAGGCATACTAGAAAAGCTAAGTTTTGGGGCATAGCAACTTTTGAAAGTGTCGTCGGGAAGGTTGTTCCATTGTACTTTATTATCTTTTACAGTGACAAATTCCTGAAAAAAATTAAAATAGAATAATACGCCATATGAAATAAGTACAATTGCTAAGCTTGAAATAAATACAAGTAAGCATTTTTTAAGTTTTCTCATTTTAATCCTCCAAGTAAGTTAATATTTGTATTAATTATATCATATACTTAGGCTTATATAATTATATTTGAAAAATTAAGAAAGACACTAGGGAATATTAATAAATTCTTTAGAAAACAAGTAAAAAAAAGTTATAAATAATGATATAATGATTATTAGTATTTGCAAAATTAGATAATGGAGGAATTTCTTAATGGAATTTAAAAAAATGATTAAGGATAATAATAAGTACAAAAAGTTATTCTATTTTATATTTGTTGTAATAGCAGCTATAATAATTACTTTTGTATTATTTAAATATCCACAACAAGGAGTTGCAGACCAAGGGGATTTTGACAGAGTTATGACATCTTCAGGACTTTCATTATTAGATTCTGATAAAGATAATTCGGACTTTGTAAGATTTTATGATTATACAGTTACCAATTATAAAATTTCGTGGAATATTATATCTATTCTTCTTACCATAATTGGGTCAAGTATTGGGTATTTGATATTTAGTATTTCTGCTATTTGTAAGTTGCTTGGAAGTGACGTATTTAAAACTCAGTATTTGGCTATAGCATATAGTATTATATATATTGCGGGATTAACGTTGTTATTAAAAAATCTTAAAATAAAAAGTAAATTGAAGTTATTTTTATTAAGTATCATATTTTTATTTATTTTTTTAGATGGGAATTATTTGATATGGTTTAATAGTTTATATGGAGAACCTATGATGATTACCACTTGTATTATGTTTATAGTCTCATTTCTTAATTACGTAAATTATAAATATGGCAAAAAAGATGATACTAGGCTTGTACGGAACATAGTGTATGTATTCATAGCAGCATTTCTATTTTTAGGATCTAAGATGCAAGTTCTCACAGCATTACCTTTTATAGCGGTATTATTAGGAAAGATACTATGGGATAATAGAAACAGTATCAAAAAGAAAACATTAATTAAATTGGGAGTGTTTTTTGCCATAGTTGTTATTTATCCAGTGCAATTAAATAAAACAAATGGAAATATAAGCAAGGATACTCAGTATAATTCTGTTTTCTTTGGTGTTTTAAATGGATCAGAAACTCCAGAGCAAGATTTAATTGATATGGGATTAAACCCAGAGATGGCAGTAGAGGCTGGAAAACATTCATATTTAGATTCAAGTGAATACGAAAAATATGTTCCTAGAGCAGACGTAACAGAGAGTGAATTTTATAGCAAGATGAGTAATGGAAAATTAGCAAAGTTTTATTTAACTCATCCTAAAAGGCTTATTGAAGGAATGGAGTATACAGCAAGTAAAGCTTATATAACTAGTACTTCCCTTGGAAAATGCTCAAGAGAGGATAGTGAGGAGTCTATAAAAGAGCTTAACAGATTTACAGTTTGGTCTACTTTTAGAGAAAATCACTTGCCAGCTAAGTTATGGTTCATAATTGGGGTATATCTATCCATATTTGCAGTTTCTTTATGTACCTTTATAAAAAACAGAAGTAATGGAGAAGTTAGAAATAAAATAATTTTATTGTGGGCTATTATGCTTATAGGAGCAATTCAATTTCCAATGCCTTTTGTAGGAAATGGAAAGGCGGATACTGCAAAGCAATTGTTTCTATTCAATTTCATTTTTGATATAATGTTAGTTACATTTGTTAGTTGGATTTGTTTTAGCGTTATAGATTTATTTAAGAATAAGTTAATAATAAAAAGGTAAGGAAGTATTATTAATGGCGATAAAAAATTACAAAGACTTTGTTAAAAGAGTGTACAAAAAACTAATAGAATTAAAGAGTAAATTATTGAAAACAAGTATGAGTAAATTACGATTAATTAATGTTATAAGTTTAACTATAAAAACCGTTATATTCTTAGCATTAATTCAAGTAGGAACAGCAGATATAATAAAACCTATTAATATAAATATTAAATTTACTTTTGTGTATCTGGCATTTATATTGTTATTCTATTCAATTGGGTATGTTTTTTCGAAAAATAAACAGATAGTTTTTCAGGTTATATTTAACTTATTATATAGTATATTACTAATCGCTGATTTATGGTATTTTAGAGCAAATAATTATTTATTAGGTTTAAAAAATATACTATATAGTGGAACTTTCAATCCCTTGGGCAAGTCGTTATATAATTTTAAAGGTATAGATATAATTTTCTTTGTAGATATAATCTTAATGTTATTATGGATTATTATTGGAAAAGTAAGATGTTCAGAATTAAGAAGTTTTGGTAAGTTTAGTTTTACAATAAGATATTCAATAATTATGATCTTAATTTCATATATAGCATTAGATGTATTTGGTATAAGTGATTGGGATGCTAAAATTGTAAAGGCTGGTTGGAATGTGTCTATGTCAACCAAGGCGGCAGGTCCAGTTGGGTATCATCTTGTAGAAATTGGCAAAACTATAAATAAGAAAATTAATGATATAACTAGCAAAGATGATAAACAGATAGATAATTGGATTGAGGAAAATCAAGAAAATATGAAACCTAATGAATATAGTGGGATAGCTAAGGGGAAAAATGTAATCATTGTTCAAATTGAGTCTCTAGAGAACTTTGTAATAAATAGAACTGTAAATGGAAAAGAGATTACCCCGTTTTTAAATAAGTTAACCAAGGAAGGGTTATATTTTAATAATTTTTATGAGCAGAATAATGCAGGCAATAGTATTGATTGTGACTTTATGGTGAATACATCAGTTTTTCCTTTAGGAGATAAAATAACAGCTTTAAATTATGGAGAAAATAGTTATTTGAGCTCTTTGCCAAGTATATTAAATAGAAATGGATATACCACTATAAGCACACATGCAGAGGAGTCAGGAGAATTTAATTGGACAGAACTACATAAAAATGGGTTTGGAGTTAAGAAAATTTGGAATATCAATGATTATAGATATGAAGAAACTGTTGGGTATGGGCTGTCTGATAGAAGTCTTTTGAGTCAGATCTCTCAAAAGCTATCAAGTGAAAAAGAACCTTTCTTTTTACAAGTGCCTACTTTGTCTAGCCATGGGCCATTTAATATAAGTAGTGAGTATAGAGAATTAAATCTTCCAAAAGAAATTGATGAAAGTTATTTAGGTGGATATTTTGAAAGTGTGCATTATATGGATAAGCAACTTCAAATGTTCTTTGACCAATTGGAAAAGGAAGGATTACTTGATAATAGTATGATAGTTATGTATGGTGATCATACAGGTGTACATAAATATTATAATGATGATATTCAAAAGCTAAGTTATGATGGGGATTGGTGGAAAGAAGTAGACAATAAGATTCCACTTGTTATTTATTCAAAAGGAATGACTCCAAAACTTGTTGAAGCTCATGGAGGACAAGTTGATTTATTGCCTACAATTAGTTATCTTATTGGGATGGAAGAAAAAGAGTATAAATATACTTCTATGGGAAGAGTTTTAGTTAATACTAATAGAGATGCTACAATAATAAAGGGGAATAAAATAGTTGGAAACGTAAAAAATGAAAATGATAAGGAACATCTACTTAATTCATACAATATAGGAGAAAAAATAATAAAAAATAATTATTTTTCGAGAAACTAGTTGTATGAAATTAGATTAGTGCGGAGGTAGAGTAATGAAAGAAACATTGTATTTAGTTATACCATGTTATAATGAAGAGGCTGTATTAAATGAAACAGCAAAGAGGTTATTAGCAAAGATTAATTCTATGATAGAAATAGACATAATAAAGGATGATAGCAAAATACTATTTGTGAATGATGGGTCAAAAGATAAAACTTGGAGCATAATAGAAACACTACATAATGAGAACAAGATATTCAGTGGAGTAAATCTATCAAGAAATAAGGGACATCAAAATGCATTGTTAGCTGGGCTTATGACAGCTAAAGATTATGCAGATATGACAATATCCTTAGATGCAGATTTGCAAGATGATATAGATGTAATTGATAAATTTGTTGAAGAGTACTATAACGGAAGTGATGTAGTTTATGGAGTTCGTTCTTCTAGGGCCACAGATACTTTCTTCAAAAGAACTACTGCTTTGGGATTTTATAAATTTATGAATGTACTTGGAGCTGATGTTATGTATAATCATGCCGATTATAGATTAATGAGTAAAAGAGCTTTAGATGGATTAAACCAATTTAGAGAAGTAAATTTGTTCTTAAGAGGGTTAGTGCCTTTGATAGGATATAAATATTCAGTAGTTGAGTATGAACGTCATGAAAGATTTGCTGGAGAATCAAAATATCCATTAAAAAAGATGATTGCTTTTGCGTTAGACGGAATAACTTCGCTTAGTATAAAGCCAATAAGAATTATAACTGGATTAGGTTTTTTTATATTTACTATAAGTTTTGTAGCATTAATTTATTCTATAATCGTTAAATTAATTGGAAAGGCAAGTATAGGGTGGACTTCATTGACTGTATCAATATGGATGATTGGTGGAATACAACTTTTATCTCTTGGAGTAATTGGAGAATATGTAGGTAAGATATACAATGAAACTAAACAAAGACCAAGGTTTATAATAGCAGATAAGCTAATTGATAATGACAAAAAAGACAGATAGGTGAAAGTTAATGAACAACTTTATAGATAAGGCAAAAAAAATATTTTTCTCAAAAGAATTTATTAGTTTTGTTGTGATAGGAATAATAAATACTTTTAATGGAGTAGTATTTTCTTATATTTACTCTAGTTTTTTTAATGAAAATCTAGCATTTGTATTTGGTTATATATCAGGACTTGTAATATCATATTTACTTAATAGTTTGATTACATTTAAAGAAAAACTTAAATTTAAAAAATTTATAAAGTTTGCTATTTCTTATATACCAAACTTTGTAATTCAAAATATTGTTGTAGTAATAGTATTTAATATTATGGGAATATATAAGTTGGTGGCTTATGGGCTGGCGGCTGCTATAGGAGTGCCTGTTACATTTGTGTTAATGAAATTATTTGCATTTAAAAAGGCTAACTAATTAGGTTATCTAAATTAGAATCTAAGTTCTAATTTAGATAACCTTTTATTTATAGATAAATTAGCATTTTAATATTAGTATATGGAAGAATGAAAAGTATTCAGAAAATTTAGAAAATTAGAAGGTATAATGTGAAAAAAAACGAATATATACATATAGCTACTTAGATGTTTTTAATTTTTATGAAGGACTATTTTATTATAGTACAACATAAAAATTAGAATGGTACAGTTTTGATTTATAACATATAGAAAATTTATTAAAAATGTTATGGAAGGTAGGTGAAGCCAAACATTAGGCAGTTTTAATGTTTTGGTGCAGATATGAAAGATTATTGTATTAATAATTTAAGAAATGTGGGGCTAATAGGACATAGCTCTGCAGGAAAAACTTCATTAACAGAATCATTACTTTTTTATTCGAAAACAGTTGATAGATTAGGTTCTATAGAAGAAGGAACTACAATATCTGATTTTGATCAAGAAGAAAAAAAGAGAAAAATCTCTTTATCAGCATCTATAGTTCCATTAGAGTGGGAAAAAGTAAAGATAAATTTAGTTGATATTCCAGGATATTTTGACTTCGTAGGAGAAAGTATAGAAGCTATGAGAGCTGTTGATGTAGCTACAATAGTAGTATGTGGAGTAACTGGAGTTCAAGTTGGAACAGAAAAAGCTTGGGATTATTGTAAAAAAATTAAATTACCAAGAACCTTTTTTATAAATAAATTAGATAGAGAAAATTCAAATTACGATAAGGTGCTTGCAGAATTAAAAGAAAGGTTTGGAATAAGCGTTGTTCCTATTCAATATCCAATAGGAAAAGAAGATGAATTCATAGGAGTTATAAATGTTATTACTAAAAGAGCACGTATATACAATCCAAAAACAAAAAAGATGGAAACAAGTGAGGTTCCTGAAAATTTAATAGACAAAGTAGAAGAGTGTAAGAAAATGATTACCGAAGCAGTTGCTGAGACAGATGAAGTATTGCTAGATAAGTATTTTAATGAAGGAGAGCTTTCAGATATAGAAATTTATGAAGGCTTAATTAATGGATGTGCATCTGGGGATATTGCACCAGTAATGTGTGGGTCGGCAACTAAGGTAATTGGAATGAATACTTTATTAGAGGATATAGTGGAATGTTTTCCGTCTCCTAAATATGCAATTAGACAAAAAGCAATAGATTTAGTGAAAAATGAAGAGGTATATATAAAATTGGAAGAAGATAAACCTTTTTCTGCGTTAGTATTTAAGACTATAGCAGACCCTTTTGTGGGTAAGATATCATTGTTTAGAGTAATTACGGGAGAGTTGTCTGGAGATATAAGCGTCATTAATACCACAAAAGATAAAATGGAAAAGTTATCGCATGTATTTTTCATGAGAGGAAAAAATCAAATAGCAACAGATAAGGTTGTAGCAGGAGATATAGGTGCAATTTCAAAATTACAGTATACATCTACTGGAGATACTTTGTGTGATTTAAGTTATAAAGTTAGATATGACAAGATGAATTTTCCGGAACCTGTAATGTCAATGGCTGTTCTGCCAAAAGCCAAAGGTGATGAGGATAAGATATCAATAGCATTAAATAAGTTGCTAGATGAAGATCCTATATTTACAGTTGCTAGAGATATAGAAAATGCTGAAACAATAATTTCTGGGTTAGGAGAAACTCATTTAGATGTAATAGCAAGTAAGCTTAAAAATAAATTTGGAGTAGATGTCATTTTAAGAGATCCTAAAGTTCCATATAGAGAAACTATAAAAGGAAGTGCAGATGTACAAGGAAAGCATAAGAAACAATCAGGAGGACATGGACAATATGGTGATGTAAAGATTCTTTTTGAAGCAAGAAAAGATGAAGAAAGCGATCTTGAATTTGTAGATAAAGTTGTAGGTGGAGTAGTTCCAAGAAACTTTATACCAGCGGTAGAAAAAGGGCTCAGAGATTGTATAAGACATGGTGTATTAGCTGGCTACCCTGTTATTGGGATTAGAGCAACTTTACATGATGGTTCATATCATCCAGTTGATTCTTCAGAAATGGCATTTAAGATAGCAGCATCTATAGCATATAAAAAAGGATTACAAGAAGCAAATCCAATTATTTTAGAGCCTATTATGTATGTGGAAATAATAATTCCAGATGAATATATGGGGGATGTTATAGGTGATTTAAATAAGAAACGAGGAAGAGTTTTAGGAATGGAACCAGAAGGTGATTTACAAAAACTAGTTGCAGAAGTTCCTATGGCTGAAATGTTTAAATATGCAACTGATTTAAGATCTATAACTCAGGCAAGAGGAGATTTCAGTATGAAACTCGAAAAATATGAAGAAGTTCCACCTGCTGAAGCTTTAAGGATAATAGAGAATAGTAAAGAAATGAAAGAATTAAAAAATGAAGCTTAGATAAAAATGGAGGACATATTTTTATGTCCTCCATCTTTAATTAATATGAATAGAAGAAGAAAGCATGGATAAAATAAATATGAATGATTTATAAAATTAAAACATAGATATATATATTGATTAAGAAAAATAGTAATTATGGTGATTATAGGAGGACTAAGATGTCAGATTACAAGATGGATATTAGAGGTGAAATAGGGTTAAGTGAATATAGCAATATTCATGATTATCTTGGAGTAGTAGATAACAATGATAGTTTTACCATAACATTAGATAATAGTGATGAACATGAAATCAATATTATTAATTCTATGTTAAAGGATAACAGTTTCTATATAATTAGTGAGGGATATGATAGTTTAGGAATTTATTATATAACAGCATATAAAGCCAAATAAAGTTGTAAAATTAACTCTTTTTTGTTAAGATTAAAATTAAGATGTAAACATTTATAAATTATTCGGGAGGGTTTATATGAAAAAGTATGTAATAGGGATAGACTTAGGGGGAACGAAAATAAGTACAGCCTTAGCTACATTTGATGGGGAATTAGTAGAAAATGTGGTTGTTCCGACTAAAGCTGAGGAAGGAGAAATTCCTGTTCTAAATAGGATAATAGGGACAATAGAAGAGGTTTTAGAAAAAGCTAGAGTAACAACAGATGAGGTAGAATCTATAGGTATAGGCTCACCTGGACCATTGGATGCAGTTACAGGAGTAATTATTACTACTCCAAATCTTCCATTTAAAAATTACAATGTAGTAAAGCCTTTAATGGAAAGATTTGATATACCTGTATATTTAGATAATGATGCAAATGTAGCAGCCATTGGAGAATTTATGTTTGGAGCAGGTAAAGGTAAAAAGAATATTGTATATTTTACAGTAAGCACTGGTGTTGGTGGTGGAGCTGTATTAAATGGCAATATTTACAGAGGAAATACATGCAATGCATTGGAAATTGGACATACAACAGTAGCTCCTAATGGACCAAGATGTAATTGTGGTAATATAGGTTGTTTGGAGGCTGTATCATCAGGAACTGCAATTGGTAAAAGAGGAAAAGAAGCTGTTGCAACAAATGTTGAAACATCATTAAAACAATATGAGAATGTAACATCATATGAAGTGTTTAAGGAAGCTGAAAAAGGGGACGAAGTGTCAAAAGACATAGTAGAAGAAGCTTTGAATTATCTTGGAATTGGTGTAGCAAATTCTGTAGCTATATTTGATCCAGAGATGGTTATTATAGGTGGCGGTGTAGCACAAGTAGGAGACATACTATTTAATAAGGTAAGAGAAGTTGTAAACAAAAGATGCTTTAAAAACATGGCGGAATCATGTGAAATAGCTCCAGCAGGATTAGGAAGTAATGCAGGAGTTGTTGGTGCTGTGGCATTGGCTATCTTAGAAAGTAAAAATAATAATTAATTTTTTAAATAAAAGCTTGAAAATAATTGAAGAGTTATTTTCAAGCTTTTATTCTATTATAGAAGTAAAAATATATGAATAAATCATATATAGATTACATATGTTATGAGTGTAGGAATTAAATTCTTCTTCTCATACATATTGAAGCTTAAATATGACAAAAAAATTTATTGTTTTACTACACGTGATACTATAGTGAGAGGAAGAATTTATTATATATACGCTATTCCTAAGTAATTAGGAATAGCCCATATACTGAATTTTTAAGGGAGCTTTGCTCCCTTAAATTAATTTTAAGTATGATATAATAAATATATACAAAAAGTGCTAAATGGAGGGATGATATGAAAGCAGAAATAATTGCGGTAGGGACAGAAATATTATTGGGCGATATTGTAAATACTAACGCTCAATTTTTATCTAAAGAGCTGGCATCTATAGGGATAGGGGTGTATAGGCAAGAAGTAGTTGGTGATAATCAAGCAAGGCTTATTGAAGCGATAGATGAGGCATTAAAAAGAAGTGATATAGTTATTACTACAGGAGGATTAGGGCCTACTGGTGATGATTTAACTAAAGAAACTGTATGCAAGTATTTTGAAATGGAATTAGAATTACATAAAGAATCATATGAGACCTTGTTATCCATATTCAAGAGAGCTGGAAAAGAAGTTACAGAAAGTAATTTAAAACAAGTTTATTTTCCAAGGAATGCTAAGGTGCTTGCAAATCCTAATGGGACTGCGCCAGGAGCTATATTTGAGAAAAATAATAAGATAATAGTTATTTTGCCAGGGCCTCCAAAAGAAATGAAGCCTATGTACCTTAACCATGTTAAAAAGTTTCTTATTCCAATGGGAAATGGTATTATTAAATCTGAAGTAGTTAGAGTTTTAGGATTAGGAGAAAGTTTTGCTGCAGAAAAACTAAAAGATATAATAGATTCAGGAGTAAATCCTACTGTAGCACCATATGCAAAAGAAGAAGATGTAATATTTAGAATAACAGCAAGTGGCAAAGATGGGAATGAGGCTTTAGATTTGATAAAACCTGTTAAGGAAGCTATCAAAGAAAAATTAGGAATTGATTGTTATGCTGAAGGGGAAAATACTAAACTTGAAGAAGTTATAGGAGATTTGCTTATTAATAAAGGACTAACAATTTCTACAGCAGAATCTTGTACAGGAGGAATGATAGCTAGTAGGCTTATAAATTATCCAGGCATATCACAAGCTTTTCTAGAAGGAGCGGTAACATATTCTAATGAAGCTAAAGTAAGAACATTAGGGGTTAGTCAAGATACATTAAAAAGATATGGAGCAGTAAGTGAAGAAACTGCAAAGGAAATGGCGTTAGGACTTTCAAAAAGGACAGGATCGGATATATCTATAGTTACAACAGGAATAGCTGGGCCAGGGGGTGGAACAGAAGAAAAACCAGTTGGATTAGTATATATAGGAGTGTACTATAAAGGCCAGATAAGAGTATATAGACAAGTATTCAATGGTAATAGAGAAGAAGTCAGAAATAAAGCAACTATTACTGCATTAGATAAGGTTAGAAGAACTATATTGCAAGATAATATAGTTTAATATAAGAATCAATCCCCCTTATAAACTAAGAGGGATTGAAACGTATATAAATAAAATGGGGGAGAGGCGATTATAAAAGCATCTCGCTTCATTAATAATTATTTCCTTACAATGAAATAATTATACATGGTAATTGAAATAAGGAGGATGATTAATGAAAAAGTTATATAAAAGTAATATATATTTTATGCTAATTTTAATAGGATCTATTATTATACCTTATGGGTTAAGATATATATATTATTTTTTAGGTGTTAGAGATACAAAGATTATGCTACTTGGGAATCATATTATTTTATTCTTTATACCTGCTATAATATATTTAATTGTAACAAAAAGCAATGTGAAGGAGACACTTAGGTTAAATAAGTTATATCTAAAGGATGCGGGATTAATAGTTGTAATAGCATTAATTGCATGGCCTTTAATGACATGTGTTTCAATAATAGGCTCACTATTCACTAAAAATAACTTAGCTGAATATATGACGTCAATATCATCAACACCATATATAATTATGGTATTATTATTTGGAGTTATGCCAGCTATTACTGAAGAAATTAATCTTAGAGGAATTATTTTATCTGGTTATGATGGACAAACTAAATTTAAAGCTGCTTTAATGACAGGTTTATTATTCGGGATATTTCATTTAGATTTACATCAATTTTTGTATGCAACAGCTTTAGGTTTTATCATGGCATATGTAGTAAGAGTAACTAATAGCATATTTTCGTCAATGTTAATACATTTTATAATAAATACCTTATCAACGACCTTGCAAAAGGTAAATTTTGTTTATAATAGTGAAGCATTAAAAGCAGCTAATGATGTAGATGCGACTAAGATGTCTTTAGATAATAAGTTTGCTACAATACAGGTCGCTGTAGTTATAGGCATTTGTCTTGCAGGGTTAATATATAAATTAATAAAGAAGTTAGAAGAAATAAATAGTATACGAAATTTTGAATTAGGAGTTACACAAACAAGAGATGTTGCAATTGAGCAAAAAGAGAACATTATTAATTTACCTTTTATGGGGATAATTGTAGTATATGTAATAGCAATGATATTTTTTAGATAAGTAGGAATCTACCTTAAATAGTAAGAAACTATTTAGGGTAGATTTAATGCTTTAGAGTGGAATGTTTTAATACTATATATAGTACTAAAACATTATAAATCAAAAGAAGAATACTTGGGTTAATTAGACATTATGTACATTGTGTATTAAAATTATATAAGGGGATCTAATTTTATGTGGGCTAAATTCTAAAGTGATAATTGGGAGGAGAAAATGGAAGATAGAATTTCTGAGAATCAAACAATTAATGAACTGTATAATGTTTCTCCATATTTTGATGTTATTTTTGATAACGAGATATCAATGGCAATAACTGATAAGGAAAAATATTTATACTCAAAATACTGTGATGAACTAGTTTTAGGAGCAAACAAAGGAGATTTAATACCTAAAGAAGGTGCTGTAAGTGATGCTTTGATAAGTGGAAAAACAATAGTAAAAGTGGTTCCAGAGCATGTTTATGGGGTACCTTTTAAATCATATGCAATTCCAATAAAAGAAGGTAATGAAGTTGTTGGAGTTTTTGTAGTTGGGAAGAGTTTAGCTAAGAAAAATGAAGTAACAAATATTGCAAGCAATTTAGCAGATTCATTATCTCAAATATCAATTGGAATTAATGAAGTTGCCTTAGGGGTACAGCAATTAGCTACAATGAATGAAGAGGTACTAGGGCAAAGTAAGGAAGCCAATGATAGGGCAAAGGATACTGATGAAGTAGTTAATTTTATACAAGGGGTATCTTCGCAGACAAATTTATTAGGACTAAATGCAGCAATAGAAGCAGCTAGAGCAGGAGAAAATGGTAAAGGGTTCAACGTAGTTGCGCAAGAAATAAGAAAATTGTCTAATTCATCATCAGAATCTATTAAGAAAATAGATTCTGTAATAAAAAATATTTCTGTGTCGATTCAAAATATAACAGATAAATTAACATCGGCAAATGAAGTTTCTCAAAGTCAATCGGCAGCGTTAGAACAAATAACAGCATCTATAACTGAATTAAATTCAACTTCAAAATTGCTAGAGGAATTATCTGAGAAATTATAATATTTGTGAGAAGTACAGAAGCATTTATAGCTTCTGTACTTTTTTGCTTTTTGTATTGTTTTATAAGTAGGTAAGTGCTTTATTTAAAACTTCAGCAATATCGTCATTAATAATTAAGTCAGCTTTATTATCAGCAGAAGTTGTACTCTTATTTATAAGAATTAGATTTTTCCCTCTAAAGTAATCAATAAGTCCTGCAGCAGGATAAACAACAAGTGAAGTTCCACCAATAATTAAGGTGTCGGCTTGAGATATAGCTCTTACAGCACCAGTAATAACATCATTGTCTAATCCTTCTTCATAAAGAACTACATCAGGTTTAACTTTTCCACCGCATTTAGGGCAAGTAGGTATACCTTTTGATTCTAAAATAAATTTCTCATCATAAAAAGCATTACAATCCATACAGTAATTTCTGAGAACAGATCCATGTAATTCATAAACTTTTTTAGAACCAGCTGCTTGATGTAAACCATCAATGTTTTGAGTAACTACAGCCTTAAGTTTACCCATTTCTTCTAGTTTAGCTAAAGCTATATGACATCCATTAGGTTTTGCATTTGGATAAATCAATTTATCTTTATAGAACTTAAAAAATTCTTCTGGATATCTTATGAAGAAAGTATGTGAGACTAATTGCTCAGGAGTAAAATTTATCTTAAGTTTTTCGTTCCATAAACCGCTTGAGCTTCTAAAGTCTGGTATGCCTGAAGATGTGCTTACACCTGCTCCACCGAAGAATACTATATTGCTACTTTCTCTAAGTATTTGAGCTAACTTTTCTATTTCATTACTCATAAAATCATCTCCGTTTTTATTTTATATTTTTATTATTGCATAAATAAAAGTAAAAATAAAACATATAAATAAAAATGCCTCTGAATCTCTATATGTTTCTTTCCGTTCTTTCATAGTTTATGGAATAGATAAAACTGTAACATTTTGATTGAATTTATTAATATTTTATAGACAAACAATATAATTTTCGTTAAAGTTATGGCAATATTATTGTATTATAACAAATTTAGGAATAAACTACATAAAACAGGGTAGGAAATAATATCGAGAGGTGAAAAATAATGAAGTATTATATTAAAGAACATCAAGAAAATTTTTGGAAACTACTTAAAGAAAATGCACTTAGGAGAGAAGATGAAGTGTGTTTTAATTTCTATGAATATACTAGAGATGAAAAGCGTGAAGTTAAGTTAACAAGAGCTGATTTAGTTGAAAAGTCAGCAGCTATAGCGGCTACAATAAAAGAAAGAGGAGCAAAAAAAGGAGATAGGGTAGTAATTTTTTCTACACAGACAGCAGATAATATTTTAGCTGCGGTAGGATCAATGCTAGCAGGAACAATATTTACTATTATTCCACCACCAACAGATTCCAATAAAATGATGAGATTTACATCAGTGGTGGAGTCTTGTAATCCTAAATTTATATTATGTGGTAATGAACTAAAAGAGGAAGTTAGTGAGATTTTAGAAAAATTAAAAAAAGATAAAAAGGGTATAGAAGCATTTCAAGAACTCAAAATAATTGATGTAGAAAAATGTAATGATAATAAGAACTTTATACCAGAAGAAATATCATTAGATGATATTGTATATATTCAATATTCATCAGGATCTACTAGTGCACCAAAAGGTGTTATGATATCATATGGAAATTTATTAAGTGCAATAAATTCAAGTTTCGAACAAATAGAACTAAAAAGATTATTTGGATGGGTACCATTCTTTCATAATTTAGGACTTGTATTTTTAATTTTTACATCTGTTGTTAATGGTGGTATTTGTACAGGGATAATGTCACCAAGTGCATTTTTAGAAAAACCATCTAGATGGTTTGAAGGATTGAGCGAATTTAAAGCAGATAGTACTCTAGCGCCAAATTCAGTTTATGAATCTTATCCAAAGTTGGTACCTGCAACCAGGTTGAAAGGAATCGATTTATCTAATTTAAAAGCATTTTTAAACGGCTCTGAGATAGTTAATTATTCAACTATGAAGAGATTTGCTGATGAATATAAGGATTTTGGTGTTAATATAGAAAAATTTATAATAGGATATGGACTTGCAGAAGCTACTTGTGGGGTATGTGGAAATACAAATTATAGCGAAGATGAAAGGATAGATATTGATCTTGATGAATATCAGGCAGGTAGGTTAGTATTAGCAAGTGATAATACTAAAAATGAAATTGAATTTATAGGAAACGGTGAAGCTATAAAATATGTAGATATAAAGGTTGTAAATCCTACAACTCTAAAAGAATGTGAAGAAGATGAATTTGGAGAGTTATGGGTACAAGGACCTTGTATTGCTCAAGGATATTATAAAAACGAAATTGCAACAAGAGAGACATTTGATGGGAAATTGGAAGGGTATAGCGGAAAATTTCTTCGAACAGGAGATTTAGGTATTATAAAAAATAAGAAAGTTTATGTTACAGGACGTATAAAAGAACTTATAATAATTAATGGAAATAATATATTGCCAAATGATATTGTAGTAAAATTAAAGGAAAAAATATCTGAGTTAAATTATGCTACTATAGTTCCATTTTCAATAGTAAAGGAAGACAAGGAAAGATTGATAATTGTCTCAGAAATGTCAGAGAAAGATATAAAAAGTTATGACTTAGAGGAAGTAACTAATAAAATAAATGCATGTGTACTAGAATATTTTGAAGTATCACCTTATGAAGTTGAATTTGTAAGAAGAGGAGTTCTTCCAAGAGCTGATAATGGAAAAATATCAATAATGAAATCTGCTAGCTTATATAAAGAATGTAAGTTAGAATTAATAGACTTAGGTAAAAAAGTTAACTCCATTAATAACAATGAACCTATAGAATATGGTACAGAAACAGAAAAGGCATTAGGAAATATAATTAATAAAGAATTTTCATATAAGGCTGGATCTAATGATAACTTATTAAATCTAGGAATGGATTCTCTACAAGTATTAGGCCTTACGACCAATATAGAGAATATGTTTTCTGTAAGCATTCCAATATCGTTTATATTTGACAATCCTACAATAGAAAAGATTGGACAGTATATCGATAAAGTTCTTAATGGAGAAGATGTTGGTCAATTAGAGAAAGATAAGAGCTATTTATATGATGAAGTTAAATTGGATGAAAGTATTTATGCTAAGAAATATGAAGATACCAACCCTCCTATGCAGAATATATTCATAACTGGAACCACTGGATTTGTAGGGGCATATTTGATTAATACATTATTAACAGAAACTAAAGCTAAATTATACTGCCATGTAAGGGCTAAAAATGATGAAGATGGATTAAGAAGATTAAAAGAGAATATGGAGTATTATAACTTGTGGAAAGATGAATATAGAGAATATGTCATTCCAGTAATAGGATCTCTAGATAAACCATTATTAGGAATAGAAGAAGAAAGATATAAATATCTTAGTGAAATTGTAGATACGGTGTATCATAATGGAGCAATATTAAATTTTATATATCCATATGAAAGATTAAAAGATACTAATGTGTTAGGAACAGTGAGAACTATTGCTTTTGCATGTGAAGGAAAACAAAAATATTATAATTATGTATCTTCTTATAGTGTTTTTGATAATTCATGTTATTTTGAAAAGAGTGTATCTGAAGATGATCCACTTGCAAATTGTACAGGTTATTATCTATCATATAGTGAAAGTAAGTGGGTAGCAGAAAATATAATACATCTCGCAAGAGAAAGAGGTTTAAGAGCAGCAATATATAGACCAGGAGAGATAACAGGAGCTAATGATACTGGTATATGGAAGTATAGTGATTCAGTTAGTAGAACAATTAAAGCTATGATTCAAACAAAGACATATCCAGATGTAGATATGAAGATGCACATGACTCAAGTGGATTATATAGCTGAGGCTATAGTAAATATTTCAAAACAAGGCCAAGCGTATGGAAAAGCTTATAACTTATTAAATAGTGTTCACTTACCTATTAGAGAGTTAGGAAAAATTATAAATGAGTGTGGTTATGAAACTAGGCCTATTGATTATGCTACTTGGAAAGAAAATTTGTTTAATTCAGGAAGTGAACATCCTTTGAAGTTATTAGAATCTCTTTTCAAAATAGTAAAAAAGAATGCAAGTGAGAATTTTGAGAGTAGATATGGAGAAATGGCAGCAACTTTACAAACTACGAATACTGAAAATGCTTTAAAGGGAACTAATATTAGCTGTGAACCAATGGATGCAGAGATAATTAAAAAGTATTTAAAGAATTTTGTTTAATATATAATAGTAATTATGGAGCTAGATAAAGGTTTCTAGTTCCATGATTACTATATAAATAATTTAGTTAATATATATTATTAGTTACAGTAAAAAACGGAGAAGTTAGATAAATAATGTTTGACATAGGGGAATTTTGTAGTTATAATACTACTTGTATCTAGTGATAATGGCGTAGAGGAAACACTCCTTTCCATTCCGAACAGGAAAGTTAAGCTCTACAGCGCTGATGGTACTGCATGGGAGACTGTGTGGGAGAGTAAGACGTTGCCAGGTAATGTGGCTCGATAGCTCAGTCGGTAGAGCAGAGGACTGAAAATCCTCGTGTCCCTGGTTCGATTCCTGGTCGAGCCACCAGAAAAAAAGCACTAACATTTGTTAGTGCTTTTTTTTATACATTTTCAATTTGCCAATCGATTGTAGGAATGTTTAAGGAATTCAAAATATTATTAGTTTGAGAAAATGGTTTACTACCCAAAAAACCTCTAGAAGCTGAAAGAGGACTAGGATGAACAGATTCTAGAATATAGTGTTTCTTATTAGTAATTATTTTTTTCTTACTTATAGCATTGTTGCCCCATAATATAAACACAATTGGGGTATCTCTTTCATTTAGTACAGATATAACTTTGTCTGTAAACACTTCCCAACCCTTACCTTTATGAGAATTAGCGTTGCCTGCTTGAACAGTAAGAACGGTATTTAAAAGTAAAACTCCTTGGTCTGCCCATTTCTTTAAGTAACCATTATTAGGGATATAGCAACCTACATCATTATGTAGTTCTTTGAATATATTTTTTAGAGATGGAGGAATAGCTATACCAGGTTTAACTGAAAAACTCAATCCGTGGGCTTGATTTGGACCATGATATGGATCCTGACCTAATATTACAACTTTAACATCATTATAGTCAGTATAATGTAGCGCGTTAAAAATATCATACATATCTGGATAAATAGTTTTAGTCTTATATTCCTCAACTAAGAAGTTATGCAATTTAATATAGTAGTCTTTTTCAAATTCATCTTTTAAAAATTCATTCCAAGTGTTTTTTAATATTTGTTTCATATACATCACCTATGTTTAGTATACCATAAAATCAATATAATAATTTGCATATATAATTGGCTTAGAATTATATGAAGATTCATAGTATAAAGAATATTCATAAAAAGTAAAAAAACTGATCCTAGCATATCAATATATGAAATACTTTATATATTTAAGCAAATTTGATTATTTAAGTGGTAAAACTGAAATTTGTAGAATTATGTATACTGAATAAGTTAAGTATGTGGTAAGATTAGTTTCGTTGTCGAGGCAAAAACAAAACAGCTGAAGTAGTGAAAAATAAAACGAAAAAAGTTGTTGACAAGGATTTGCTGAGGTGATAAGATAAGAAAGTCGCTTGAGGGCGACAAACAAAATGGTCTTTGAAAATTGAACAGATATAAAATAAGTTAAAAACCAGCAATTCTTTTAGAGTAAGTTTTTTGAGTAGATTAAA
>NZ_JACSRA010000047.1 GCF_014836335.1 Clostridium cibarium
CTAATGGTTGGCACTATCAACCCCCATATCGGACTTTCACCGACTAGTACGTGCCCATGCTGGGCACACATAATATAGAGGGACAATATCTTACTATTGTCCCTCTATATTATAAACTAACTTTGCAGTTTTACCAATATAATGAAATTTTAGTTTGCCTTATAGCACTTGCATCAATTATAGATTAGATTTTATCTGTAATTCTACATACTACATCGTCTCGCATTCCATCCATTCTTCAGTGCAATTACATTCTGGACATCTTAATGAAATGCTTATCCATTGAAATCCATCAGCCCAATCGTCCTCTGAAAAGGAATCATCATTGCTAACACATTCATCAATAAAATCTTGCTTTCCTTGTGAAGATATCGCTACTAATACTTGAAATGTATCTTCTTCACATTTTTCACAAATAACTTTTTCAAATGGTTGCAACCTATTTAAAAAATCATCTTTACATACAAAACCATTCCAGCCATGCTGACCTTTATCAAAAATAATAATTTCTTTATTACATTTCCCACAAATTAGTTTAACAATCATTTTGTTATTGCTTTGATAGACATTAAATGTTTCATTACTACAAGAACATTTTATACTACCTTTTGCTTGATATTCATTATTATTAGTACCAACTAATTGAAACAACTGTCGAATATGCTTAGGAATTGGGTATTCCACAATTCTCATCTCCTTTACTAAATTACGATGTCTTACTCATCTATCATGGATAAATTATAATTGAAGTTCCTACTTCACTATATTTAATAAATTTATATCTTAGAATTTTTAAAATTAGATTATTCTTAATTATATTCCAACGACAAATTAGAAACTTAGCTCTCAGCATTTAGAGTATAAATCTTCAATCAACTGCTTAAATTCTGCATTGGAATGGAGAAACATATATTTAGGATTATTTTCAAACTCAGAAAGCAAGGCTAGTCTCACTTGCTTTCCTAAGTTCTCCTGCTTTTCTTTTACTACCTCTTCTTTTACAGCTTTTGATGTTTTAACTTTCACCGCAATATGTTGACACAGAGAAGATTTACTAATATCCCACGGTGTAAAAGTTGCCAAAAAGTAAGATTTCAAAAATGAAATACTGTCCTCAACATTTTTTTGTAAGATAGCAACGTGAAGTGGTATGGCAAGAGCTTGCATATCCCCAAGTTCAAACAACTTCATGACCTTCTGAGAAAGTTCCGCCAAATGTGAAGCTTTTTGACTTTCTCCTTCTTTAATCTCGATTTCAGCCAGATTCATCAAAATCATCTGCACTTCACTTACTACATTAAGTAATTTACGTTCTAGTAGCCTAGCAGCTTCATCAAGTTTATCCTGCTTGATGAAAAGTCTAGCTTCAAGCTCTGTCTTGTCTAAAGCAGTTCTTTCTGGCAATAATTCTAACATTTCCTGTGCCTTCTCGCATTCAGTACGAGCAAGATATTTGGATGCTAACATGTAAATTGCGTTATCCCTAACTTGATCATTATCACTTTTAGCCACCCGCTCATATAAAGCTGTAATTTGTTTTTCATAAGGCTCTTTATCATCAATACTTGCTCCATACATTATAAGAGCACCATCCAAAAGTAATGCAATTGAATGTATAAGCTTATCACAGTTTGGATATTCCCGTATTTTTTCCATACTCATAATAAAGCCTGCCTCAAAACCCTTTGTACTAATTGTAGCTCCTACTTCATTGTTAAAGTGGTCTATTTCTTGTTCTGTTAACCCTTCATTAAAACAAAGTAAAGTATTCAAATCAATTTTGAGTAACCGTGCAAGTGCAGGCAACAAAGAAATATCAGGGTAAGTATACCCTTTTTCCCACTTGTTGACGGCAGGAGTGGATACGCCAAGATATGCTCCAATTTGCTCTTGAGTTAATCCAATTTCTTTCCTTTTTTCTTGAATAATTATATTAATGGGCATTTTATCATCTCCAAATATGTACTAAGAAACGTTTCTTTAAGTATATTTTATCTAGTTTAACCAACTTATACAATTGAACGTTTATTAAACATAAAGGAATAAAATTAACCATAAGTTAATTATTGAATGTAGGACTTTTCAAAAGCATTACTTCATAACAACTTATGGTGATGCAACAGCCACAAATTGCTATTTATAATCCTCAACATTAAATTTTGAATTTATCTCTTTTTAAAATAATACGATGAATATTCTCTACCATCATGGCCAATTAATTTATTTTCAGTAGATAAAAAACCTAATTCCTCTAAAACCTTTATTCTTTCGTTTGCAAAAGAAGGTGCCTTTGTTGCTATTATATTACATTTAAACAATTGATAAATTTCATCAATGATCAATTTTAGGATATCTATTATATAAGTTTTCGTTTCATAATCACTTCTTAAATCTAAACGAAGAAGCCCACAATCATTAAAATAATCTTTGGAATCCCTATGAAATAATTCTATTGTTCCAATTACAATACTCTCTCTTTTATCTACAATAGACCATCTTACAAAGCCTTTTCTATTATACTCAAATTTCCAATAGTCAATAGCCTGTTCCATTCTTTCATGAGTATTATAATAAAAATTATCTCCATTACAATTGTCGCTATTAAAGAAAGGAACTGCTTTTTTATCAGAGTACACCTTTAACAAGTCATCACAATCATTTATAGATATGAATCTTAAATTGAATCTCTCATTTTCAAATTCTGGACAACTTACGTATACACTATCCATATTTATTCTCCTTTTCAAATTGGAATTTGTAAACATGTAAAAGCATATATTAAATTTCATCTATAATTTGCTTGTTATTGTCAGTTCTCCACTTCTTGTATTCTTCAACATCAGAATTAATTGATTTTAATACCCAACTTAATATAGCTATATCATCAATGTAGCCAACCACAGGTATATAATCTGGAATTAAATCAATAGGTGATATTATATAAATGAATGTTGAAACTATACTGATTATAGTGCCTATGGGTATGTCGGTATATTCCTTATTTATGTACCTTCTAACTAAAGAAACCATACAAGCTATATCACTTGCATATTTTCCAATACACGGCACTAACTTTAATTTGTTTTCAAGTCTCTGAACAAGTCTCTCAAATTTATCCTCATCTTCAATTGTTGATTTTGCTTCTTCACTGTTAGATTTAAGCACTGTTTTTATTTTTTCTTCAGTAAATGCTTCATTTTGTCTTTTCATGTAAATTCTCCTCTTCTATTTTATTTCTTGTGTTTTCAGCCATCCTTGTTCTTCCCCAATATTTTTTAATTCATCATAAGTAAATATACCCACTTCATTAAATAACCTACAAATTTCAATTTGTACTCTATCTATTATTCTGATAATCTCCACCAAAGAGTTTCTTCACGTTTATCCATTTTAAAACCACAACGTTCTAAAATCCTTTGAGATGCAAAACCTTCCAAATCAGTTTCAGCAATTACACTTTTAACGCCATTTTGTTTTAATGCCCAATCACACATTGCTTTTGCAGCTTCTGTCATATAACCCTTGTGCTCAAACTCTTTTCCTAAACCATATCCAATCTCAGCTTCACCATTTTCATTAGGAATATCTTTAAAATCCGCTGAACCTACTACAACCCTATCCTCCTTGCGAATTAAGAAAAAAAAGCTATGCCACAAATAATTTTGGGGATCTTTTAGGGTTATTTCATACTGTCCCTTTACTATTTCAAGGAAAAACCCTTCCATTATTTCTGCCTTATAAGAACAGTCTAATTCTTTTTCAAGCCTAGGAATATCTTCAATCCATAGTTTTAATTGATTAAGAGTTAATGGGATAAGCTCTAATCGTTCAGTTTGTATTTTCATTTTCTTGCCTCCCTTAAATAAAATATCTCCATCAATTACAATTTATCTCTTTTTAAAATAATATGATAAATATTCCCTCCCATCATGACCAATTAATTTATTTTCAAATGATTTTTTCTGCCAAAATTGAGTTATTTAATTACTGGGAAAATTATAGTTCCAAAAGGCAAATAACCATTTGACCTTGAAAGTTTATCAATCTTTTTTAATGTTTCACCAGCTCTATCTCCAACTGTAACTTTTTCAATAAGAACTACCCGGTAAATTGCACTAACTACATGTTGCAAAACAACTTGAGGTATTTTACCTTTGCTCAATTCATTTTGTCCCTTCAATATAATTTCATCAATAGTTCTGTTTTTTGGCTCATACATTTCTTTAAACTCATTTAGTAAAAATTGTGCCTGTTCATCTATCTTTATCTTTTTCATTAAGTAATCCTCTCACTTTCTTTAAAAAAATACTCTAAATAATTCTTGTTACATAATGGTTTACTATTGGTCATTAGATTATAGTTTTACCACTTCCATTAGCCTATCATGACTTAATCTACGAAATACCTGACAATAATTTTGAAATCCAGCTTGTCCAATAATATAAATATTAGGCATGTAGTCCATTCTTGCTTTTGAATACATAATACGTTCCAACCCATTATCTACAGCTGTATGATTGCTTAAAGCCACATCTACTTTTTTATTCATTGCTTCACTTATAAAGTAGTCCAATGACCTAAGATACTCCTCCACCCCATTCTTTGTCCATGGTGGTGTGGTACCTCCCCATAATGCTGCCATATGTATTTCTTCACCTTCTTTTACAGGAAATATATAACTTAATCCTCCCGGTGTATGACCAGGAGTACTATAAACATATATTGTTTTATCACCTAATGTTATGGTGTCACCATCCTCAATATAAACATCAATTTTGTAATCCTTCCATGTTTCTGGTCTATCAGGTTTTATTGGATGTTCCTTCCAAAAAATATCATCTACCTTAGAAAGATATGTATCAACATGATATTTCAGAGCAAACCATCTCCCACATCCTGTATGATCAGCATGTCCATGTGTCAAAACTAGTTTTTTTATTGTATCAGGATTCCACCCTACATCTTTAATGGCATCTACTATCGCCTCAAAAGCCTTTTTTGCTGGCCAAATAGCATCTATTACTATCAAGCCATCACTTGTCTTTAGTACAAAACAATTTGTTTGTTTTTGTGCAACAATTAGCAAGTCGTCAAAAATCTTAGCATGGATAAAAAACGACATATCCTCCATTGCCTTGATTATTTCTTCTGTAATAACTGGTTTATTTAATCTATTCATTTATTATACACTCCTCTGTTACAATATTAATTTTATAATTGCACAGAGGATAAACGATTCTTTGGATGCATACGCAAAAATCTCTTCATGATTTCACCTTCTTTACAAATAGGAACTTGTGTATATACTTAATAACCAAATTATTTACATCCAATCTGGCAAACTATTTAAATTCATAATTCTACGAATATCTTCTTTTGATTGATTCTTAAATACTATCTGTGAAACAGCTATAATAAAATTTTTTAACTTTTCAAAAGCTACATCTTTCTTCTTAATATTTATCTTACTACCATTTTAGCACCTTTATTTGAATTTTTGTAATTATATTATAAAAACCTTACTATTTCCCATAAAGTCCATCAATAATTCTATCTCTATACATAACTAAGCACTTTTTGTATAATTTAATATTTGTGTTTATGAAATAAAAAACAAGCTCTCATAATCCAATTTTATGATTATAAGAGCTTTATGTAACATTGATAATAAAATTATGTTTTTATTTTATTAGGATTTTCATAAACTATGTCAGGATTCATTCCTATTCTATGTCCATCATTTAAATTTTTAATTTTTTTCATATCCTCTTCACTTATTTTAAAGTTAAATATATCTGTATTTTCTTTTATTCTTGATAATGTCATCGATTTAGGAATAGTAACAATTCCCATCTGTAAATTCCACCTTAATACTATTTGAGAAATTGTTTTCCCATATTTTTGTGAGAGTTCTTGCAGAAATGGAATCTGAAAAACTAATCCTCTCATTAATGGTGACCAAGCCTCAATTTGAATCTTATATTTCTCACAAAATTTCATTAAATCATATTGAACAAGTCTTGGATGAAATTCTATTTGATTTACCACAGGCAAAATTTCAGCATTTTTCATTAAATTTTTTAAATGATTAATTGTAAAATTACTTACACCTATTGCTCTTACATATCCTTCTTTATTTAATTTTTCAAGAGCTTTCCACGTTTCTTGATTTAATAATTGCGGCCAATGAATCAAATATAAATCTAGATAATCAGTATTTAATTTTTTAAGAGATTTTTTAAATGCTTGAAGAGTTTTTTCATAACCCTGGTCCTGATTCCATACCTTATTAACTAAAAATATTTCCTCCCTAGATATCCCACTTTCATTTATCGCACAACCAACTACTTTCTCATTTCCATAAAAAGAAGCTGTATCTATATGACGATATCCAACCTTTATACATTCTTTTATTGCCATACTAAGTTGATTAGAATCATTAGCATTATATGTTCCAAATCCAAGTAAAGGCATTTTAACTCCATTATTTAGAGTTACATAATCTTTTATATCTATCACTTTTCATTATCCCTTTCATAATTATATCTGAAAGTTGAAGCTTCTAACTTAGTTATATTATAATAAATAAAGGATTATTTTTCCTTATCATATGTTACTACTTATATAAAAATACTTTTCAACTTAAATAAAAAGAAAGGAAATTCATATCATATGAAATTTGATAATACAGATATTAAAATTTTAAGAGAACTTCAATTAGATAGTCGTTTATCCATTCGTGAATTATCAAAAAGAGTAAATTTATCTCCACCATCTGTAGCAGAAAGAATACGAAAACTTGAAGATACTAATGTAATCGAAGGATATACAATAAAAATAAATAAAGAAGCTTTAGGCTTGTCAATTCAATGTATAATTCAAATTGATATAAAAAATAGTAATTTTGAAGAGTTCAAAAAAATCATCTATACTCATCCTCGCGTATCCTTTTGTTATAGGGTAGCAGGACATTCTTGTTTATTAGTTAAACTATGCGTTAAATCTATAAATGAAATTGAAAAATTTATAGATTTCATTTCTACATTAGATTCTACAACCTCTACTCACATTATATTTTCAGAGGTTCCTATAAATAGTAGTGTAGAAAAATTCTTTTTAGATTATTAAATTTTGAACTTACTTATAATACTGCTATTTTCACTAAAAACTAACTTTAACCTCACTTACTTATGATACGTTTCACCGTATCACTTGCAAGTGAGGTCTTTACGTTATTTAATTACAATCACTAAGGATGTTAGTTTCACCATCAACAATTTGGTGGTTACCCATAATAACCACCTCTTTTTATTTTAATTATTCAATTAAATTATTATACCTTCAAAATGATCCATTTCATGTTGAATTATTTGTGCTGTAAAACCAGTAAACACTTGCTTTTGCTTCTTAAAATTTCTATCAAGGTACTCCACCTCTATCATTTCATATCTCTTTGTTTTTCTAAATCCAATTAAAGATAAACAACTCTCTTCTGTTTCATAAGGTTTTTCTCTCTTTAAAATAACTGGATTTATCATAGGTACAATAAGGTTGCCCACAGTAAATACCAATATACGCTTTTTTACTCCAATCATGTTTCCAGCTAGTCCAACACAATGCTCTAAGTTTGCTTTTAATGTATCTATTAAATCATCAATTACTGCTACATCATTTTTAGTTGCTTGTTCTGATTTTTGTCCTAAAAATAACACATCTTTTACAATTGGTTTTATCATAATTTATACCTCTTTATCAATTATATTTTTCTTTTAAACCTTTAAAATGCTTATCTAAATTCTTATAATAATATTTTCTTCTGTATCATTTATATAAGGTAAAATTGGGCTTAACCAAACTACTGTATGAATTTTATTATCTCTCATTATCTTTAAAACTTCAAATCATTCTTTTGCTGTAGAAACATTTGACTCAATAATCTTGCATAATTCTTCATCATAAGTTGTTAACGTCATCTCTACAACACACTTTGCTTTATTATTTATACTTTTTAGCTTATGTCCTTTTTAAAGCCTTAATAGATATATATTTATAATATCTAGAAAAAAACCATTCTATAGTTAAATAGAATGGTAGTCCAATTAATTATGAATTCAATATAGTCCACTACTTATAATTGTATCAATCATCAAAAATATAATTCTTATAATAAATCTATAAACTTCATTTACTTATTTAACTATATATCAAAACTTACACCTTACTTTAAAGTTTTCTCAACAACTTCTCCATATTCCATAAACAACTTTCCTTGCCTCTTAATTGCCTTAGCATTTAATAAAGCCAATTCCCTCTCCTCAGTAGTCATACTTTCCATTAGTTGCTTAACATCTGCTACTTTAGGCAAATTGGGATGATGAATTTCGCACCAAATCAAATACGCCTTACTATGAGGACCTAAGATTAAAGCCATTGGATCAATTACTTTAAGATCTTTGTATGATATTGCTTCAATTTGATGACCATTATTGTCAGTACTATAAGATTGGGTAATGAATTTATTAAGGAATGCTACAACACTATGGTCTTGACGTTCTATAATAGTTCCTCCATCCTGCCAAATACCATTTTCATTCCACCAAGTGCTTCCATCTGGATCTCCTTGATTTTGATGAATATTATGTACCCCAAGACCATTTGTAAATGGTTCTCCAAAGATATAAATCCTTTTGGTATTAATAAGTAATGGTTCTAAGTCAATTAATGCATCTTTACTAGTACCTTGCTTCCATTGTGGTTTCACATTTGGCTGAAATTCTTTACTTCGAATATAATCCAAAGCTCCTGATGAACTGTTTGATTCCAAAGGATACCATCCACTTGAAAAGGATAATAAACCCTTTAAATCAGCATTACCTAATTCTACTACCCTCCATTCAACACCATTAGGTAAACTCTTGCTATCTACGTCTATTGCACATTTGTATATTCCTAATGGCGTTTGTAACTCTACATTTGCATGATAGTATTGTCCATAGTTATTAATAGGATCCCTATAGTAGTTCTTTAATGTTCCAATTGCTACTCCATATCCATTACTAAGCCCCATTTTAATACCTCCTTAAACAGTTATTATAAAACTTCAATTTTTATATTTATATTTGGTTCTGAAGTATTTGAAATAATAAATCCTGAATCACTACCATCCCATTCTTTACTTGATGGAATAGTGCTATTTGAAAGTACTATTCCATTACCCTGACCAAATAAATCACCTTTATCTCCATTATTTACATTTCTTTCTAAATCTAAATTCCTATCAGATTGCAACAATGCACATTGATAGTGATATGCTAAATTGTCTTCTTGCCATTCATTAGAACCTTTTATATCACAATGGTAAATAGCAAGACCACTTGAAGGTAAGTAACTATCTAAATCAAATGATGCCCTATTTTCTACAATAAAATATTCATTTTCTTTAGAGGTATTATATTTATTGACAGTATTATAATCACCATGTTTAATAGTATAACTTCCCTTATTATTAAGATTTATTTCCTTATCACACCATCCAACTAAATCTCTTAAATATGCACAAATAGGTGAAGGAGTTCTACCCTTGTTTAAATGATTACCAGACCCCATTAAGCAATACACACCTATCCCTTCACTATCAACGTAATCCCCATCTCTATTTCCATAGTCATATAAATCAGGAAAACGGCAAAGTAAATGCCCTGTTTCATGACAAAAGGTTCCTATGCTAATATCACTAACATTTCTCCCTAAACTACTTAGCATATAGAAACCAGTTTTAATACCATTATAGTCTTTACTAAAATATGAATTATGGGGCCACAACTTGCCTTGATAAACTGTTTGTCCTGCATAAAGAAAGTTTATTGCATCTACTATACCTCTCCTTTTGGAATCATATATAGAAAGATCAATCTTTAAGTCATTTACAACAATATTCATAGCTTCTTCTACAAAAGGAAAAGGAGCATTCATATAATAGTCCCTGTTATGAGGTAATTTTATAGGTCCTATAACGTGATTACTATATTCTAATTTTTCATTTGACATGATATTAAAATATTTTTTTACTGAACAATAATTACCATTTTCATTATAGTTTTCACCATTTAGCATTTGCTCTACATCTTGAGAAGTAACAGTTGTTGAAACATCAGAAAACTCTACTAATATAGTTAATCCTAGAACTTTCCCTTCACTACTTCTATCACCTGTAAGTAGCCCTTTATTATCTCCCTTTGTTTTATTTACACCATCATCGGTGTTTTTTTTTAGATTAATATCTTCTATATTAGAATATCCGCTATTTTCATATTGTTGTTGGAATTTTTCCTTTATAACTTCTGGAACTTCTTTTAGATGAGGAGTTATTCCACTAGGAATTGGTCCATTTATCTTTTCACCAGTAGACACCAATTTCCCATTATCTAATTTGGCATAACAATATTTTTCTAAATTATTATCATAAATTGCAGTATAACCATCTAATGACTCACGTCTAGCATAGAATTCATCACCAAATACACGTAACTTTATATTTTCATTTCCTGATGGAAATGTTAGGATTTCACCAACTATTTTACTCATACATATGCGTTATACAAAACTTATAAAGCTTTATAATAAATCAAGTTTTCAAAAAACACCTTAGAAATTTGTTTATAAGTCTTGCTAACAAATTCCACCTCTTTTCTTTTTATTTTTCATATTGTTTTAAAAACTTATATAACCTTTTACTAATTGTTGATTAATTTCCTATATATTATGCTTCTATATTTGTGAATTCATACACTATTTATTGTCATTTATATAATTGAACTTCTTGTGTTAAAGTCATGTGCTAGTCTTATGGATTTATACTGCACTATTGGATATTTATGTTATAATAAATTTAATATTATAATTCAGAGTAATAGAAAGATACACAGACAAATAGTAATTTGTAAATTTCAATATTTGTTTAAGAAGGTGAAATTTTGGAGAGTGTTTCAGAATTGATTGAAAGATTATATTCTAAAGATAATAAAGCTGCATACCAAGCATTGCAGATATTAGAAATTGAAAGTAAAAAATCTAATGCTGTTTATAAGTTTTTTGATAGGTTTGCTGAAATGATTGAAAATAGCAATTCATATATAAGAGCCAGAGGCATTGTTTTAATATCTGTTAATGCTAAATGGGATACGGAAAACAAAATTGACGAAATTATAGATGATTATTTAAAACATATTTTAGATGAAAAGCCAATTACAGCAAGACAATGTATTAAGGCATTACCAAGCATTGCAAAATACAAATCAGATTTAGTTGAATGTATCCGAGAAGCTTTGTTGAAAGTAGATGTGACTGTATATGGTGATAGTATGCAAACATTGATATATAAAGATATTTCATCTTCACTAAAGAAAATCAAATGACAAATTCCAATTTGCAAAGTTGATTTAACATAATTTAAAATTTGGTTATGTGCTATATTTCATATTAAATAAATCAAAGACTTACCATTGTACGGTAAGTCTTTTTTTTGGGCCAAGTTCATTCAAATATCAAAACCTATTTGAACTTCATTATTTTTCTCTTCAAAAGCTCTAATATAATTAAAAACTTCTCTTACACCAAAAATAATATCATTCTTATCACAGGTTTCTTTAATAATTCTCATCAATTTTTCATGATTCTTACTTATCACTTCATAACTATCCCCATATTGTGTTATGTATTTTTCTTTTAAACCTTTAAAATGCTTATCTAAATTCTTATAATAATATTCCCTATTTCCATTTCTTAATGTTAACCCAATACCAAATACCATAATTCCTTTAACCTTAGCTTCTATACAATAATCTAAGATTCCTCTTATATTTTCTTCTGTATCATTTATATAAGGTAAAATAGGACTTAGCCAAACTACTGTAGGAATTTTATTATCCCTCATTATCTTTAAAACTTCAAATCGTTCTTTTGTTGTAGAAACATTTGGCTCAATAATCTTGCATAATTCTTCATCATAAGTTGTTAATGTCATCTGTACAACACACTTTGCTTTATTATTTATACTTTTTAGCAAGTCCAAATCTCTTAATATTCTATTTGATTTAGTTAGTATTGATAATCCAAATCCATACTTATCAATTATCTCTAAACATCTTCTCGTGTTTTGAAGCTTTTCTTCTAGATGAATGTATGGATCACTCATTGCACCTGTTACAATCATGCACTTTTTTCTTTTTTTCCTAAGTGTATCCTCTAATAGCTCTACTGCATTAAACTTAATCTCTATGTCTTCAAAAACATGATCTATTCCATAACAAAGACTTCTGGAGTCACAATATATACATCCATGAGTACATCCCCTATAAATATTCATTCCATTATTACTAGACAGTATACCCTTTACTATCACATCATGCATATAATCATAACTCCCTTCTAAGTACATTGTATCTATTAATAATTACTTCAATGAAATATAAATATCAATCTTAGCATTATTAAAATCTGAATTTAAATATTCTTCAAAATCTGCTTTATAGCTTCTATCTAAGTCCATTTGCCAAATTTCATTCCAAGCTTCTGTAACTGCTTTTTCCATATGTCCTTCAATAGAAAACTTAGCATATTTCCCTGCAGGAATTTTCTTTATTGTAAGTCCTTCATTTTCAGCCTTACGCACCTCATTTCCTACTGTAACTAAATATTTATCATCTTCATAATCTGAATAAAGTCCTATAGCATATTGATTTGCCTTATTTTTTATTGTTTCATTAATGCCACCTTGATATAACTTTTCCCAAAGGCCTCCAATAGTTTTTCCCATATTAGGATCATCATTACTTGTAATAGCACTAACCCCTACCACTATTTTTTCTTCTAAATTAACAATTTCACACTTCATATTTATAACCTCCATATATTTGATAAGGTTATTATACTGGTCTTAATATGACACCTATATGTCCTATTTAGAATAATTAAAAACATTTTTTATTATCCATAATCAGCTTATTCTTTTAAAATAAACCTCATTTACTTATGATACATTTCTCTGTATCACTTGTAAATGAGGTTTTTATATTATGTTTATCTATTAGTCAAACATTGGTTCAATATACTCTTTAATAAGTTTTATTCTATCCTTAGCACTTGGCATAAAAAGAGAAGCAATTGAAACTACAATTCTTTTCTTTGCACTTACATAAATCACATTTCCTCCATCCCCCAAAGCTGCATATATATGTTCTTTATTATCAATAACCCACCACAGATAGCCATAGGGCAGCTTGTCCCATCGACTATGTTCCTTTGTACTCTCATCTACCCACTCTTTGGATATAATTTGTTTACCCTTCCACATTCCTTCATCCAAGTACAATTGACCTATTTTTGCCATTTCTATAGGCGTCAAGCTAAGACCCCATCCTGCTGTATTTACGCCTTGTGGATCAGCAACCCAACCTCTGACATTTTTCTCTTTATACCAGGCAAGTTGTTCTTCCTTATTACGAAAAATCACATTTCCCTCAACATCAATTTCCAATGGTGAAAATAAGTATTCTGTTGCAAAATCAAGCACGGATTGTCCTGTTGTTTTTACAAGAATACCAGACAAAATATCTGGTCCTATGAGAGGAGTGTATCTAAATTCTCCTATCTTTCCCTTTCCTCCTAATAAATCAAGGGCACTATTTACCCAATTATGGCTTGTAAAATATTCTGTGTATGGTTCTGACTTATATTTATACGGAACTGTCATAGTCACCATATCCTTAAGCGTAACATTCTGTATGGTTTTTTCTCCTCTTTTAACTGGATAATCAGGGAAAAAGTCCAATACTTTCTGGTTTATACTTTTGATATAGCCTTTGTCTATAGCAATACCAATCAATATAGAAATAATACTTTTTGTTACTGAAAAAACATGAAGTTTGTTAGTAGCAGTATATCCATTAAAGTAATTTTCATAAACTGTTTTACCATTTTTCAGCACGACAATACCTGCAATATTCTTATAACTACTGTTTATTGTCTTTTCTAAACATATCTTTTGATTTTCATTCATATGATTGATTCCCTCCTTACCCAAAATTGAATCTTTATTTCTTCCATATGCTCACCTCTGAATTATTTGCAGCATATTAGAAACAATGGGCTCAATAGGAAGGTATATGTCCACCTCATGGATATGAGCCTCATTATCATACGGATTGTTGCGATACACTTCAAATGGATAGGAGTTTCTTGGAACATAGCCACTGTTAGTAATCCACTCCTGGTACATGTAATTCCAAGCATCACTGTACTGTTCCTGCTGAATATGAAAATGTCCTACCGCATACAAGCCGCCTTCTAGTTTCATCATTCCAAGGATTCCGTCTTCCTGAATCCGAATGTCCTCTGGCACTGTTAGACACAAACTAGTACGAAACTTATTTTCCTCTCCGAATTCAGGATTGTCATGATACATGGCAAGGACCCAGTTCTTACTATCCACAAAAAAGTGCTGCTTCTTTCCATAAGCAATTAATGTCTCCATCAAATTGGCATACTCCTTTGATAATGTCTCATAAGTGCCTATATGTCTCACATAGGCCACTTGCTTTTCCTCTAGGTTTACTATGGTAATCTGCCCTGTCACCGGAAACAATTGGTCTGCCCATTCTTTCTTTGCTGTGTTCTTATTGTACTCTGACAATAAAAAAGAATCTTTGCAATTCTTGCTATATTCCTTACGATATTCTCTTGGGCTTATACTATAGTAATTCTTAAATGCTCGTGAAAATACCGCTGAATCCGTATAGCCCAGTTCATAGGCAATGTCCGTCATATTTTTATCTGCCCGGTGTGCCAGCAAAAAAAGTGCATTCTCCATGCGAATCCGGTTCACATAATGGGTTAACGGCTCATGTAACATGCCATGAAAGATCCTACTGAAATGATATTTTGAAAACCCAGCGGCATTGGAAAGCTCCTCAATGGACAGAGACTGTCCTAAATGATGCTCGATGTAATCCTGCACTTTATGAATTCTTCGTGTGTACTCTTCCTTACACTTCTCTTCTGACATGTGCTTCCCCCCTGCTCTTATTAATCCCAGTATAACAGAAATGTTATTTCTTTCCGAATCAATCTTAACAGACTAAACAGCATCTCTTATTTTAAATCTCAATAATTTTCTTTAATAAATGTAGCAGCCTTCCCTATGTCTACAACATTTGAACATTCAGCTTTTTTTAATGTAAATGGATCTGTAAAGGTAGTTTTATAAACTGTTTTTTTCAAAATTTGTCTATACTCATCTGTTGTAAGTTTATTGTTTATGCTTTTCAATATAGCTATAAAGCCTGCTGTAACAGGTGATGTTGATGAAACTGAGTAATATGGAATATCATCACCACTCCTAATATTGCTTTTCAATTTTTGGTACTTATCATATGTATCTATTCTCAAAGTATTATAGTCATACTGTAAAATACTAAAATCTGGTTCTCGCTGTCCTTTTTCCATATACTTAGGATCAACCATTTGTCCTGGCCAAATATTATTAGGATTATCATAATGAATAAAAGTCGTTACAATATTATTTTCTACAGCCTTATTTACAGCATCATCAAATCTTTTACGATTTTTATCTGATATAGGGCTTTGAGAATAGGTTAAAATATCAATGTGATTTTCTATTGCCCAATCTATTGCGTCTATCATAGCTGTAACTCTTTTATCTTCATCCATGCTAGCTGCAGTATTTAATGCATATACTTCGCATTCTGGAGCAATTTCTTTTAAAGTGCTAGCCATCCAATAGCCATGTTCATTGGATTTGTTTAAGGCATAAGGACTATTTAGAAAATCAACACCGCCACTGTACAAATCTTTATGCAGTTCATATCCAAAACAATGATCTAAAATGCCTACTTTAATTCCTTTTCCTTTACCTATACTTTGAGCTTGTTTTACATTATGTATTGAAAAATAAGTATCCCTTGAATTTGCATTTTCAAAAGCAATGTTCCATGTCTTCTTGTTGACTTTTAATATTAAAAGCACATTGTACGTTATAGAAACTATCATAACAAATATACTTATAGCTATTAAAACTTTTTTTAATTTACTTTTCATATTTTATCCCTCCAATTTATTCCAATTGTAGTCTTAATTTCTTAAGAAAACCCGAATAAAATTATTAAGAAAGTTTTAAGACTTTCTGAGGTGCAAGATAATTTTAATAATTGAATTATTCATAATGTATCACAACTGTCTAATAACCAATATCAAGGACCTTTTCAACATATAAGGATATAAACTTTTTCATTAAATACTAGTTGGATTTTACAATTTTGACTCTTTATGTATTTAGGACTATAATACTCTAGAATTATACCTATAAATTGTAGGAAGGAGATAAATACACTATGTTATCACTTACAAACGTAACAAAATACTTTAATGGAACAGAGGTTCTTAATAATATAAATCTAAATGTTAAGGAAGGTGAGATTTTTGGCTTTTTAGGACCAAATGGTGCTGGAAAAAGTACTACAATGAAAATAATTTGTGGATTATTAAATCCAGATAAAGGCACTGTGCTTATAAACAATAAAGACATTGTTAAGGCAAGAACTTCTGCATTATCAGAACTTTCTGCATTAATAGAAAGTCCTAAAATGTACCCTTATTTATCAGCAGTAGAAAATTTAAAACAAATATGCCGCCTTGATAATATTCCGCTAAGTGACCTTGCAGACACAATTGATTTAGTTGGTCTTAAAGGTAAAGAAAATGAAAAAGTTAAAACTTATTCTCTTGGTATGAAACAACGATTAGGAATTGCACAAGTCATTATGGGAAATAAAAAGTTATGGATTTTAGACGAACCAACTAATGGTCTCGACGCTAATGGTGTCATAGAATTTAGAAATATGATTAAAAAATTAAGAAAGGAAAAAGGTGTAACTATATTTATATCTTCCCACAAGTTAGATGAGATGGAGAGAATATGTGATAAAGTTGCTTTTATTCATGCTGGTGAAATCAAATCAATTGAGTATATTAACAAACATGATGAAAATTGTTCATTAAAAATTTTCACTAACGATTTACCAAATTGCCTTGCTATTTTCCAAAAGTTAGATTATATCGAAAAAACAGAAAAATTTGAAGCAGGAATTATATTAGAATACAAAGATGAACATTTCAATGATATCTTAAATGAACTAGTTAACAATAAAATAAATGTTACAAATATAAGTAAAGAAGAAAAAACTCTTGAAGAAAGATATTTAAATATAATTGGAGGTGTAAAAAATGATTAATATTATAAAAAATGAACTTAGTAAATTATATCACAGGAAAAAAATTCTTTCTATGTTCTTAATTATGGCTATCGTAACATTTGGATTTATATTTATCATCAATTTAGACTCCGGACAAAATCGGTACAATAAGGAACTAGATTTTATAAATAGATTAAAAACTCAAAGTTCTAACTTAACTGAGGGTGCTGAAAAAGATGATATTGATTCTAGGATAGAAACAATACAAAAAAGCTTAGATTACTATGATAATCTAAAAGATGATAACTTTAATTGGATACAATATCTCAAAGATGAAAATCATAATTTAGAACAATCAAATAATACGGATACTAAAGATGCCAAAATCGCAATTAATAATTACTTAATAGATAATAATATTAAACCATTGTCAAACTTATCTATGGATAGTAATGAATTTTTTCTAGCATACCTTAGGGTTTTAGGAAAAGTTCTCATGTTTATAATTATTGCCTTAACTTTATCAGATTGTATTACAAGTGAATATACAAATAACACCATCCAAGGGAATGTAGATAGATTTGTGTAAAACAAATCTACTACATTCTTTTTTTGTATTGTTTGATGGTAGATTTGGAATA
>NZ_JACSRA010000048.1 GCF_014836335.1 Clostridium cibarium
GCTAATGGTTGGCACTATCAACCCCCATATCGGACTTTCACCGACTAGTACGTGCCCATGCTGGGCACACATAAATAAAGAAGAATTTCTAAGTGTAGAAATTCTTCTTTATCTATAAATCCAATCTTTATTTACTTTTCATAAAATAATCAACTAAATCTTCAACACTAATAGTTCCTATAACTTCACCATTATCAACTACAGGCATTGAATTAATATTATTTTTTCTAAGTCTTTCAGCTATAGAAAAAACATCATCTTGAGCTTCAGCGTAAATTACCGACTTAGACATTACCCACTCTACTGGACAACTATCATAATGACCTGGCGTTATCATAAATCTATATATATCTGCTTTAACAACCATCCCTACTAAATTATCTGAATCATTAACTACAGGTATACCATTAATATGAAGCTTGTCCATCATCTCTAAAACCTTATCTATGGTATCGTTTTCTTTTACTGTGTAATTTTCTGATTTAATAATACTTTTTATCTCCATAAAATTCTCCCCTTTTGCTTTAAAATACTAATATAAGATAAATTTTATCCTATATTAGCATTTTACTATATAATATATATTTTTAAAATAACTTTTTTGAAAATTTAGAATTTTTATATCTACTTATTTTTCAATAAATCTCTTATTTCTTGCAATAAAGTAACTTCCTCTCTTTCCTTTACTTCTTCTTCCTTTTTCTCTTCTGCCCTCTTTTCTCTCTTAATCTTATTAATTAAATTTATAAACATAAAAATAGAAAATGATACAATTAAAAAATCCACTACATTTTGAATAAAATTCCCATAGTTCAGTGTAACTGCTGGAATATCACCACTAGCTCCTCTAATTACGAATTTTAAATATGTAAAATTTACTCCACCAGTTAATGCTCCAACTATAGGCATAATTATATCATTTACCATAGAAGTTACTATCTTCCCAAAAGCACCTCCAATAACAACACCTACAGCTAAATCTATTACATTTCCCTTTACTGCAAATTCCTTAAATTCCTTTAACATATATATATCCCTCCAAATATTGAATTTTATCTATAAAGTGCTTTTAATGCATTCTTTAAGATCTTTGGATTTCTCTTATATGGAGTCACTTTACAGATTTCCTTATGCTTTATATTAAAGAGATTATATATAGCCATTCTTGCTGAACGAACCGAATATTCTTCAGTGAAAACAATATCTTCTGGAACTTCAACAAATTGTCCAATCATAGCAAAGTTTGTTGAGTTTTTTGGTACAACCTTTGGCCTATCGCTCTTTTTTCTTGGTTGAAATTGTGCACCTACGAAAGGCATCAAACATGGTATAACATTTACTACAGTCTCCATAACTGAATTAATTTCATTATCAAAATGCAGATGATGTAGTAGCTCTATTAAAATTTCTTCTCCAGTACATTCTCTCATTGATTTCTCAACATAGTTTCCTTTTTTATTAGTATATAAACCATATCCCCAGAAAACAGTTGTTTCAAGAGGTTGATTTTTAAAGTATGGCTGAGCTGGAATAACTATACTCATAAGCCAGTTTGAATCTTTAAAAGTTATTAATCCTCCACTGCCTGGAATATTATTAGTGAATTTTTCAATTAATTTTATTAATTTATTTCCTTTACAAGTTACAGTGAAACTTTCCCAATTTGTTTCATCTGGATTCATAAAAAATGGTTCAGGATTACCTAACCCTATTTTCTTTCTTGCCACCTTAATCCAAAGGTCAACTGACATTGGCACTCTTGGATTATAATCTGGAGCTTTTGAAAAATCTCCTATGGTAGTTGAATCAGTCATGCATCCATTTGTCATAATACATATATCTCCACTATTTAGTTTTATAACACTTTCACCCTTATCATTTTCTACGTGTATAGCAGTTACTGTAATATCTTCTCCTGGTTTAAATTCTAAATCTTTTACTCTAGTATCTTTAATAAATTTCACTCCATTTTTATCTAGATAAGCTTTTAATGGAATTATAATTGATTCATATTGGTTATATGGTGTATGTGTAACACCTTCTAATGTTTCTATACGTGAAACTTCTCGAATCATTCTTTCCATGTAACGTTTAAATTCAAATATACTAGACCATTTTTGAAAAGCAAATGTTGTTTGCCACATAAACCAAAAGTTACTTTCAAAGAAATGAGGGGTATCATCAAACCATTCTTCTATAGTCATTTCATCTAAACTTTCTTCTGAAGTCATAATTAATTTACCTACTGCTAAACGATCAGCGTTATTAAGTCCCATACTCTTTACATCTTGAATCACACCATGCTTATCTATTAATCTTCCTTGAGCATGGGTTGGATGTAAATGATCAAAATTCAGTATTTCCTCAGTTACACTTTTTCCTTCTAGCTCCAAGGATGGGATACTAGAAAATAGTTCCCAAAAGTTTTCATAGGTTTCCTCGTTTAACATTCTGCCACCACGAGAAAGGAAACCAGAAATTTCATCACCAGAAGCATCATTACTTCCTCCAAATACACTAAGTCCTTCATAAATATGTATATTTTCTCCTTTGAAATTACAATCCCTTATAAGATAAGATGCACCAGCTAATGATGATAAGCCTCCACCTATGAAATATACCTGTTTATCTCCATAATTTATTCTTAGCTTTCCAAGTTCCTCTAACTTTTTATTATCCCTTATTTTCTTAGCATTTATGGTAGCTGCAGTTGCTGCTATACTTGCTACTGCACCTAATGCAATTAATATATTTTTTCTATTTGTTTTTTTATTCATATAACTCTCCCCTCTTTCTTTTTTAATTTCTATAGTTATAGTTTTTTTTAAATAGCTGGTAATTATACAGATTCTATATTAATAAAAAAAGATTAGGTAACATTTTAGTATGCTCCCTAATCTTCTAATAATTATATATCTCTTATTTGTTATCTGCTAAGTTAATGGTTTTTCTGAAATAACATTCTTTCCACTATTTAATGCTTTTAAAACATAATCATAATTTAAATTTATTCTTTTATGCACTTATTACTATAATATTATTTCTATATATTCAGATATAAATTCTACTTTTATTCGTTTATAAACTTAAGTATAAAATTAAAGTAAGCTCTTTTTAAGAGTAATTAAAAAATACAAGAGCATGTTGACTCTTGTATTTTTCATATTAGAATTTAAATTTAGAAACTTGCTCTTTAAGAATATTTGCCATATCCTTTAATTCATTTATACTATGTACGAATTCATCTGTTGAAGCTGAAACTTCTTCTGCAGATGCTGTTACCTCTTCTGTACCTGCAGCTGTTTCCTCTAATATAGATGAAAGATTTTCAACTTGGTTAACAACTTCATCCTTCATAGTATTTATAGATTCTGCTCCATTAACTATTAAGTTAAACTTATTAGACAACTCTTCTACAGAAGATACAATTTCTGTAAATATTTCTTGTGATTCTGCTACTGCTTCTTCTTGAGTATTAACAGTATTTGTTGTATTAGCCACCTTTGCTACCGCTAATCTTGCACTATCATTTATTTCATTAATTATTTCATCAATTTGTTTTGCTGAAATTGCAGTCTCTTCTGCAAGCTTTCTTACTTCTTCTGACACAACTGCAAAGCCTTTTCCTGCTTCCCCAGCTCTAGCAGCTTCTATAGCAGCATTTAATGCCAAAATACTTGTTTCTTCAGTAATAGATCTTATTGCCTTATTTATTTCTTCTATTCTGCTAACACTATTAGAAACTTCAGATACAACTTTACTTACTTCTTCAGTGCTCTTCTTCGTCTCATTAGATTTGTCCATAACTGTTTTTACAACAGATATTCCTTTTTCTCCTAGACGATTAGTTTCTTTAGCCATATCATTAATACGATTGATTCCATCCTTTATCTTGTCCATTCCATTAGATAAAGAATCCATATTACCAGAAATATTTTCAAGACCAGTGGCTGATTCCATTGTACCTGATGATATTTCTGTTATTGTATTAGAAACTTGTCCCATTGAAGATGCTATATCCTCACTCATATCAGCAGAATTATTAGTATTTTCATTTAACTTCTTAACTGAGTCATCCACTTGCCTAATTAAAGTTGAGATATTTGATCTCATTTCATTAAAGCTATGTTCCAAAACTACAAATTCCTCTGTTTCACTGTGAATATGTATATCCGAATCAAATTCACCTTTAGCAGCCTTTTCCATTCCAACCTTAAGTATATTAATACTCTTACCAACTTTTCTTGCTACATATACAGATATTAATGAAGATATAATTATTAATATTATAAGTATTACTATGGTAGTAATTATATCTCTTTTTTCATCTTGTCTTAACTCACTAGAAGGTATCTTTAACATTAACTTCCATCCTGTTATCTCTGATGTATCATAATGACCTTCATATTTTGTCCCATTATAATTGAAGTTTAAATTTCCCTCATTGCTATCAAGCACATTATTCCATATTTCATATTCTTTTGGCTCCTGCCCGCCAATCTTACTCATATCACTATTAGAAACAACAAGTCCATCCTTATCCGCGATAATTAATTCCCCTGTTTCTCCATATTTTATACTTGACAATTTATCCGCTAACCCATTTAAATCTATATCAATACACATTACACCAATTACACTATTATCTTTAAAAACTGCTTTATAAATAGTAGTTGCAAATTTTCCTGTAAGTATATCTTGATAAGGACTATGTATTACATATTTACTTTTATCTGAAACTGAATCTTTATACCAAGGCTTAATTCTTGGATCATATCCTGCTGGCAATTCATTATTAAGCACTTGAGTCATAGAACCAGTTTTTTCATCAGCATAGTAAATATTTAATATGCTATTATCATTATCTTTTAATAGTCCCATTTCTTCTTTTAACTTTTGCAAATCAGTAAAGCTACCATTTCTTATTACTGTTTCTAAAGTATCTTCGTAACCTTTAATTCTTTCCTCTATGGTATCTTTAGCTATACTCATTAATAATGTTCCATTATTAACAAAATTGCTTTGTGTATTTCTACTGGTAGCCATTCCGGATGTAACCCCCATAACAATTACCGGCAAAGCAGCTAATGATATTATTATTGCCATTAGCGTAGCCTTTAAACTTTTCTTTTTTCTCATGTTCTCACCTCGTAGTAATAATTTTATCTATTGCTACAATATTATACACCCTTTTACCTATTTTCGCCAATATTTTTAACAGTATATTATCATATTGGTACATAAATTTTAACTTTTACATTAATATACTCATAATCAATTATTTTACAAGAGTTTCAAATTATATTCTTTAAAAACTTTCCAAGTATTATCCTCCCATTTGTATATTACTATATTATCAAAATAGCAATCATTAAAATCACATAAGTTTTCATTAACATATCCCCATACTTTATCATAAATTGGTCCTAAATTTTTTGATGCTATTGTTACGTGAAATATCTTATTCTTACCATCTTTTTTATCAAATTTGATATATGGAATTAAACTCATTTCTGAAATTAATCTATCATGAAGAGCCTTACCTTCCTTTGACATATTTACATTCATATAAATAACTCTTTCATTAAAATGCCCATATCCATCTATTTCATACTTTTGAGCTTTCTCTTTTTCACAAAATTTTTCTAGTACATTCTCTAGTAATGATATATCTCCACAATATTCAAAAGGAGCTTTTATTGTAAAGTGAGCTGGTAACTTAGATGATTTAGCTTTAAACCTTTGCCATACTTCCTTTCTCAAGTCATTATTGAATTTTCCCGCTTCACCTTTTACTAAAGATACAACCACATATCTCATATAGATTCCTCCATAAAATATTTATTATTTTCTATAAATATTAAAACTAGTATAATTAAAAATAAAAGCAGCTCCTTCAAGCTGCCTTTTTATTTTAATGTTCTATACCTACTTTTTCATTTATAGCCTCGTCTTTAATTTCTGATCTCATTCCATCAAGAGCTTCTTCTCTTCTTTTATTTTTTTCAGTAAGATCCACCTTCGTCTTTCTATCATCTGTTTTTTCAATCATTTCTTCACCAAGATGAATATTTTTAATAGTATTTGAAATATTATGTTGAATTCTCTCCACATTGTCTCTTCTGTCATCTGGTTTATTTTTCATAAGTTACATCTCCTTTTAATATAATATTAATACATTAAAAATCATATTCACTTCTTATTATTTCTATCTACATTTTTATTATGTACAAAATTACAAATTACTCTTCTCCTATTTTTTCAAAAACAAAAAGACATATAACTTCAAAAGAAATTTTATGTCTTTTAGTATAACAATTTACACGTTTAATAGCTTGTCTATAGTCTCAACAAGTTCTTCTATCTCTGGTTTGCTCAACTGCGCATCTGCCTTAACTGATTCACCTTTATGTCTTAACTCATCTGTTATTAATGATGAGAATATTACTACTGGTAACTTACTTAAAACAACATCTTCTTTTATTTTTCTTGTAAGTGTAAGCCCATCTAATTGTGGCATCTCAATATCTGTAATAACCATTTGAACATCTTTAGTAAAGTCTTCTCCTTTTTTGTCCTTTAAAGCATTTAAGAAATCAAGTGCTTGTTGTCCATCATCAAAAATTCTTAAATCTTTGAAACCAGCCTTTGTTAAAGTCTCCTTAAGAAGTCTTCTGATTAATGGAGAATCATCTGCTAAAACTAACTTTACATTAGATCTATCTTTATAATCTACATCAACTAGTCTATCCTCGCTAATTCCTGTATTTGGAGAAATATCTGTAACTATCTTTTCAAAATCTAACATAATAATTAATTTTTCACCTAATAATATATTTCCAACAGATAATGTATCTTCAACTAATTCATCCGGTTTTCTTATATCACTCCATTTGATTCTATGAACTGCTACTATATCATCTATATTAAAAGCAACTTTAATTTTATTAAATTCACATACTATTACCTTTTTACCAAGTTTTCCTGCATTTCTCTTAGTTAAAATATATTTTAAATCAATTAATGTAAGAATTTCATTTCTACAAAGAATAAGTCCAGCTATTTCAGGCTTAGGATCTGGTAATGTTGTCAATCCACTTGCTGGCATTTCTATTACTTCTTTAACTTTTACTACATTTATTGCATAATGAGTACCATTAGCAATAAATTCAATAACTTCTAGTTCTCCAGTACCTGATTCTAATAAGATATTATTATTCATACTCTCTACCCCTTTAATTTTTATATTTTATTATCGACAGTCTATATTAATTCTTTATATCACTTATTATACAATATAATTTTAATATTGTCTTTCACTTAAATTTACCTTAAATTCCCTTGATATATATTGTATATTTTACCTTAATTATGTATATTGTTATTGCAATTTCATTAACTTTCGACATGGAAAGGGGGAATATTCTATTTTTTCTACTTATGAATAATTGCACAATATACATTTAGGAGGTTCAATAATGAACAAATTCAAAAAAGCATCTTTGCTATTTATCATATCTGGTTCACTTTGCTTAGGGACAAGCCTTTACGCTAGTGCAGCACCTGTCCATGATAAATTATCCACACTTAAACAACCTGATAATACTGAAGTAAAGGTTAAAATCACTGGAGATGAATATTATCAACAGGTAGAAAGTTTAGATGGGTTTACTCTTTGCAGAAATTCTGATGGTTGGATCTGTTATGCATCGCTAAATAACGACAATACTGATCTTGTAGCTACAGATAAAGTATATGACGGTACTGATAAGAATGAAAAAAATTCATTTTTTGATAATATCTTTGGAGAAAGTAAATCTGTTAATAAAACTAAACATTTAAAGATATCTAAAGAATCTGAAGAAGAAAAAAGAGAAGATGTAAAAAAGGATATTCTTTCAAACAAAACTATTTCTCAAGCAAAATCTGCCCCTAAGGCATCAGCAAGTGGTAAGATAAACGGATTAACAATTTTAGTTAACTTCCCTGATAAGGATAGTGATATATCTGGGGAAGAAATAAATAACTTCTTTAATCTACCTGGTTACACAGGATTCTCCAACAACGGGTCTGTTAGAGATTTCTTTTATGATGTTTCAGGTGGAAAAGTAACTTATACAAATACAGTTACTACATTTTATACAGCAAAACATAATAAATCGTATTATGACAATGAAAATATAAGTGATTATAGAACTTCTGGCGAACTTGCAAATGAAGCACTAAACTGGCTTAAGTCTAATGGATTTGATTTTTCAACCTTAACTACAGATTCAAACGGATACGTTAAAGGAGTTAATATTCTTTATGCTGGAGAAGCTGATTGCGGATGGGCAAAAGGATTGTGGCCACATCAAGATTATCTTAGCAATGTATTTACTGCTAATGGTGTAAACATTCAAAGATTTGAATTAAGTAACATAGGTTCTGATTTGTCTCTCTTCACTATCTGCCACGAAAATGGACATCTTCTTTTTGAATATCCAGACCTATATGATTACACCTATAAATCAAATGGATGCGGTGCATATAGCCTTATGTCTAATGTTACAGATGTAAAGAATCCTGAACCACCTGATCCATATTGTAGAAATATTATGACAGGATGGAATACTACCCTTAATCTAAACTCTTACAGTGATAACTCTACAATAACTGCTACTTCTAACGGAAATGGTAGTCAACCAGTATATAAATGGTCAGGAAATAATCCAAAGGAATATTATTTAATTGAGAATTTACAAAAGACAGGTAGATATTCTTCCCTTCCTGATTCAGGATTAATGATATGGCATATTGATGAAACTGGAGATAATTCAGACTATGGTAATACCCACCATAATAAAGTTTCAGTTGTACAAGCTGATAATAAATTTGAAATAGAAAAAAATATAAACGGCGGAGCATATGGTGACTTATTCCACACTGGCTTTAACAACACATTTAATAACACAAGTAGTCCAAGCTCTAAATGGTTTAATAATACATCTTCAGGATTAGATATTTCAAACATTAGCGATATTGGTGATAATATGACTTTTGTTAAATCTGCTGGCACTGTTGTAAACCCAACTTTAAGAAACATAGCATCTAAAGCTACTATAACAACTTCATATTGTTCTCCATGGGAGACTACTGCAGCACTAAATGATGGTTTTACACCTACAAATTCTAATGATAGGAACCATCCTGTTTATGGCAATTGGCCAAAAACTGATACTCAATGGGTTCAATACGCCTTTGATAAAGAGTACACTATTTCAAAAACTGATATTTATTGGTTTAAAGATAATGGCGGTATAGATGTTCCATCTTCTTATAGAATAATGTATTGGGATGGTAGCAATTGGCTTGATGTTCCAAACGCCTCTGGCTTAGGTATCTCACCAAATAAATTTAATACAACAACCTTTGCTCCAATAAAGACAAGTAACATAGCAATTGAAATGAATTCTAACAATTCTGCATCAACTGGTATCCTTGAATGGAAAGTTTACGCTTAATTTATATGGTATAATATAATAAAAATAAGTAGTTATAGGTGGATTTTTTCCACCTATAATCTATATTTAAAGGAGTAATTTATGTTAATCTTAATATTATATTTTATTGCAATTAATTTTATAGCTTGTTTAGCCATGTTTATAGATAAGCAAAAAGCTAAACATAATAAATGGAGAATAAGCGAGGCTAATCTTTTAACTTTATCCATCCTCGGAGGATCAATTGGTATGCTTTTAGGTATGTCTTTTTTTAGACATAAAACTAAGCACAAAAAATTTACTATTGGAGTTCCACTAATTTTAATTACTGAAATATTAATCGCTCTATATTTAATGGAAAAATGTTCATATTAATTACTTTTAGCTATTTTGTAATAACGATTTAAACTTTCCACATTTGCTATAACGCCCTCATATTCTGGAAAGTCCTTAATAATACGCCTTATACATTTAACGCAGAACTGAACCCTCTTTTTAAAATCTTTTCTCATGACATCTTTATAACCCCATATATGAGAAAAGTAGTTCTGCTTTCCATTTGTTAAGTCTTCTAAATTCATAAATTCATAAGACTTCTTATTCATCTTTTCTGCACATATTGAAAATAATCTTTGCTCTGCAAATACCATATTTACTAGTCTATCACTACTTGCTGCTACTCCTTTCATAAACTTTATTGAAGAATTTACATAGTACTTCTTAAATTCATCATTTGAAATATATGTTAAGGCGGTATTTGAAGGTAACACACTCCAATCCCAATCTTCATCAAACTTATAGCTTTCCTTCATGTTAAAATAACTTTTATCTGGATAAACCTCATTAGATATATTTTCCTTATGAATTGCACATATATCCATACCAACAAGTTTTTCTTTTAAGCTTCTCCATACAATAAAATCAGTATCTATCATTACACAAGGCACTTTCTGATGCCTTAAAGCATATATTTTTCCTGCTGCCCAAAATATATTAGAGTCAATATCATTATCTATATAATCATCTAAATTATCATCTATTCCTAAATCCCAAATAGAACAAATACCAATCTTATTATAATAATTAGCACCTCTCCTATCGGTTACCATCTTAATCCTTCCATTATTCTGCCTCCACTTTAAGGCAGATAAAATTGTAGTTAAGATTTCAAAATCTTCAATATAGTAATCCTTATCTTTATTTACTTTAAAAAACGGTAAAGTCCAATTAGAATGAAATCCATCCATCACTATTTTACAATCCCTTCTTCTATATAAGCTCTATGCCATATCCACCTAAATAGTCTCCATAATATTCTTTAAATTCTGAGCTCTCTTCCTTTTTGGCTTCGTTATAAATATATTCCTTAATAATTAAATATCTTTTCAATTCATCTTCATTTTTTATTATGTTGCCATCTTCCATAACTAATGGGAATTTAATTTTTTCTTGCATAAATCTTGTCCCCTTTTTTCCTTCTTAAAGTAATGATATCACTTTATTGGTTAATTTTACATATAAATTAATGTGCAATTTTCAACAATTAGTTATAATATATGTATATAACAATTTGAAAGAGGTATAAAAAATGATAACTATATCTAAAGATGGAACAGGTGATTATAATAACATAAATGATGCAATTAACTCTATTCCAAAAGATAACAAGAGCCTTATTGAAATCTTTATTAAAAAGGGAATCTATAAAGAAAAGATTTTTATAGACACACCTTTTTTGACACTTATAGGAGAAGATCCAAAGGAAACAATAATAACTTACGATGACTATGCAAAAAAAACATTTTCAACCGGCGAAGCTTACAGAACATTTAATACTTATACAATCTTTATTGGAGCTCATAATTTTACAGCAAGAAATTTAACCTTCGAGAATTCAGCAGGTTCTGGAGATGTTGTTGGACAAGCCGTAGCTGTTTATGTAGAAGGTGATAAAGCTAAATTTAAGAATTGCAAACTACTTGGAAATCAAGATACCCTATTTACTGGTCCTCTTCCACCAAAACCTATAGAGGGAAATAATTTTGGTGGTCCTATGGATGGAAAACCTAGAATTGTAGGAAGACAATATTATGAAGATTGCTATATAGAAGGAGATATAGATTTCATTTTTGGATCTGCCACTGCTGTATTTAATAGATGTGAAATATTTTCAAAAGATAAACAATCTAAAATTAACGGTTATGTCTCTGCAGCCTCTACTGTAGAAGGAAAAGAATTCGGATATGTATTTATAGATTGTAAGCTAACGAGTGATGCTCCAAAAGAAACTGTATATCTAGGTAGACCATGGAGAAACTATGCAAAAACTGTTTTTATTAACTGCTATCTTGGTGAGCATATATGTAAAGAGGGCTGGCATTCTTGGGACAAGCCTACCGCAGAAAAAGAAGCCTTCTATGCTGAATATAATAGTTATGGCCCTGGAGCTTCTAATGAAACTAGAGCTCCTTGGTGTCATATTTTATCTGAAGATGAAGTAAAAAAATACTTACTATCAAATATTTTTAAAGGAAATGATAGCTGGAATATATATGATTAGCTTTTAATAAAAAGCTAATAGTAAAAAAGATGTTTAAAGAGCTTTTAACATCTCTTTAAACATCTTTGATTAAATCTTTTCTATTAGAACAACTCTATTTTCTTTCATAGACTTAACTGCATCTATTACTCTTTGATTTTCAGAACCTCTGTATTTTAAGCTTATATTTCTTTTACTTATTTCAAATCTTCCATCAATAAGAACATCTACAAGACTTAAAATTTTCTTTTTCTTATCATCATTCATAATCTGTTGAAATGTATATCCTGACCAAAGCCAAATTGTTTTACCTGTTTCTTTTTTCACCCTAGTTAAAAGATCAAATAAGTCAGAATCCATTGTTTGTTCCATGGGCTCTCCCCCAAGTATGTTAACACCATATACATTAGGATTTTTTACATAAGATATAAATTTTTCTTCAAGATCCTTACTCCAAACATTACCATGATTAAAACTTTGTAAATCTTTATTGAAGCAGCCTTCACAATTATTAGTACAACCAGTTACAAAAAGAGTAGTTCTAACATTAGGTCCATTGGACACATCAAATTTTCTTATTTCTGCATATTTCACCAAAACACCTTCTTATAAAATTATAAGTGTAAAACTCTATCTCCTATTTCTGCAGTTCTTCCCTTATTCCAGAAATTCGTACCAATATAGCCACAAGTTCTTCTCATAACTTGCATATCACTTTCGTCTCTATTTCCACAAGAAGGACAATACCATTCTAAGTTTTCATCTAACTTAATTTCACCTGTATATCCACATTTATAGCATATATCTGGTTTAGTATTGATTTCTGCATATTGAATATTCTCATATATAAAATGAATAACTTGCTCAATAGCCTCTAAATTTCTACTCATATCTGGAACTTCTATATACGAAATACATCCACCTAAACTTATGTTATGGAATTGAGATTCAAACTTAAGTTTGCTAAATGCATCAATTTCTTCACATACATGAACATGATATGAATTTGTGTAATATAACTTATCTGTAACACCAGGAACTTCTCCGTATTTTGTCTTGTCTATCTTACAGAATCTATATATTAGATTTTCTGCTGGAGTTCCATATAAGCTAAATCCAAGTCCAGTTTCTTCCTTCCACTTATTGCATGCTTCTGTCATATGATTCATAACATCTAAAGCAAACTTCTCACCTTCAGGAGTCGTATGACTTACCCCAAGCATCGCTTGTACCATTTCGTGTATACCAACATATCCAAGAGATAATGTAGAATACCCATCCTTAAGAAGTTTATCTATCTTCTCACCCTTCTCAAGCCTTGCTATAGCACCATGTTGCCAATGTATTGGTGATACATCTGAAGTCGTACTAAGTAACATATTATGTCTAACAAGTAATGCTTCCTTACATAGCTCTAGTCTTTGATCTAGCATATCCCAGAATAATTCCATATCTTTTTCAGCAATAATACCTATTTGAGGTAAATTTAATGACACAACTCCTTGGTTGAATCTTCCATACCACTTATAATTTCCATTTTCATCTTTCCATGGACTTAAGTGTGATCTACATCCCATTGGAGGGAATGTATTACCTTCATAATTCATCCTCATAATTTTAGCTGATTGATAGTCTGGTACTAATCTCTTAGCGGTACACTCAGCTGCTAGCTTTGTTATGTAATCATATTTTCCACCTTCAAGACAATTATGTTCATCTAATAAATACACTAATTTAGGGAAAGCTTCTCCAATTTCTTGTCCTTTATAGTTCTTCATTCCTGCAAGTCTTTGCCTAATCATCTCTTCACAGATTAAAGCCATTTCCTCTTCATACTTATGCCCTACTTCTACCTCAAGATAAATCGTACCAAAAGGGGATTGTCCATTTGTAGTTTGTAAAGTCGATAATTGATATCTTATAGTTTGAACACCGTCTTTTAAATCCTTAAGCTTCATATCTTTAGCTAATTCTTTAGCTAAATTCTCATCTTTATATTTTTCTAAATAGAATTTATAGAACTTTTCTTCTGTAACTTTAAGATATTTAGCTAAGTGCTTGATTGTTATACTTTGACCACCATACTGATTACTAGCTACCTGAGCTATTATCTGAGTAGTAACTGTACAAGCAGTTCCAAAAGACTTTGGAGACTCAACTAATTTATCATTTATTACTGTTCCATTATCAAGCATATCCTCTAAATTTATTAGACAGCAATTAAAAATAGGTGACAATGTATAATCCATATCATGCCAGTGAATAATTCCCTCATCATGTGCTTGCACTAAATGTGAAGGTATTAATCTTCTTCGTGAAATATCCTTAGATACCTCTCCTGCAATTAAATCTCTTTGTGTTGCTGCTATAACAGAATTCTTATTGGAATTTTCTTTCATTACATCTTCGTTAGTTTTACTAAGTAAAGATAAAATACTTTCATCTGTTGTATTTGTATTTCTTTTAAATTCTTGCACAGCTCTATATCCTTCGTAAGCCTTTGCTGTAACAGATTGACCATAGTGTACTAATCTATCATAAACATAACTCTCAATCTTATAAATAGTTGGAGTTTCCTCTTCTTTATCAAACTTCTTTTCTGCATCATTAGCTATTAATCTAGCTATATCTGGCAAGTAAATACCGCTACCATTTTTCATAGCTTTTATAACAGCATCTCTTATCTTTTGTTTATTAAATTCCACCGTGCTACCATCTCTTTTAATAATTTTCATGTACACCATTTCCTCCCATTAGTTATAGTTTGAGCTTAATTTCTCTTATACAACTTTAACTGATTTGATGATTTATTATACACCAATTCTTTTTTCTTTGCATTTTAAAAATTTGCTTATCTTACTTAAATTTACAGTAAAAATCTTATGAAATATCTAAAATACTCAGATTGTAAAAATAAATTTTTTTATATTTTATTCTTAATTGGATAATCTAATACAGAATAAATATTTTTAAAGGAGGTGTTAATATGGACAACAAAAATAATTTTTCTTCTACAAAAAAAATCAAATCTGACCCAACTTCAAATAATTATTCAAATAAAATAAATAGCAAAGCTCATGAAAAAAGTCCTTTTGGCGAAAACGAACCCTCAAACAATACAACTTACAAATAATATTTTTATAAAAATAAAGCATAGGAATAACCTATGCTTTATTACTAAATTAAATTTTATATTTGTAATACCTTAACTTCATTTATTATATATTACAAATTAACATCTCTTATCTCAGTCTTAAAATTTCTTTCTCTATATGTTTTTGATATATATGAAACTGATCCTACTAAAGTTAAAAAATATCCAATCGCTAGATCTTGGAAGAAAGCACTAGAAACACTTGAGTTTTCTAAAAAAACTGGCACTGATTCTATAGAACTTAAAATAGTAAATCCATCTAACTTATAAGTATTATATATTTCCAAGCCCAAAGACATATATTGAGCTAAAAATACTGCTATTATAGTTATTACCGAAGTTACAACTATACCTATTATATTCAGTTTCCCTCCGAGCTTTTCATAACCTACTATGCTACATACAGCAATAGCTAGTCCACCTATAGCAGCTATATATCCTAGTTGATATATTATAATCCAAACTATCGATCCTATTAAAGCCCCAATAAAAGAACCTATTACTCCTCCAAGAATATTACTTCTCTGCCCCCTAAGAGCCTCCTTGTTTCTTTCCAATGACTCTTTAAACTCTAATTTACATTCACCGCAACATGATACTATCACACCATTAACAAACGCTGGACTTAGTTCATTATTTTCTCCACAAACTTCGCAGCACCTTACAAAATTATTTTGCACACAAAAATCAATTATTTCATTTATTATAGATAAATAAACTTTTGTCCTATTGTTCCATCTAAATCTAGGTGCATAATTTAAAGCTATTCTATAATCTTCGTAATTAGCTAAAGATATTGATTTGTATTTTTTTCTTAATGTTTTAAGGAACTCATTAATCCTATCTACTCCAAATCCTTCTGCACACTTTACTGGTACTATTATATATGATCTACCATATAGATTCAAAGAACCTATTGATAGACTATATCCCCTATAATAGCCAGTTAAAACACCTTCCTTTTTCAAATAGTTTAATTGCATTTCTTCTTTTAGTTCTTTTAAAATCTTTTTCTTCATCGTTATTCACCCTCCAGTGGGTAATTATACCAACTAATGAGTTGTATTGCAATAATAGCCTTTTCTCCCTATAAAAAAAGGAGCTGTCTCCAAATGATTTAAAATCATTTGTCGGAGACGGCTCCCTTTTTTGAATTTGAAGAAATTATT
>NZ_JACSRA010000049.1 GCF_014836335.1 Clostridium cibarium
ATTCCAAATCTACCATCAAACAATACAAAAAAAGAATGTAGTAGATTTGTTTTACACAAATCTATCTACATTCCCTTACCAAAACTTATTTAATGTTTTGATAAAGATTAATTATTTAAGATATTTTAAATATATCTACTATTTGTTCTTCAAATTCCATTTCTGATCTTCTAATTATATCCCTATACTTATGAAACTTTTCCATTTCAATCTCAAAGTTGTCAAAGCATTGAGTTATACGATCTAATATAGTATTTATATTACTTTCATCATCCTGAAACTTAAATGAATCATCAATTGGAACATCCTCATAATAATTAGCTGAGCCTTTCCTACCTGTAATAACGCAACATTTGCAAATTGCTGCTTCTCTTGGTATTCTGTCCTTCCCTGGGTGATTACCAAAATCTATATATACCTTTGATTTTTTTAGCAATTGAATTACTTCTTCAGGATTCATATCTTTAATAGGAACCCATCTTATATGCTTGCCAGCTTTTATAAGCTTCTTCGTAAATTCCAAGCCTTTTTTAGGATTATAAGCCACAATGTTTTCTTTATTTTTTAAATCATTGCCTAAATTTTGCTTTAAAAATTCTCTGTTTAGGTAATCAGATAGATAATAGACCTTTTTAATTCCTTTTTTCTTTAGATGTTCGCTTATATATTTACACTGGGCCAAATTAACTACATTATCATCATTGAAATCAAAGTATTTTAAATTGTTTCCCAAAAAAGCTTTTAGCTTTCCGTTAGCTAAGCGTGTTTTAAGCATTTCAATAGAAAAATAATAATTATCTATACTTAACCACCATATAGCTTTTCTTATATTTTTATAATTAGATAAAATCATAGTAAGGACTTCTGGTACTATTATTATATTCCTCTCTTTATCTTCAATTTCAGTTACGTATTTTACATTATACTTTTTATACTGCTCGGCTACTGGATCTTCTATATTCTCTCCAACATAATACATATATGCTTCGTACCCTAACATGTTTAGCTTACTAACAAATTGATGTAGTAATTCTGGACCTCCTGTTGTGTGCTTTGGTACACAGACCACATATATTTTTGAACCATTAAATACTTCTATCATAAAAATCTCCCCCTTTTATACCCTAAATTCCTCTTAAATCCTTTTTTATTTCCTCAAGAGTTCTTTTTATGACCATATAATTTCTAATTTTCTTATCCCTTGTATAGAAAATATACACGTAATACTTATGTACATTACCCCTTAACATAATCACAGTAAATATTTTCTTGAACAATTTATACTAATGACTTAACTCTCAAGTTTAATACTTCTTCTGCTGCTCTTTTGTATCCACCACATTCTTTGAAGGATTCCTTTATCTTTTTAATGTTTTCCAAATACTTTGGTTCTGTTAATACCTTGTTTACCGAATCTCTTAATATTTCTGCAGTAAGCTTGTCCTTGTCTAAGGAAATACATGCTCCTAACTTAGCTGCTCTTGAAGCCATATAAGGTTGATCTGCTCCTAAAGGAATAGCAACAAATGGTACATTGTTAAACAACAAATCATTTGTACTGTTCATACCTGAATGAGTTACAGCTGCATCAGCATATTTTAAAATTTCCGATTGAGAAATATAATTTTTAACTACAAAATTTTCAGGAACTTCAAATTTTGATAAATCTGTATTATAAGCTGTCATAACAACAACCAGGTTTTCATCTTTAAAAGCTTCAAAGAATATATTGTAAAGGTTTATATCGTAGCTGCTAAATACTGTCCCTAGTGAAATATATATAACCTTCTTCCCTTCTATCTCTTTATAAGGAAAATCTTTTGTATCTTCTTTTCTATCATATATAGGAGGACCTATAAATTTAAAACTTTCATCATATTTTTCAATATTTGCAACGAAATATCTTGAAGTGTATGCAAAATTTATATCACCTTTATTAAACATTAAATTTTTTAACTTAGGCATCTCTATATTGTATTTTCTATTAAGTCTATCAGAAACTTCTTTGTACTTACCTTGTATAGGACTGGTTTTAAAAAACTCTTCAACTTCTTTTTTAAATTCTTTTGGAAGCATTTCTTCTGGAGTAGCAAATACTGCAAAAGAAGAAAATGAAGGTATTTTTAATATTTTAGCTATGACACCACCAAAAGGAAAGTTAGCCGAAAATCCAACATAGTCAAACCTTATGTCTTTGATTTCTTCCAAAATACTTTCAATGCTCTTTTCAAAGTTCATTACAATGTTATCTAAAATTTGAGACAAAAACTCAATATTCATCTTTTTTTCATTAGATGGCCTACTTTTCCCAAAGACATTTATCCACTCGCCGTAGGCTTTAAACACAGCACCTGTCTTTTCTATTCTTTGTCTAAAATCTTCATCGCAAAAATAAATTACTTCTTCTCCTTCTTTAATCAATTCTGAAATTATACCTAGTGTTGGATTTATATGTCCATAAGCTGGTACACCTAAAAATAATGTTTTCCCCATTTCTTCACATCCTTTTTTTATTTTAGTAAATAAAATATTTAACAAGTAAATATTATTTACTAAATTATTACTCTACTGGATAGTGTTGTCAAGCATTTTTTTGTAAATTTATTTATTTCAATTGAATTAATCTACAAAATTGACATCCTCATAACAAAAATGGACAATCTTTAAATAAATAAGATATACTTATAATAAAATAATATGAATCTTACAATATTTAGTATAGGAAGGATATACCTAATGAATAGTTCAAATACACGAAAATTACAAACTCTTATATACATATCAATTGCTATGATATTACTTTATCCAGCAAATACCTTAAGCTATCTAGTGATCAAAATAAAGATTTCCGATTTTACAAATTTAAATCATTTAAGCTTATTTTTTTTAGTTGTTGATTTAATAGGGTTAATATCATTTAGAAACGTTGAAATTACTGCTGAGACAAAGGAAAAGACTAACTTAAGAACAAGACCTCTTTATCTTTTTAGTATTTTAATTATAGGATATGTTTTATTTGATAATAATTTAAAAACAGCTTCAAACACTAGTGCTTTTATGGCATTTATTATAATGGAAGCATATCTCATATTTATAATTTTATTTACTAAGAATAAGCTATCATTTATTTTGCAGGATAGAAAATTACAATGGATTAAAGCTACTCAAAATATAGCTGTAGATAAATGGAGTAATTTTACTTGGCGGTTGAAGATTTGGATTACTACTCATGAAAAAGTAGATTTTAGAGATAGGCTACCTAATCCTATTAGAGTATTAGCAATAGGACTTATAGTTACTGATCTGTTGGCAAACTATTCAAGTGTTACTTTATTCATAGGAATACTCTTTTTTATCTTGTTTTTTAATAGTTTTCTTATGTGTATTGAATGCTTATTTGGACTTCAAACATCTTTAATAGGCATTTGTACAGGCTATGAATATGTACCTAATAGTGATAGAGACTACTATAATGTATATATCACAGATTACGAAAATAAGCGTGAAATTCATTTTAGATCTTATGAAGAACTAGATTTAATTTATGGTGAAGAAGTTAGAGTTGTACATGGCATTTTTTCAAAATTAGCCATAAGTGTTAATGGAATTGTCTTAGAAAGAAAATCTTAGTACTTAAATATTATTTTAGCTCCCTACAAGGGAGCTTTTATAAAATCAACTATATTATTAATTCTCATTAAATATATGGTAAATAAACTCTTCAAAGTTTTCTCTTTGAGTATGCCTATTATTTATATATATTTTTTTTGAAGTTAATATATTATTTAATTTGTCAGCATCTAAGGAATTCATTTTTAGATATGCCTCTTCTTCATAAAGATTTCTTAGAATTTTCCCTAATGCTAAAAGGCTTTCATAATGGATTCCATTTGAAAAACCTCTAATTTTAGTTCTATCAGTATGATTATTTGAAAAAAATAGAGATTTAGCTAACCAGCCTTCATCTGCCCTTCCCCTATCAGTAGTATTAGTTAAAACATAATTAATATATTCTGTAAACTCAGTAAATCTTCCTGTATAAATCTTTATTCCAAGAATAGGATACCATAATCCTTTTATTTTTCCACTATTAGTTCCCGATGATCTATAAAACGCTAAAGTTACTCTTTCTATTCCATGAACAAATCTTATACTTACATCTATTAAACCAATCATCCTAAATGGCTTTCTTGAATATGAATTGGCTCTGAAACTTTCAGGGTATATTTTTAATATCTCAATTGAACTTGGCAAAACATATACCTCCTCTATTAACTTTTATACTTACAAAGCCATGTGATTTTAAATAGAATATATTAAATCACATGGCTTATTTTAATGTCAATTCATAGTTTTTATTTTTTCAAGCTGTTCTTTTATTTCTTTAATATTTCTATAACTTCCATCGATATTCATGAGCTTTTTTAGGAAAGTTTTTTCTTCTGAATTTAGATCAAGTTCTTCATACCAAGGCTTTTCTTCTAAGTCATTTTCTTCGTAGGAAGAATAATATAAATGAATTAGAAAATCACCTATAAACCAATGATCCATCTCTCTTACATATTTTTTATTATCTATAATTCTGGCTAGTCCAAAATCTATTAAGGCTAGTTCCTTATTTTCTTTTAATACTACATTTGGAAGTCTTATATCTCGGTGTACAATTTTATTATTATGCAATACTTCTACCAAGTCTAAAAGCATACTTCCAACTTCATAAATCTCCTTTTTGCTAAATTCATATCCATCTTCTACTATTAAATCTTCAAAGACTCTACCTTCTATATATTCTAATATATAGCCCTCTCTGTATTGATCTTTGAATTTTGAAATAAATTTAGGAAATCTAGGATCATTTAATCCTTGTAATATCTTTTCTTCGTAAAATAACTTTTCTCTAGTCTTTTCAAGCATGTCCATTTTTAATTGTTTAATTATACATTTCTCACCTTTGTCATTTTTAGCAAGATATGCAATTCCATATCTTCCTTCTCCTATTAGATTAAGAATAGAATACCCATCTACTATTTCTTTAGCTTTGTAATACTTATCCATAATACTAAACTTTCTTTATAATCTCACACAAGAATTATTATCTGCAATAGGACTTTTTGTCATAATTACTATATGATTTTTCCTCTTCGTCATCATAGGACCAACTATATTCTTTACTATAAGAGTCACTATAAGACTTACTATATTGTTTATCATATGAGTCACTATATGACTTGCTATATGATTTATCATCTGACTTACTATATGATTTGCTATAAGATTTACTATATGATTTGCTTTCACTGCTCTTAGATTTACTTTCGCTGCTTTTTGATTTGCTTGCATTATCCTTAGAGTTTTTTTTCATTTTATAATATTTATGACCCTTACTTGACTCATGGTAATAAAATCCCATAAAATACACCTCTTTTGTTTTTGGTTAGATTTAGATTCTATACTAATATATTATGAAATGAATTTATGTTATGTTACCTATTTGAAAAATTAAGTATTAATATTAATTAAGCAACATTATTATATATAAAACACAAAAAAGCTTAGCCTAAAAAACTAAACTTTCTTGCATACCTTAATAATACTATTAAATATTATTGAACATTGTACATGCCTTTACTCTCCATATATTTAAATATAGATTCACCATGTTTTTGTTCTTCTTTTTGTATATGATTTAATACATCACGTACTTCAGTGTCCTTGAATTCAAAAATTGCAGTATCATAAGCCCCTGATACGTATTTTTCTGTCATTAATAGATCTGTACATATTTCCTTATCTGATAAGTTACTAGGAGTATCCTGAGCATTATTAACGTTTTGCCCAGCACTCTGATTTTGCTGCTGATTCATTTGAGGAACATTTCCGCTTAATATTTGATTAATTGTATCTAGATGATGCCTTTCAATTTGTTCATTATTCTTACAAATTTGTTTTAATTGCATATCCTTAGCTTGATCGGAATAATTAGAATATTTTCGTATGCACATTTCTTCATGACTTTTTTGATCTTCTAATAACATTCTTTCTTTTTGAGTTAAATTTACTGTCAAATTAAACACCTCCAACTTTATTTTGTGGAATATCTCTTTTTTTATACATATATTGCATCTAAAGCTTATCTTTAGTTCCATTACTATAATTTAATTCTACATATAAAAAAAACAGCAGTGATTATCTCACTGTTGTTTTTTATATACTTAAAGTCTAAATAAACTATTTAGTTCTTTTTAAAACTGTACGTTTAGCATGTCCTGAAAATAGTGGAACCTTTTCTACATAAACATCACTAGTTTCAAGACCAAACCATTTTGCTGGAGTAACGGTAATTTTCTTTATTAATAATTTTAAACCAAGTATAAGTGCATCCCAAGAGTTTAATTGCGATTCACATGAAAGATGTTCTTGAATTAAAATAAAGCGGAAATCACCAACTTTTCTATCTGGCATAGTTGTATAAGTTCTAGATTGTATTTCTATTTCACCACTCTCAACTAATTCAGTTGAAATTTGACGTAAGAAGACATTTAATTTTTGTTCTACTCTAAATCCAAGCTTTAGTTGAACTTTAACAATGTGAGATGTTCCAAAGGTATCTACTGTATATTCAGCTAAATAAGGTTCATCAGTAACTTCAATATTTACAAACCAGTAAACATCTGCTTTCTTAGGTCTTTTATCTAAAATAGAATACATTATTTTTCTTTCAATATGCTTGCGTTTTCTACAACCAGTTAAATATACAAGATTTGTTGCATATTTAGGACGATCCTCATCTTGACGTAATTGATCTAATTGTTCCATATAATCTTCTATTGGAACGTCTTCTAATAAACGCATCTTAATGTAGTAACCTTTAATCCAAATAATCATAACTGATAATATTGCTAAAGCTATTAATACAGCTACAAATCCTCCGTGAGTAAATTTAACTGCATTTGCAATAAAGAAAGAAAATTCTATTGAACCAAAGAAAATAAGTACGAACATAGCCACAATAAGTGGAGTCTTTTTCTTTAATAAATAGTTAAACAATAAAATTGTTGTCATTAACATTGTAACTGTTATAGCTAGTCCATATGCTGCTTCCATATGCTCTGAATTTCTAAAATAAAGAACTATTCCTATACAAACGACACATAAAAGTTTATTAATTGATGGTATGTATAATTGCCCTTTAGACTTAGATGGATACAAAATATGTAATCTAGGGAATAGATTTAACTTAATTGCTTCAGAAACAAGTGTAAATGCTCCTGAAATTAAAGCTTGTGATGCAATAATTGCAGCTAAAGTTGAAATTACTATAGCAAATATCAAAAGACCCTCAGGAACCATTTGATAAAATGGATTTAAATCTTTTATATGCGCATAACTAGGATTATGATTAGATGCCAATATCCAAGCCCCTTGACCAAAATAATTTAACAATAAACATATCTTAACAAAAGGCCAAGAACCATATATATTATCCTTCCCAACATGTCCAAGATCTGAATAAAGAGCTTCGGCACCTGTTGATGATAAAAATATACTACCAAGAATAAAGAAACCTGCCTTATTATCACTGCTAAATAATGTTTGAATTGCATAATGTGGAGACAATGCACGTAGTAATGTCCAATCATGAGCCATATTCATAATTCCAAATATCGCTAAGGTACAAAACCAAACAAGCATTATTGGACCAAATAATTTTCCAATAAAATCTGTTCCAAAGTGTTGAATAAAAAATAAAGCACTTATGATTATTATTACAATTACAACAATATTATTTTGATTATTCCCAAAAACAGAATTAAAGCTTGGAATTAGTTTTAATCCTTCAACTGCTGAAGTTATACTCATAGCTGGTGTTAACATTCCATCAGCAAGTAGTGCTGCCCCACCAATAATAGCTGGAACTACAAGCCACTTTGCACGCCTACGTACTAGAGTAAAAAGAGAAAATATTCCACCTTCACCCTTATTATCCGCGTTCAATGTTATAAGTACATATTTTATAGTTGTTAAAATAGTGATTGTCCAAAAAACCATAGATAATGTTCCAAGGATAAAATCTTCTGATACACTTCCTATTCCACCATTACCATTAAGGACAGATTTCATTACATAAAGTGGTGAAGTTCCAATGTCTCCATAAACTACACCTAACGCTACTAAAATTCCTCCTAAAGTGAATTTAGACATGTTTTTACCTTTAATAATTGATTTCATTTTTTGACTTCCTTTACTATATTTAATTTTTAATATTTGGATTATTTTTAAATTTCAGTCTTAAAGCTAAATAGAATCCAAAGTCTTAGTTAATAAATAGAATTTCCTAAAAATTCAAATCTTATTTATCATAACATTATTATAAAATAAGTCAATTCTTTTGCAATAAATTTATAGTATTTTTATTTTTCCACAAACTATTTAAAAGAAATCTATTCTATACTTCTATAATTACATCAATTAAGCAATAAAGATGTTAACTAATCTGTTGTATTTTTCTAGATATCAATACTAAATCATAGATATCGATTATACCATCATTATTTAAATCAAAACTTAAATCCCATTCTGTTTCTGTATCTTTGGTATTATATTTATTGGCAACTGATGCCATATCTAATAGGCTTACTGTTCCATCCTTGTCAATGTCACATATATCTCTCCACTTCGCATAAAGTTCTGTGTTTGATATTATTTTATCTGTTTCAAACTGCCATGGATTTATGCATTCTGCTTCTTTATACCATCCAGCAAATATATACCCTGCTTTTGTAGGCTCTATTGGCGCTGTTATTAAAGTATTACTATTAGCTTGTACACTTCCTACAGCACTTCCACCTTCACTGTTAAAGGTGACTGTATAATTTATTGTAGGCAGCTCTAGCTCTTGAAATATTATAGAGTTACTACTTGCATAAGTCTGGGCATAAGAACCTACAAATCCCTTAATTTTAAAATCTAAATTACAACTATTGAAAGTTAGAAAACCAATATTAGTAACACTTTCAGGAATAGCTACTTCTGTTAAAGATGTACAATAATAAAATGCATAATCCCCAATGCTTGTAACGCTATTTGGAATTATAATATTGGTAAAAGCATAACAATGGGCAAAGGCATTAAAATCTATGATTTTAACAGTGTTTGGTATTGTTATATTCTCGAGAACTTTGCACATAATGAAAGCACGGTATCCAATTTTTATCACACCATTTGGTATTATTATATTTGTAAGAGCTGTACAATTTTCAAATGCACTATTTCCAATATTCATAAGATTACTTGGAAGTGTCACCCCTGAAAGGGAAAAGCAATTGTAAAATATAAAACTACCAGTATCCGTAAGATTATTTGACAATTTCACACTTGATAGAAGCTGACAATTGTAAAACAAATAATTTCCTATACTTGTTACACTATCAGTCATTGTTGCAAATCTAAGAGCCTTACAATCTTTAAAGGCACCTTCACCAATATTTGTTACACTACTTGGAATAATTATATCCGTAAGAGAAATACATTCTAAAAACGCATAAGTTCCAATACTTGTAACACTATTTGGTATTGTTATCCCTTTAAATGCCTTGCAATCTTGAAAGGTAGAATTTCCTATGCTTCCAAGATTAGTGGGAAGTGTTATACCAGGAAGTGATATACAATATGCAAATGCACTATCTCCTATGCTTGTAACACTATCTGGTATTGATATACTTACAAGAGAGGAACAATAATAAAATGCAAAACTACCTATACTTGTTATACTATCTGGAATTACCACACTGGTTAATGGTTTGTTTTTAAAAGCATTACTTTCTATACTAGTAACAGTATGTCCATCTATGGAACTAGGTATTGTAATATTTGTATCACTGCCATTATAGCCTGTTATGGAATATGTTACTCCATCATCAGACTGCCAAGTAAACCCACTTGCATCTGTGCCAGTTGTACTTGCAACAACAGGCATGTCATTAAAGCTTATAAATAAGCTTATCAAAATAAATACTGACCATATCATCTTTAGTTTTTTGTTTCTCATCCCTATTCTCCTATTAAAAATAAAAATATTATATTGTTAATATTATCGTATTTTCATTTTTTTACTTAATCTCTTTTTAGAAGCTTAGTGATCTGTTGGTAGCATAAGTTTAATCTTTCAAGTAAATTAGAATTTACATAACACTCAAAAAGTTCTTGTTCTTGAAATTATAGCATATTATGTAAACTATGTTATAATAATTATTATATTAAATTCAAATCCAGTAAATGTAAGGAGCATATAGAAAAGAGGAATAAACTTGGAAGTAATAAATGTAACCCATGAAAATATAGAGATTTTTTCAGAAGTTTTAAATGACTCTGCTACATGGCTTAATTCTATAAATCAACCTATGTGGAAATATGAAGATATAACAAGTGAAGAACTACTAAAGAAATATAGCATAGAGGATATGAAATTATGTTATGAGAGAGGAAAATTAATTGGAGTATATATTTTACAATGGTATGACCCTCTATTTTGGGCAAGTTTAAAGAAGAATGAATGTGGAATACTACACAAGTTAGCTGTTTGTAGAGAAAGTGCAGGAAAGGGATATGGCCGCAAACTAATACAATCTGCTGAATTATTGTGTAAGGAACTCAACATCAAATGGTTAAGGTTAAATTGCGGCACATTTAGGGACAAACTGCGAAACTTTTACGAAAGCAATGGCTTTAAAATGGTAGATAGAGTATTTATCGATGATAGAGACCAAATTAGATATGAAAAATCTATAAATCTATAAGAATTTTATCTACTTCCGCACTGGTCTGATATACTTAAAATACCGTTCCGGATTAAAATAAAAGTAAATTATTCTACCTGGTGAAGTATCAAAGCAGTAACCAGTGCCTGCAAAATCAAAAGTTGCCATTGCCTTTTCAATCTTTTCCTCCACACTACGATTTTCCTGCTCATAATCGAATGGCCCATGTTCAAAAACAATATACTCGGCTTCGGGAACATCAATCATAAGCATTTGTGGTGGCACTTCCCCTTTATAATCAAAAGGAAGACGTACACCATAACACTCTGTACGTGGAATACCCCAATCGCAGAGTCTGCCATCCGGGTCATTAATGTACGCCATAATCTGACCGCTGCCACTGTTAGATTCGCTCCCACCATCATCATCCAATTTACCCTTGATACTATCAAGTAAGCCGCAAATTGTTTCCGAGTCTTGTCCTGGAATAAGACTTTGCTTTTGCCAAAAATCCCAATACCCATTACTCTCATAGTTTTTAATGTGCAAAAATTTGTGTGCGGGAATGGTTACAAAATAAATTTTAACATCATCTGTAGATTTTATCATACCAATCTCTCCTAATCCTAAAAAGTAACGGTCGAAAGGGTTTATTTTTGTACGAAGAACGACAGGATTAGGCTTTTTTCGATATTCACTTGGAGATACACCATATGTTCTCTTAAAAGCTCTAGTAAAAGCTTCATGTGATGAAAAACCATAATCAAAGGCAATATCTAAAATGCATTTTTCGCTATCCCGAACCTCTTTTAGTGCAAATGCTAATTTTCTATGCCGCAGATAATCCCTAAATTGCATACCTGATATTTCTTTGAATTTTCTCGTTGTATAAAATTCGGAATAACCTAGCCTACGAGAAAGAAAGCGTAGTGTCAAGGCTTCATCATTATAATTTTTAATATATTTGTCAATTTCATCAACGATTATTTGAATTTGCTTCTGCCACTCATACATTCGTCTGTTCACCTCGTTTCAACCGTCCTACACTTATTATAAAGAAATAGAGAGAGTACTGCTTGATTTTACTTGCTGTTATAAGTGCCATTTTCCCATTTACAGTGAAAATAGCAATAATATTGTGAGCATAAGAAACCGCTTATTTAACTCTTTCAAACATTGGATGTTCTTTATTAAACTCAACTAAATCCCATAAGTTACCGTATAAATCTTTAAATACTGCAACCGTTCCATAGTCCTGATTTTTAGATTCCCTAACAAACTCTATTCCTATTTTTTTCATTTCATTATAATCACGCCAAAAATCATCAGTTCCTAAGAAAAGAAAAACTCTTCCCCCTGATTGATTTCCTATAAAAGGCTCTTGTTCTGCCTTAGAAGCTCTTGCTAACAATATTGTTGTTCCATTTGAACCAGGTGGAGATACTACTACCCATCTTTTATCTTGCGCAGGTTGATATGTATCTTCTATTAATTGAAAATGAAGTTTTTTCGTATAAAATTCAATTGCTTCATCGTAATCTTTTACTACTAAAGCAATATGCACTACTGATTGAATCATAAATTTTCTCCTTCTTATATTACAGTGAATTATGTTTTACTTCAGTCCAAAATTTCTATTTTGTCAAATCATAACTTAAATCAATTAAATTGTTGATTTCTTCTTTAGGAAAAGAGCTATTCAAAACAATTGTTATCCAGTGTTCCTTATTCATATGGTATGCAGGCAAGATTCCTTCTTGATCTCTTAATATACTCTTTAATTCTGGATCACATTTTAAGTTTAATATCTCAACACTTCCTTTTCCAGTTAAGCCCAATTTAATTCTTGGTACATTCATAATTAGTCCATACCATTTGCCACCACCCTCATGCCTAAGCACTGCATGGTCTGGATACTTAAGCCATGGATAATCTGGTTCTGTGTAAAATTTTCCTTTTACATAATTAAAAATTTCTTCTCTTTCTATCATAAAAACACCTTCCGAAATTGCTATTTGTCTGTGCATTATATAAATAGTCTTATTTAGCACTTTTCCATTATGATATAACCGGTATAAAATCTGGTATAAGATCAATAGGCGATAATGCATACCCAATTGTAATTCCTGCAAAAATTTTTGCAATTACAGGTGTTTCTTTCTTCTTTAAAGCAAGGAATAAAGCAGGCACATCTGATTTTAATTTTCTCGCTCTATCTTTTAAATTCATCTTTTAAATCTCCTATATTTATCTTAACAGTTAATACTTATTTTTTTATATCTTATCACAATTCCACATATTTTTCGATACACTAAAAACCATCATTAACACCACTGCAATTTTTTAATATTGTGTTGATTCATATAAATTTTATGGTAATTTATGTTACAATATCTTTATAATTTTAATCTAAGCTAATAATTTATGATGGAAAAATACTATTAATAATGAGTGGTGATTATATGATTTCATATGAAGCTGAAATGATTAAAGATGGAAGAAGTGTATATATAATAATACCTTTCAATGCAAAAGAAGTTTTTAATAAACCTAAAGGAACTATTTATGTAAAAGGAACTATAAATAACATCCCTTATAGAAATAAATTAATTTCAAAAGGAAATAACGTTCAAATTTTAATTATCAATAAGAAACTGCAAGATTTACTTGGCTATTGTGGTACAATCATGAAAGTTGAATTAATGATTACAGAAGATAATATTATATCTGATGTTCTAGATACACAAGATTTCATAGAAAATTGTAAGCTTGATGTAATTTCAGCAATTTCAACCCGTAAAAGTATTAGAAAATATACTGAACAAACTATAACAGATAAAGAGTTAAATACAATTTTAAATGCTGGTTTTTGTGCTCCATCTGCTAAGAATAAACGCCCTTGGAATTTTATTGTCGTTAAGAATAAAGACCAGCTAATGGAGTTAAGTAAGATAAATATCAATGGGAAAATGCTGCAAAATGCAAATTGCTGTATTATTGTTTGTGGAGATAAAATTTTGCAAGGTACAAAAGAATTACTAATTGCTGATTGCTCTGCCAGCACACAAAATATGCTACTTGCTTCACATGGTTTGGGGATAGGTGCAGTATGGTGTGGTGTAATTCAAAATTCTGATTGGAGAAAACAAATAGTTAAACAATTTAAATTGCCAGAATCTATTATTCCCATATCGGTTATATCATTAGGTTATCCTAAAGAAATTAGAAAATCTGAAAGTAGGTTTGATTTATCAAAAATACATAATGAAATTTGGTAAGTATAAAATTGTAAGGATTATGATATTCAGAATGTATCAAGGACTTATTTTAATAGTAAGTCCTATTCGCATACCTGAGTTGCTTAAAAAATCTATTTTTTAACTGGTGAATTTGCTAATGAAAATGTGTTAATTTTAGATGACTATTTTTTTGGAGGATGTAGAATAACTTGTGTAAATTGAATATTAGATATGTTTTATAACTGGAAATTTCATTTCCAGTTATATTTT
>NZ_JACSRA010000004.1 GCF_014836335.1 Clostridium cibarium
ATTTAATTGCATATATTTTAGTTCCTATTAGAAATTTTATTAATGAAAGAACAAAAGTGAAAAACAGCATAATTTCTATTGTTTTAATTTTATTTTTGATAACTATTTTTGTGATATCATTAATATTATTGATTCCTTCTATTTTTAGAGAAATTAATAATTTAGGACCAGTTATAAAAAGAATAACTATGCTTATAGAAGAAAAGTTAGAAAATTCTAGGTATTTTAATTCCACTTTTGTTAAGTTTATATATGAAGAAAGCAAAGTTAAGATTGGAGGATTTTTAAGTTTTCTATCAAGAGAATCTATTGAGTACATAATTTCTATAAGTGAACATATGTTATCCATGGCTGTTGTTCCAGTGGTTACTTATTATTTTTTAACAGAAAACAAAGAGATTAATGCTAAGTTTTTAAATTTAGTTCCACTAAAAAAAAGAAGAGTAACTAAGATAATAATATCTGATATTAATAGACTTTTAAGTAGATATATTGGTAGCCAGTTGGTTTTGTCTGCTATTGTAGGAGTAGTAACCTTTATTGTATTGATAGCTTTAAAAGTGAAATTTTCAATAGGACTTTCAATATTAAATGGTATATTGAATATTATTCCATACTTTGGACCTATTTTTGGAGCTGCTCCAATAGTTTTTATAGCATTATTAGACTCTCCTACAAAAGGACTATGGACAGGGATTGCTTTGTTGATACTTCAGCAGATTGAAGGGAATATATTATCACCTAAAATAACAGGAGATAGTATAAATATTCATCCTTTAATGATAATTATATTACTAATCATAGGAGAAAACTTTGGTGGGTTTATTGGAATGCTAGTAGCAGTACCTATAGGAGTCATAATCAAAGTTATTTGGGAAGATATTAATTACTATATATTTTAAAAGTTTTTGATAAGAATATAAAAATATTGACAGATGTTAAAACTTAAAATATAATTTAGAAGAAAATGAATATTAAGTGATGATTAGGATTAGTAGATATATGATTGGTATTAAGAGAGAAAGTGGTTGGTGAAAACTTTTTGCAATATATTTCGAAGCTACCTAGGAGCTATATAGTATCTAAGAGATGTATTTTTTACATAATTAGGGTGGTACCGCGGAAGTATGCTTTCGTCCCTTTGCTGGGGATGAGGGCTTTTTTTATTTATTATGATCTAATGGAGGAATAAAAATGAAGAAGATAGGAACTAATGATCTAAGAGAAGAGTTTTTAAAATTCTTTGAAGGTAAAGAACATTTAAGAATGAAAAGTTTTTCTCTTGTTCCCAAAAATGATAAGAGTTTATTATTAATAAATGCAGGTATGGCACCATTGAAGCCATATTTTACAGGGCTACAAGAACCACCAAAAAGAAGGGTTACTACATGTCAAAAGTGTATAAGAACTGGTGATATTGAGAATGTTGGAAAAACTTCAAGGCATGGAACATTCTTTGAGATGCTAGGAAACTTCTCTTTTGGCGATTACTTTAAGGAAGAAATAATTCCTTGGGCATGGGAGTTTATTACAGAAGTTTTGGGAATTTCCAAAGATAAGCTATATGTGACAATATATCTAGAGGATGATGAGGCTTTTGAAATTTGGAAGAATAAAACTGATGTAGATGTTGATAGAATCTTTAGATTAGGAAAAGATGATAATTTCTGGGAAATCGGAGTGGGACCATGTGGACCATGTACAGAAATTCACTACGATAGAGGAGATGGCACAATAAGAAATGTAGATGACTTCTTAAAGGCTGCCGATGAAGATAGAGTAGTTGAATTCTGGAATTTAGTATTTACTCAATTTGATAAAGATGAGGATGGAAATTACAACAAATTGGATCATCCTAATATAGATACTGGAATGGGACTTGAAAGAATTGCAACAATAATGCAAGGTGTTGATAATATATTCGAAATAGATACTGTTAAAAATATTTTAGCAAAGGTATCTAGTTTATCAGGGGTTAAATATGGAGAAGATAAAGATAAGGATGTTTCACTTAGAATAATAACCGACCACGTTAAAGGTGTAACTATGCTTATTTCTGATGGAGTTGGCCCAAGTAATGAAGGTAGAGGATATGTTCTTAGAAGACTACTTAGAAGAGCTGCAAGACATGGAAGACTTCTTGGAATTAAAGGATTATTCTTAACAGAAATAGTAGATGAAGTAGTTAAAAACTATGGAGGTGCTTATCCAGAACTTAAAGAAAATCAGGAATACATTGAAAAAATAGTGTCATTAGAAGAGGAAAGATTTAATGAGACTATAGATTCTGGTATGAATATACTTTTAGGTTATATTGATGAATTAATAAAAGATGGTAAGGATACTTTAGCTGGAGATAAAGCATTTAAGTTATATGATACATTTGGTTTTCCTTATGAATTAACAGAAGAAATTTGTGATGAAAAAGGATTAAAAGTTGATAAAGAAAACTTTGAGAAAGAAATGGAAGATCAAAGAACAAGAGCTAGAAATGCAAGAGGTGAATCTTCTTATATGGGTAGTGAAGAATTAGCTATAAATAAGATAGATGCATCTGTTTCAAGTGAATTTGTTGGATATAAGTCACTTGAAGTTACTAGCAAAGTGATGGTTTTAGCCAATGAAACAGAATTTATAAAAAGTTTATCTGCTGGGGAAGAAGGATTTATCCTAACTGATAAAACTCCATTTTATGCTGAAATGGGGGGGCAAGTAGGAGATAATGGTGTTATTTTAGGTAAGGGCTTAGTTGCTGAAGTATATAATACTAAGAAGAATGTTGGTGGAAAAACTATACATTATGTAAGAGTTCAAGAAGGTATTATAAGCGAAGGTGATGAAGTTACTCTTAAGGTAGATAAGTTAAGAAGAAATAATATAAGTAGGAATCACACTGCAACGCATATGCTACAAGAAGCATTAAAAGAAGTTATTGGCGAGCATGTGAATCAAGCTGGATCTTATGTTGACGATGAAAGACTAAGATTTGACTTTACACATTTCCAAGGCTTATCATTGGATGAATTAGATAAGGTAGAAGCTTTAGTAAATGAAAAAATCATGGAGGTTTATTCAGTTGAAACTAATCTTATGACTTTAGAAGAAGCAAAAGAGAGTGGAGCAATGGCTTTATTTGATGACAAATATGGAGATAAGGTAAGAGTTGTATCAGTAGGAGAGTTTTCTAAAGAATTATGTGGTGGAACTCATGTAGGTAACACTGGAGAAATAGGGCTATTTAGGATAATTGGAGAAAGTGGGGTTGCAGCTGGTACTAGAAGAATAGAAGCAGTAACAGGATTTAATGCAATTAAGTTTATAGAAGAAAAGCAAAATATATTAAAGGATGCATGTCATGCCTTAAAATGTAATGATAAAGATATAGTAAACAAGATAATGGCACAAAATTCAGAAATTAAGGAAAAAGAAAAAGAAATTGCTGAATTAAAGAGTAAGCTAACAAGTGGTATCGAAGAGGAGATATTAAAGTCTGCTAAAGTTATAAATGATATAAAGGTAATTTCATATTCTTTAGAGAATGTTGATGGAAATGCGCTTAGAGATTTAGCTGATAAGATTAGAAATAAGATGGGTACAGGAGTTGTTGTTTTAGTTAGCAATACTTCAGAAAAGGTTAATTTAGTCTCTATGGCAACTAAGGATTGCACAAATTTAGGTGTTCATTGTGGTAAAATAATTAAGGAAGTTGCTTCAATAGTTGGAGGAAGCGGTGGCGGTAGACCTGATATGGCTCAAGCTGGCGGAAAGAATCCTGAAAAGGTAAATGAAGCAGTGGAAAAGGTTTTTGAAATACTTAAATCTTTAGCAAAATAGTGTACATTTAGAAAAATGTAGAGTATAATTGTATTAGTATAAAGGAATATCATAAGGGTATACTAAAGGTAACAGTTGGATTCCTTAACAATTTGTAAGGGGGTGAGCTGCAAAGTTTGCAGCAGAATTATGAGTAACAATATAGAACAAACAATGCAATTTGATGTATCTAAAAATAAAGAAGCGTTAACAAAAGCAATATTAACAGAGGTCTATGATTCTTTACAGAAGAAAGGATATAATCCTATAAATCAACTTGTTGGATATCTAATTTCTGGAGACCCTACTTACATTACAAATTATAACGGAGCAAGAGCTTTAGTACGGAAACTCGAAAGAGATGAAATCCTTGAAGAAGTAATAAAATCTTATTTAGAGATAAAATAAAGGGTGCCCGTTAAATATCGGGCACCTTTAAATATGTTAAAGTACAGGAGTACAAGTATGAGAATATTAGGATTAGATGTAGGTCAAAAAACAATTGGAGTGGCTATTTCAGATCCTTTGGGATTTACAGCACAAGGTATTACAACAATAAGAAGGCAAAATAAAGTTAAGGATATTGAGATGCTTAAAAAGATATGCAATGAGTACGAAGTTGAGACTATAGTAATAGGACTTCCTAAAAATATGAACGGATCTATTGGGTTTGCAGGAGAAAAAATAATTGAATTTTCTGAATTGATAAAGAGTGAAATAGAATTAAAAATAGAGTTTTGGGATGAAAGACTTACAACTGTTGCAGCTCACCGAGCAATGTTAGAAGCAGATATGTCTAGAGGAAAAAGGAAAAAGATAGTAGATAAGATTGCGGCTACGTATATACTTCAAGGTTATTTAGATAGAATAGCTAACATGAGGTAATAATTTTATTAACTGAAAATTATTATTGACAATGTGAGCATATAGTCATTAAAATGATTACAAAAGGAGATAAAAATAAATGGTTAAAGAATTGGAATTTATTTACCTGTTAAATGAAGAGGGTAAAGAAGAAAAAATGAAAGTTATTACATTCTTCAAAATTGAAGATTTAAATACAGAATATGTTGTTGTTACTCCAGCGGGTGTGGATGCTGATGAAGCGTATGTCTTAAAATATATAAAAGATGAAGATGGAAATGAAAGTTATATAACTATAGAAGATGAGAAAGAGTTTGATTTAGTTGCAGAAACATATGAATTATTAATGCAAGAGGATATAGAAGAGTAATTAAAAAGAGAGGTGTTGTTAATGAGTAAGGTTATCGATATAGACTACAATGTTTTAAAAGAGGAACTAAAGAAAAAAGGATATAAGTTAACTCCTCAAAGAAGAGCTATTGTAGATACTATAGTAGATAGTGAGGGCAAGCATTTAACAGCAGAAGAAATTTATGATGAAGTTAAAAAGAATTGCCCAGAAATAGGTTTGGCTACAGTATATAGAACGATTTTATTACTTGAGGAGATAGGTGTAGTTAGTAGACTGCATTTAAATGATGGATGTAGTAGATATGAATTAGTTCATAGTGATGAAACTCATAGGCATCACCATCTTGTATGTAATATTTGTAATAGAGTTATAGAAGTTGAAGATGATCTTTTAGAAAAACTTGAAGCTAAAATTGAGAGTAGTTATGATTTCAAGATAGTTGATCATTCTGTTAAGTTCTATGGAATCTGTAGTGAATGTCAGAAAAAATTAGATGAATAAAAGGATATCTTAATTTAAGTGAGAGTTCCTTTGTTTATATAAAAATTAAATAAGGAGGGGAAATATGAGAACAGAAAGAGCGAAGGTTAAGATAATACCTCTTGGAGGCTTGAGTGAAATCGGTAAAAACCTAACAGCTATTGAGTTTAAGGATGATATAGTAGTAATAGACTGTGGCCTTAGATTCCCAGACGAAGATATGTTTGGAATAGATGTGGTAATTCCCGACGTCTCATACCTAATTAAGAATCAAGAGAAAATTAGAGGTATTTTTTTAACTCACGGACATGAGGATCATATTGGTGCATTACCTTATGTACTTAAGCAATTAAATGTTCCTGTATATGGTACTAAGTTGACTCTTGGAATTGTTGAGACAAAGCTTAGAGAACACGGGTTATTAGGATCAACTGAACTTATAAGAGTTAAGCCAAGGGATATTATTAAGTTAAATGTCGTTTCTGTTGAATTTATTAAAACCAGTCATTCTATTGCAGATTCAGTTGCAATTGCAATTCACACACCTTTAGGTGTAATCCTACATACTGGAGATTTTAAAATTGATTACACACCAATTGATGGTGAGTTAACTGATTTTGCAAGATTTGCAGAGCTAGGGAAAAAAGGTGTGTTAGTTATGCTTGCAGATTCTACAAATGTAGAGAGAACTGGATATACTATGTCAGAAAGAACGGTTGGAGAAAGTTTTTTAAGAATTTTCAATAAGGCACCAGGAAGAATAATTGTTGCAACTTTTGCATCAAATGTTCATAGAATTCAACAAATCATTGATGCAGCAGAGAAATATGGAAGAAAAGTTGCTGTATCGGGAAGAAGTATGGAAAATATAGTTCAAGTAGCTATGGAACTTGGATATTTAGAAATGGAAGAGGGAACATTAATATCAATCGACCAAATTTCAAAATATCCAAATGATCAAGTTGTATTAATCACCACAGGTAGCCAAGGTGAGCCTATGTCTGCGCTAGCAAGGATGGCAGCATCAGAGCATAAAAAGATAAATGTGATTGAAGGCGACACTGTAATAATTTCTGCATCACCAATACCAGGAAATGAAAAATTTGTTTCTAGAGTGATCAATCAATTATTTAAAAAAGGTGCAGAAGTTATTTATGAATCCTTGGCAGAAGTTCATGTGTCTGGGCATGCTTGTCAAGAAGAGTTAAAACTAATGCAAACATTGGTTAAACCAAGATTCTTCATACCAGTTCATGGGGAATATAGACATTTAAAGCAACATGCGGAGTTAGCTTGTAAATTAGGTTTACCAGATAGAAATTTTGTAATAGCTGAAAATGGCGATGTAATTGAAGTTACGAGAAACTACATTAAAAAGAGCGGTACTGTAACATCAGGGCAAGTTTTTGTAGATGGATTAGGTGTAGGTGATGTAGGACATATTGTTTTAAGGGATAGAAAACATTTATCTCAGGATGGTATTCTTACTGTTGTAGTTACAATAGAAAGGGATACTGGAACTGTAATAGCTGGTCCAGATATTATTTCTAGAGGCTTTGTATATGTAAGAGAATCTGAAGGACTTATGGAGGAAGCTCGAGAAATAGTTAAGAATGTTCTTAGGGAATGTGAACAAAAGAAGATTACTGACTGGGCAACTTTAAAAGCTAATATGAGAGATGAATTAAGAGAATTCTTATACGAAAAAACAAAGAGAAAGCCTATGATTTTACCAATTATAATGGAAATATAATATATTGACTTTTTTCGTATATAAGTTTAAAATAAAAATGTTGTTGAAAATTGGATACGATAGTATCCAATTTTATTTTGGAAAAAATTATTTATAGGTTTACATAAAGAGAAACCAAATTTATGGAGGTAAATAATGGATTTAATTAAAAGAGAAGATATCAGAAATATAGCTATTATAGCTCACGTTGACCATGGTAAGACAACACTAGTTGATGCCTTATTAAGACAAAGTAATATTTTTAGATCAAACGAAAAAGTAGAAGAAAGAGTAATGGACTCTAATGATTTAGAAAAAGAGAGAGGAATTACAATCTTATCTAAAAATACAGCTGTAATGCATGATGGTGTAAAGATAAATATAATAGATACTCCAGGGCATGCTGATTTTGGTGGAGAAGTTGAACGTGTACTTAAAATGGTTGATTCAGTTTTACTTGTAGTTGACTCTTACGAAGGACCAATGCCTCAAACTAAATTCGTATTAAAGAAAGCTTTAGAATTAGGATTAGAACCAATTGTTGTTATAAATAAAATTGATAAATCAGATGCAAGACCTGAAGAGGTTATAGATGAAGTGTTTGAATTATTTATTGAACTAGGAGCTAATGACGAACAATTAGATTTCCCAATAATATATGCATCAGCTAGAAATGGATTTGCTAGATATAACGTTGAGGATACAAATGAAGATATGCAACCTTTATTCGAGACAATATTAAAAAATGTAGATTGTCCAGAAGGTTATGTTGATGCTCCATTACAAATGCTTGTTTCTACATTAGATTCAAATGCATTCGTAGGGAAAATAGCTATAGGGAAGATTCATAGAGGTAAGGTTAAGAAAAATCAAACTGTAACACTTATCAGCAATGATGGATCAACAAAAAATTATAAAGTAACAAATTTATTTACATATAACGGATTAAAGAGAGAAGAAACTGAAGAAGCATCATTTGGTGATATAGTGGCATTAAGTGGTGTTACTGAAGCAAATATTGGGGATACAATTGCAGATTCAAATGAGCCAGAAGCATTACCATTTGTTCATATAGATGAACCTACATTAAGCATGAACTTTATGGTTAATGATTCACCACTTGCAGGACAAGAAGGAGAATTTATAACTTCAAGACATTTAAGAGATAGGCTTATGCAAGAGTTAGAAACAAACGTAAGTTTAAGAGTTAGAGAAATAACTCCAGATTGCTACGAAGTTTCAGGTAGAGGTGAATTACACCTATCTATATTAATTGAAACTATGAGAAGAGAAGGGTATGAATTCCAAGTATCAAAGGCAAATGTTATTTTCAAAGAAGAAAATGGTAAGAAACTAGAGCCAATAGAATATTTAACAATTGATGTTCCTGAAGAATTTATGGGACCTGTAATGGAAAAGCTTGGACCAAGAAAAGCAGAAATGGTTAATATGACATCAGCTGTAAATGGTTATTCAAGACTTGAATTTAAGGTACCAGCTAGAGGTCTAATAGGATTTAGAAATGAATTTATGACAGATACAAAGGGTAATGGAATTATGAACCATGTATTTGATAGTTATGGTCCATATAAAGGAGAAATTCCTACAAGAAGCAGAGGATCAATAGTTTCTTTTGAAGCTGGAGATGCAATTGCATATGGATTATTTAATGCACAAGAAAGAGGATCGTTATTTATAGGAGCAGGTACTGCTGTTTATGAAGGTATGATTGTAGGTGTGTGTGGTAGAGCGGAAGATATTGATATAAATGTATGTAAGGGTAAGAAACTTACAAATACAAGATCATCAGGCGCAGATGAAGCTGTTAAACTTGTACCTCCAATAGTAATGTCTCTTGAAAATTCACTTGAATTTATTAATAATGATGAGTTAGTTGAGGTAACTCCATTGAACATAAGAATGAGAAAGAAAGTTTTAAATAGTGGAGATAGAAGAAGACTTATAAGTAGAAATAAAAAGTAATTTATTTATTTTTGTAGTATTAAGTTGGTATAAGTATATTTACACTTTATAAACTCTATAAATAGTATTATAATTAAGTAAATAGCCGAAAAGGCTATTTACTTTTGTATATAGGGGGATTTTATGAAGAAAAATACTATCAAGATAAAGTTTAGTAGAATTATTACAATCATAATTGCTATTTTATTAGGTGGAGCATATTATTATAACAGTATAGTGAGTAGACCATTAAAATCAAACAATGACACCATAGAAATAAATGTTGGTGAAGGAGAAGCTTTTAATTCTATTTTAGATAAGCTAGATAAAGAAGGAAATTTGCGAAATAAGTTTATAGTTAAATTGAGTTTGAAGATATCATATAAAACTATTAGTTTATTTCCAGGTGAATATGAAATAAAAAAAGATAGTTCATTAGAAGAATTGATTAAATCTCTAGAAGCAGAGGATTCAAGTAAAAATCAAGTAGCTATTTCTATTCCAGAAGGTTATTCTATAGAAAGTATTGCTAATAGGTTTGAAGAAAATGGATTGTTTTCAAAAGATGAATTTTTAAATGAAGCTAAACAATATGAAGTACCCAAGTTTGTGAAAGCAGATAAGAATAAAAAGTATAATTTAGAGGGGTATCTATATCCTGATACATACTTTTTTGATAAAGGGGTAACTCCAAAAGAAGTTATTAATACTATGTTAAATAATTTTCAGGTTAAGATGAAGGAAATTTCAGATGAAACTGGAAAAACAATAGATGATAATGAAATAGAAACTATAATAACGAAGGCATCACTTGTTGAAAAAGAAGCTGTATTAGATGATGAGAGACCTAAGGTGGCTTCTGTTATTGAAAATAGATTGAAAAAAGGGATGAAATTAGAATTTTGTTCAACAGTTAATTATGTTGTAGGATATGATAAGAAGGTAGTGCTTACAAATTCGGATATAAGTGTTGAATCACCTTATAATACATACAAATATGGTGGCTTACCAATAGGACCCATTGCAAGTCCAGGCAAAGAATCTATTTTGGCAGTGCTAAATCCTGAAAGTACAAATTATTTATACTTTCTATCGTTAAGGGGACAAGGCGGAAAGCAATATTTTTCTGAATCGGAAAAAGAACATAATGATATGAAAAAGAAACAAGGTTATTAATTAGGAGGAAAGTATGAGCGGAATTACTTATGATTATATGGAAGAATATATTAGAGGACTCATTCCAGATAAACAAGGTATATTAAAGGATATAGAAAATTTTGCTGTAGAAAATGGTGTGCCTATAGTACAAAAAGAAACTGGTAAATTTCTCGAATTTATGGTTAGCATTAAAAAGCCTTTGAGAATTCTTGAACTTGGAACAGCAATTGGCTTTTCTTCTATTCTTATGTATGAAGCAGCAGGTACAAATCCTGATATTGTTACTATTGAAAGAGATGAAAAGATGATTGAATTAGCTAGACTAAATTTAGAAAAGTTCAATCTACAAGAGAAGATAGAAATAAAAGAAGGCGATTGTTTAGAAGTCTTAGAGAATTTAGATGAGCCTTTTGATTTGATCTTTATGGATGCAGGTAAAGGGCATTATAATCATTTTTTGCCTCATTGCTTGAGATTACTTAAAAAGGATGGTATTATAATTGCTGATAATGTGCTTTTTAGGGGAATGATAGCTTCGAATGATTTGGTAAAAAGAAGAAAGATAACAATAGTAAAAAGAATGCGTACATATTTAGATATGGTATCAAATGATAAAGATTTGATCACATCTGTAATACCAATGGGAGATGGTATTGCAGTGACAAAGAGGAGGGAAAAAAGTGAAAAATAGAATTAAACCTGAAATTTTAGCACCAGCAGGAAGTTTGGAAAAATTAAAAATAGCAATAGATTTTGGAGCAGACGCTGTTTACTTAGGTGGTGGAAAACTTAATTTAAGAGCATTTTCTAATAATTTTACCAATGAAGAAATAGCAGAAGGTGTAAAATATTGCCACGATAGAGGAAGAAAAGTATATGCAGTTGTTAATGTTTTTGCGAGAAATTATGATCTAAATGGTGTTGAAGAATATATAAAAGGTCTTGAAGAATTGGGTATAGATGCAATTCTTGCAGGTGATCCGGCCATAATAGTAGCTGCTAAAAAGGCAGCACCTAATTTAGAAATTCATTTAAGTACTCAAGCAAATACTGTAAACTGGATGGCTGCAAAATTTTGGTATGATCAAGGAGTAAAGAGAATTGTTCTTGCAAGAGAACTTACTTTCAATGAAATTAAAGGATTTAAAGAAAACCTACCAGAGGATTGTGAACTGGAAGCTTTTGTTCATGGGTCAATGTGCATAGCTTATTCAGGAAGATGTTTAATATCAAATTATATGCTAGGTAGGGATGCTAACAAAGGTATATGTTCAAATGCCTGCAGATATAAATATGCTTTGGTAGAGGAAACTAGACCGGGAGAATATTATCCTGTTGTGGAAGATGAAGATGGAACATACATAATGAATTCTAAAGATTTATGTATGATAAAACATATACCAGAACTTGTAGAAAGTGGAATACATTCTTTGAAAATTGAAGGAAGAATGAAAAGTGAATTCTATGTTGCATCTGCTGTGAAAGCTTATAGAGAAGCAGTTGATTCCTATTTTGAAAATCCAGAAGGATATGAGTTTAAAGAGGAATGGATGCATATACTTAACAGAGTTAGTCATAGACAGTATCATACTGGATTCTTCTTTGGTAGAAATGGTGAACAGAATTATGATGTATCTTCATACATAAGAAATTATGATATAGTTGGAATAGTAAAATCATATGATCCAGAAACAAAAGTTGCAACTATATTACAAAAGAATAGGGTATTTAAAGATGATTGTGTTGAAGTTTTAAGAGCTCGTACACCTGATTTTAATGTAACATTAATGGATATGTTTGATGTTGAAAAAAATGTAGATACAGATGTGGCTAATAGGGCGCAAATGATATTCACAGCAAAGGTAGATAAGCCATTAAAAGAAAATGATATGTTGATTAAAGGAAAAAAAGTATTGAGTCTTTAAGGATACAAGGAGGATAATTAATGAATAAACCTATATTAATAGGAATTACTGGAGGATCTGGCTCGGGTAAAAGTACTATAGCAAATGAAATTTTTGAAAGTTTTGGTGGGGAAAAGATTGTGATGATGCAACAAGATGCGTATTATAAAGATCAAAGTCACCTTAGCATGGAAGAAAGGGTTAAGACAAACTATGATCATCCTAAGGCATTTGATAATACTCTTTTAGTAGAACACTTAAAGACATTATCAAAAGGGGAATCTATAGAAAAACCAATATATGATTTCACTATACATACAAGATCTAGGGAAACTGTACCTGTTGAACCTAAGGAAATTATTATAGTTGAAGGTATACTTATTTTAGAAGATAAGAGAATTAGAGATCTTTTAGATATAAAAGTATATGTGGATACTGATGCTGATGTTAGAATAATAAGAAGACTTCTTAGAGATATGGAAGAAAGAGGAAGAACTATTGACTCAGTAGTAAATCAATATCTTACAGTGGTAAGACCTATGCATTTTCAATTTACAGAACCGACAAAGAGATTTGCAGATATTATTATTCCCGAAGGTGGACATAATAAAGTTGCTATAGATATTCTTGTAACCAAGATGAAAGATATACTTAATTAGTTGAATAAAACACTTTCACTCTGTCTAAAATTTATGATAGAGGGAAGGTGTTTTTTATTTTTATTCCAAGATATGATTCAAGAATAAGATTAACATTATATATATTTACGGTCTTGTTAATGGCTCTAACCGTTAGGCTTTTCTATCTTCAAGTTTTTCCGTCTGAAGAGGTTCTAGGAAATTATCAATCTCTTCAGTCAGAGAAAATAAGCGATTCAGAGTATAGGCTTTTAGATACTAATGGAAAGGATTTGTTAAAGTATAATAAAAAATATGTATTAGTAATAGATAAGAAGCCATTTAGTTTAAATAATTATGAAGAAACTCTAGAAGATTTGATGGCATTAAATTTTATAATGAAAGGTGAAGATGAAAATTTTAATTATACAGACGTTATGAAGTCAAGTGGGAAATTATATTATAACATTTCAGAAGATGCATATAAGAAAATTAATGAACTTGAAAATATAAAAGGAATTTATACTTATGTTTATGATGAAACGGATAAAAAAGAAGCATGGAAAATAAGTAGTATTTTAAGTCAAATACCTGAAAAAGATAAGGTAATAGAAGATTCCATGGAAGAGCATATATATAATTTAACTTCAAAAAATCAGGAGCCTCAAAAGGAATTTTCTTTAAACGATAGATATATTTATTCAAAAGATAAACAGGTTTTGGTAGATAAAAATACTAACATTAAATTGACAATTAATAAAGATATAGAGGAAAAAATTAGAGAAATTCTTGAGAGGAAAGAGTTCGATAGCTTAAAAAATGTCGGAGTAACAATAATGGAATCAGATACAGGAAAAATAAGAGCTATGGTACAAAAAGATGAGACTCAAGCTAATGTTAATCTTTCTATAGAAGGAGTTGGATATGAACCTGGATCCGTGTTTAAATTAATTACATTAGGAGCGGCTCTAGATAAAGGAGAAGTAACGCTCAGTGATGTATATACATGTAAGGGAGCTATATGTAAAACGCCTCATGGAAGTTTAGCATTAGAAGATGCTTTGGTTAAATCATGTAATGATTATATTGCAAAAGTTGGAACGGAAATTGGATATGATACAATTATTGAATACTCAAAGAAGATGGGGTTATTTTCAAGAGTACTTGGAATACAAGGGGATGGAAGGAATGAAGCAGTTGGAGAAATACCAAAAGAAGAGGCAGGAGTTAATAATATATCAATAGGTCAGTGTTTAACTGTTTCACCACTTCAAATATTAGGGGCGGCAAATACTATTGTAAATAATGGTGTATACATAAAACCATTTATTATAGAAAGTACTGTTGATAGTGATGATAATATAATAGAAGATTTTAAAACTCAACAGTATAGAGTATTTAGTGAAACAACAAGTAAGTTAATGAAAAAGGCTATGATGCAAGTTGTGTTAAGAGGTACGGGTGTAAATGCAAAAGTGGATGGGATTACAATCGGTGGGAAAACAGGATCGGCAACTAGTGGTGATAAAAATACTCATGGATGGTTTACTGGTTTCTTCACAATAAAGAATAAAACATATACAATGACAGTTTTTACGCCTAATATAGAGGGTAAAGGAGGTGCTGGGGAGGAGCTAGGAGGAGGAAATACGGCAGCACCAATATTTAGAGAAATAGTTAAGTCATTAAATTCATAAACTAAGTAACTTAAGGTAGTATTCTGTCAACAAAATGAGAAAAACTAAATAAGATTTTAATAATTTGAGATATTTAGTCAATAAATACTCCTATTCTGAATAGTATAGTAATAAGCATGGATAGGAGGAGTAAGATGTTTTTAATAACTAATGTTTTAGATCTTATATCTAGCTCCCTATTATTAACAGGTTACATCAATGGTAATAATACATTTCCATTACCTTTAGATGAAAAAGAAGAAGAAGTGTATTTGAAAAAGTTAAAAGAAGGAGATAAGAGAGCAAAGAGTGTACTTATAGAAAGAAATTTAAGGTTAGTTGCTCATATAGTAAAAAAATATTCTTTTCCTAATAAAGATGTTGATGAACTTATCTCGATTGGAACAGTAGGACTAATAAAGGCTATTGATTCTTTCGATATTGGAAAAGGAACTAGACTTGCAACCTATGCATCAAGATGCATAGAAAATGAAATATTAATGCTTTTTAGAAATAATAAGAAACAAAAAAGTGAGGTATATTTACAGGATCCTATAGGAGTTGATAAAGAAGGAAATGAAATTTGTTTAATTGATGTGTTAAGTAGTGAAAAGGATTCAGTAATAGATAAAGTTGAAAGTAATCTGCAGATAAAAGCATTGTATAATAAGATGTTTGAAATTTTAAGTAAAAGAGAATGCAATATTATTATGATGAGATATGGGCTGGAAGATGGCAGATGTAGAACTCAAAGAGAAATTGCAAGCTTGCTTAATATTTCTCGATCTTATGTATCAAGGATTGAAAAAAAAGCATTAAAAAAATTAGAAAAGGCGCTTTATACCAAGCTCTAAGAAAATAGCTAAATTCTTCTAACAACTTGGAGGAATTTAGTTTTTTTCATAGAATAAGTATTTTGTTGTGTAAAAAATATTAAAAAATGGATAGGAGTGGATAAAAATGCGTTCTATCAAAGAGCTGTTATTAAAAACAGTAGAACTTAAAGCGTCTGATTTACACCTTACAGTAGGAATTCCGCCTACAGTAAGAATTAATGGTGTGCTAGTAAAAATGGAAGGAGATAATTTGACTGTTTCTGATGTGAAAGGATTTGCTAAGGAAATTTTAGCAGATAATTTTGCTAAATATAGTGAAATTGGAGAATACGATATTTCATATGCATTAGAAGGTGTTGGTAGATTTAGGGTAAATGTTTTTAAGCAAAGAAATAGTGATGCAATAGCTTTAAGGGTAATTACAATGGAAATTCCTACATTAGATCAGTTAAATCATCCTAAGATAATAAAAGAGTTAACAACCAAAAATAGAGGGCTGGTACTTGTAACAGGACCTACTGGAAGCGGTAAATCAACAACACTAGCTGCAATGATAAATGAAATAAACAATTCAAGACAAGCTCATATAATTACTTTGGAAGACCCAATAGAGTATTTGCATAGACATAATAAGTGTATTGTCAATCAGAGAGAGATAGGAAATGATAGTAAAAGTTATAGTAATGCATTAAGAGCAATTCTTAGAGAAGATCCAGATGTAATTCTAGTAGGAGAAATGAGAGATTTTGAAACTATAAGTATAGCTATAACAGCTGCTGAGACAGGACACTTAGTGTTTTCCACACTTCATACCATTGGTGCAGCAAAAACAATTGATAGAATTATTGATGTTTTTCCATCTAATCAGCAACAACAAGTTAAGGTACAGTTAGCAGCTGTATTACAAGGAATAATTTCTCAGCAGTTGTTACCAAAACAAGATGAAAAAGGAAGAGTTGCTGCTTTGGAAATAATGACAATTACTCCTGGAATACAAAATTTAATTAGAGAGGGTAAAACTCATCAAATTGAATCAACAATTCAAACAGGTAATAGATATGGCATGAAAACAATGGATATGTCATTGGCAGAATTATATAGGAGTGGAGTAATTTCAAGTGAAGTGGCAATGAACTTTGCGGTAGAAAGAGAAGTGCTGCAGAGAATGGTGATTATGTAATAGAGAACCATAAATTCCTATAGAAATTTCCTTATAATTTCTGTAGGAATTTTAGCTTGTAAATGATAAAATCAAAATTATAGAATTTTAAAGGATTTTGTAATTTTATGTTGAATATGATATATAACTTAACTAGCAAGGAGGAATCATATGAGATGCAAAAAAGAATAATAGCAGCAGTTGACTTTGGTAGTTCAAAGCTTTCGGCTTCCTTAGGAAGGGCTGAAGAAGAGGAAATTAATATTCTTGGAACTTCATTTTTGCCATCACAAGGAATAGAAAAAGGCTTTATAACTGATGAAGTTAAATGTGAAAAAGCATTTACGGAATTATTGGACAAACTTAAAGCTATTACAAATGAATCAATAACAGAAATATATGCAGGTATATCTACAAGGAGATTAAGAATTGTTGAAGTATTTCCGACTATTAATCTAAAGGAAGGTAAAGTATTTAGTAAGCATATTAAAAGAGCAATTGAAAAGGGTAAAAAAATAGTTAATTTATTAGAAGGAGAAGAAGTAGTAGATATAATAATTAATTATTATAATTTGGATGATAAAATAATTTATGATAATGTTACTGGTTGGATGGGGAATATTTTAAAGATTAATATTACTGCTATTTTAGGGCCAAGTATGGAACTAAATAAATTCAAGAAAGTTATAACTGATAATGGATACATATTTAAAGGTTTTAAAGTTAATATAGTAGCAGGTAGAAAGATCTTTTTACAGGAAAATAAAAATATGGATTCAAGAGTGCTAATTGATATTGGCGGTGAAACATCTGATTTTGCATTATTTAATAATGGAGTTTTAAGATACTTGGATAATATTCCTGTGGGAGGGAATAACGTCACAAGAGATTTATCAGTATGTGGTAAGTTTTCAATGGGTGAAGCAGAAAATATAAAGTTGATTTATTCTAGTAATTATGAAACAATCTATAATGACGAAAGCATAGAAGAAATTGTAGAGGTTGGTACATCAAAAGTATCAAAGACACTGTTTTATGAAGTGACTAAAGCAAGACTTGAAGAATTATTAAAAATTGTTAATAGTGGATTAAAAAACACTTCCTATTATCGAGGAATTTGTAGTATAATAATATACGGAGATGGTATAAGTTACTATCAAAATATTTTAGATTTGGTCAAAAATGAGTTTAACCAAAATGCTAAGATAGTGACCAAAGATGATTTGGGAATGAAAAATTCTTTTAATATTACATCATTAGCACTTGTTAAGGATGTATTTGATAATTTTAAATTATTAAGTAAAAATTCAACAGAAATTGAAGTGGAATATTTATTAAATGAAATGAAAGATGATAAATCTTTAGAGAAAACAGAAAGTGGAATTTTAGGCAGACTTAAAGGTTTTCTTAAAGATATATTCTAAAGGAGGAATTACTTTGTTAGATTTTGAAGTTGATATGCAAGAATTAACTAATATAAAGGTTATTGGTTGTGGCGGTGGAGGAAGCAACGCTGTTAATAGAATGATTGTTGAAGGTGTGAAAAATGTAGAATTTATCGCAATTAATACAGATAAACAAGCTTTGATGCTATCACATGCAAATCAAAAAATACAAATTGGAGAAAAATTAACAAAAGGTCTAGGAGCAGGAGCTAATCCTGAAATAGGACAAAAGGCTGCAGAAGAAAGTAGAGAAGAGATTACAGCTGCTATAAAGGGAGCTAATATGGTGTTTATTACTGCTGGAATGGGTGGAGGTACTGGAACAGGTGCAGCACCAGTTGTAGCTGAGATAGCAAAATCTTTAGATATATTAACAGTGGGAGTTGTAACTAAACCATTTCCATTTGAAGGAAAGAGGAGAATGAGATTTGCTGAAATGGGAATAGCTAATCTTAAGGAAAAAGTTGATACATTAGTCATTATTCCTAATGAAAGATTGTTGTCAATGGCAGATAAGAAGACAACTTTATTAGATTCATTTAAATTGGCAGATGATGTGTTAAGACAAGGTGTACAGGCGATTTCAGATTTAATAACTATTCCGGGTGTAGTAAATGCTGACTTTGCTGATATTAAGGCAGTAATGTTAGATAAAGGACTTGCACATATGGGAGTTGGATATGGTAAGGGAGATAATAGAGCTGCAGACGCTGTAAAACAAGCAATTGCTTCTCCGTTATTAGAAACATCTATAAATGGTGCTACCGGAGTAATTTTAAACTTTACAGGTGGAGGAGATTTAGGGGCTCTTGAAGTTTATGAAGCAGCTGATGTTGTAAGAGAATCAGCAGACCCTGATGCAAACATAATTTTTGGTGCTGTTATAGATGAAACATTAAACGATGAAATTAGAATAACTGTAATAGCTACAGGATTTGAAGCTGAAGTAACTAGTGAATTATTTGTAGAGAAAAAAGTTCAAGAAAGAGCAAAAGTTGCTACCTCAGAGGAAAAATCAGAAGTTGCAGCTACTGTTGTTGAAGAGAAGGAAGTAGAAGAAAAACAATCTTATAATACTCAAGAAGATGATTTAGATATTCCTGTATTTTTAAGAAGAACAAGAAAATAGAGTTAAATAAGAAAGCCAGTCAAATGTGACTGGCTTTTTTTTTTATATCTAAAAAATATATGATTGCTTTTAAAGATTTTAATATATTAGACATGAGAATCTACTTTGAAATTAGATTTTATTGTTTCTATATGTAAAAAATATACTTAAAAAAAAGTTGTTCCAATAATTAAAAGTGACAAAATTTTGAAGAGCAATGATTTATAATAACCTTAAAGAAGGGGGATAAGAAATGGAAATTTATTTAGATGTTGTACTTATTGAAAATTTTATTGTTGATCTATTCTTATTGTCTATTACTTTTAATGTAATAAGAGTAGAGGTTAAAAATAAGAAATTAGTATTATCTTCAATATTAGGTGCAATATATACAATGGTTATGATTTTTCCGACGTTAAGTTTTTTTTCATTTATGCCAATACAATTTTGTGTAGCTTATTTTATGAGCCTAATAATTATGGGAAAAGAAAGATGGAAAATGGCTATAAAATCCACAGCGGTTTTCTTGATTGCTTCAGTAACATTAAGTGGAATATGTTTCTATCTTGCAGAGTTTGAAAATTCTTATACTTTTTGTAATGGTTTTAGTATTAATAATTTTTCTTTAAAATCATTGGTGCTGGCACTAATGATTATATATATAATTTATTTCAGAGCTATAAGCTACTTTAGGGAGAGATCAGTAATAAATAATTTCACATTTGATGTTGAAATTTATATAGACGATATAAAGTATTTGATTAAAGGCTTTTTAGATACTGGAAATGAGCTTAGAGAACCCATTACTAATTTACCATGTATAATTATAGAGGAGAGGTTGTTTTATAATTACAAATTTAATGAGGACAAGGTATATTATATAAATTATAGTGCGATAGGGTATGAAGGAAAGTTAAAAGGATTCAAAGTTGACAGAGTAATGATACGAGAAGAAGGTAAAGATTTTAGAGAGGTAAAAGCAATAATTTGTCCATGTAAAGATATATTAAGTAGAGAAAAGGACTTTAATGCTTTATTATCCAGAGGTGTAGTATAGAGGAGGAAATATGATTAGACTAGATATATTTTTTAACAGATTAGTAACAAAACTCAAATTATTTAGAAAGAAAATTCATTATATAGGTAGAAATGAGGCTTTACCACCACCGCTAACAAAAGAAGAAGAGGAGAAACTCGTAACAAAAATATTAGAAGGTGACGAGAATGTAAGAAGCACATTAATTGAAAGAAATTTAAGGTTAGTAGTATATATAGCAAAAAAATTTGAAAACACAGGTGTTAATATTGAAGATTTAATATCTGTGGGGACAATTGGACTTATTAAGGCGGTAAATACATTTAATCCAGAGAAAAAAATAAAACTTGCAACGTATGCTTCTAGATGTATAGAAAATGAAATTCTAATGTATTTAAGAAGAAACAGCAAAATTAAAGCGGAAATATCGTTTTATGAGCCTTTAAATATAGATTGGGATGGAAATGAATTATTATTATCAGATATCTTAGGAACAGAAAATGACACGGTATATAATCTTATTGAAGATGAAGTAGATAAGCAATTATTATTCATGGCTTTTAAAAATTTAAATGAAAGAGAAAAAGAAATTGTTAAATTAAGATTTGGATTATTTGGAACTAGAGAGAAGACTCAGAAAGAGGTTGCTGACATGCTTGGGATATCTCAGTCATATATTTCTAGACTTGAAAAGAAAATTATTAATAGGTTAAAAAAAGAAATTAGTAGAATGCTATAGTTTGTCTTTAGTATAAAAGAATCTTCTATCGGAGATAATTATTAATGCAGTTAGTTATTACTTCCGAAGGGGTTGATGATATTGATCATTAATAAAGTAGAAATATGTGGAGTAAATACATCTAAACTCCCAGTACTAAAAGAGAAGGAGAAGAGATCGTTACTTATACAAATGCATAATGGGGATAGTATGGCTAGAGAGACCTTTATAAAAGGTAATTTAAGGCTTGTGCTAAGCGTTATTCAGAGATTTAATAATAGAGGAGAAAATGTAGATGATTTATTTCAAGTTGGATGCATTGGATTAATGAAAGCAATAGACAATTTCGATTTAAATCAAAATGTAAAATTTTCTACATATGCGGTACCTATGATTATTGGAGAGATTAGGAGGTATTTAAGAGACAATAATTCAATTAGAGTTAGTAGGTCTCTTCGAGATATTGCATATAAAGCTTTAGTTGTAAGAGATAAATTAATAAAGGACAATAATAAAGAACCTTCTATATCGCAAATTTCAAAAGAACTTAATCTACCTAGAGAAGATGTTGTATTTGCTCTTGATGCTATTCAGGATCCAGTATCACTATATGAACCTATTTATCATGATGGTGGAGATGCAATTTATGTAATGGATCAGGTTAGTGATAGTAAAAATACTGATGAAAGCTGGCTTGAAAATATATCGATAAAAGAGGCTATGAAGAAATTAACAGATAGAGAAAAACTCATATTAAATTTAAGATTTTTTAATGGAAGAACACAGATGGAAGTTGCAAATGAGATTGGTATATCTCAAGCACAGGTATCTAGGCTTGAAAAAACAGCATTAAAGCACATGAGGAAAAATGTTTAAAGGCGTTAGGAATATTCTAACGCCTCATTTATTAGAATATTAAGTTATAATAATTTACAATTTGAATATAATGTATAAAAATCAAGATAAAGTCGGGGGATAGGTATGGAGGAAAGTTTAAATTCAATAAATGCAATGAAGATGATGGAAGTAATAGATATAAATGCTGGAGCTAAAGTTGGATTTATTAAAGATATAAAGATTGACTGTGATGAACATAGAGTTTTATCTATTATTTTACCAGGTGAAACTAAAGGATGGTTCTCTAAAACAGAAGATATAGAAATACCGTGGAACAAAATAATTAAAATAGGTCTAGATGTAATATTGGTAGATATAAATGGGACTAGTAATAATAATATTTGTGAATAATACTGGATATAGGAAAGAAAAATATGTATAATAACTTTATGAATTAAATAAACATAAGGAAAGGCGAGAATAAACATGAGGTGTCCCTTTTGTTCCTGTGAAGAGAGTAAAGTTGTTGATTCTAGATCGACAGATGATAATAATACAATAAGGAGAAGACGAGAATGTTTAGGTTGTGGAAAGAGGTATACAACTTATGAAAAGATTGAAGATATTCCTATTCTTGTTGTGAAGAAAGACCTAACTAGAGAAAACTTTAATAAAGAAAAAATAATTAATGGACTTATAATAGCTTGTCAAAAAAGACCGATTTCAAGAAAGCAAATTGAAGATATAGCAGATTATATTGAAAAAACAATTTCAAATGGAATGTTAACAGAAGTTCAAAGCAAATATATTGGTGAAATGATAATGGATAAGTTAAAAGAAGTTGATGAAGTTGCTTATGTTAGGTTTGCATCTGTTTATAGACAGTTCAAAGACATAAACACTTTTTTGGAAGAGATTAAAAATTTAATGACTACTAGTTAATTTGTAGGTATAATAAAGCTGCTGAGATTAATCAGCAGTTTTTTTATATATTCCTAAAGTTAATCTTAGGTTAATTATTTTCATAAAAATAGATGGGAGAACTTTATAATGTTAAAATGAGGTTATAAAGTATTAAGGAGGAGTAATGAAAAGAATAGAGTTAAAAACCTTAAAAAGAATGAAGGATTATTTAGTTATAGAAAATGAAAAAACTAAGGTTGTTTTTTCTACATCAGAAGAGAGTAAAAATTTTAATAGAAATACAGAGGAAGGACTTAATAACATTAATGGACTTACTAGAGAATTTCGCGTTGACAAAGTTATTTACTTAAGGCAAATTCATTCGGATACTATTTTTTCTTATAATGGAGAAAATGGCGAGGAACTCATAGAAAAAGAAGGGGATGCTATAATAACTAATGTTAGAAATAGTATAATAGGTGTTTTTACTGCTGATTGTGTTCCTGTAATTTTAGTAGATGAAGTTTCAGGTTCTGTTGCAGCAATCCATTCTGGATGGAAAGGAACTTTCAGTTCAATAACAAAGAAAACAGTTAGAAAGATGGAGAAAGAATATAGTGTGAATCCAGTAAATATTAAAGCATATATTGGGCCACATATTAGAAAATGCTGTTATGAAGTTTCACAAGAATTGAAGGAAAAGTTTTTGTTAGAAAAAGGAATTGATGAAAAAATATTATTTAATGATAGAAATTTAAGCTTAGAAGAATGTATATTTAAAGATTTACGGGAATGTGGGATAGAAGAAGAAAATATTAATTCTATATCACTTTGTACTCATTGTTCTAATGAAGTTAAATTGTATTCATATAGGGCTTCAAATGGAGCATACGGAAGATTATTTTCATTTGTATTAATAAAATAGGGGGGATAAAAGTGGCAGAAGAAAAAATATTAGTAGTGGATGATGAAGAACATATTTTAGAACTTTTAAAATTCAATTTAGAGAATGTAGGTTATAAGGTTTTTACAACTAATAATGGAATAGATGCATTAAAGTTTGTAAAGGAAAATAAACCTGATGTTGTATTATTAGATTTAATGCTACCAGGGATGGATGGTTTTGACGTTTGTAAAGAGATAAAGAATAATAAGGATACTTCAGGGACTGCGATAATAATGCTAACTGCAAAAGGGGAAGAATTAGATAAAATACTTGGATTAGAGCTTGGTGCTGATGATTATATAACAAAACCATTTTCAGTAAGAGAGTTGCTAGCAAGGGTTAAAGCGTTGATTAGAAGATTGACAAGTGTAAAAGATTATAATGAAGAGTCTTTTGAAAGTGGAAGGTTGAAGATAAATTTTGAAAGACATGAAGTTTTAATTGAGAATAATAAAGTAGATTTAACCTTGAAGGAATTTGAGTTGTTAGAAATATTGATAAAAAATAAGGGGAAGATACTTCAGAGAGAAACTTTATTGGATAAGGTTTGGGGGTATGAATATATTGGAGAAACTAGAACTGTTGATGTTCATATAAGATATATAAGAAAGAAAATAGAGGAAGATGATAAGAATCCAAAGTATATTGAAACCATAAGAGGAGTAGGGTATAGATTTAACCCTTTAGATAGTGATGAGAAGTAAGATATTAGCTAGTGTCATAATAACTGTAATATTTGCTTTACTTAGTGCTACTTGTCTTTTTATAATTATTGCCAATGATAATGAAGTGAATAAAACCACTGAAGCTTTAGAAAACTTAAATAATTATGTTAAGGAATTAAATATCACTGATGCGAAGGTTATAGAATCTTACAAAATAAATGGTGTAGATGTTAGATGTACCTTTATAGATAAGAATGGGAAAGTTATTTATGATACTTATGGAAAGCTAGAAGAAAATCATTTAAGTAGAATTGAAGTACAAGAAGCGTTGAAAAATGGTAGTGGCTATTCAGTAAGGTCAAGTGATACAACTAGAATTAAAACTGTGTATTACGCATCGTTGCTTAATGATGGAACGATATTAAGAACATCAATTCCTTTTGAAACAGTGGTGTTTTTCAATTATGATACTATGATTTATTGGATTGTTATATTAATAAGTGTATTAGGATTTTCTGTGTTTTTGTCTACAAAACTTGTAAAGACCATAGTAGGACCATTAAAAGATTTAGAAAATGTAACAGCAAGGATTGCAAATGGTGATTTACATATTAGAGCTAACCAAGGAACGGGAGGAGAGATTGGATCATTAGCAAGAACATTTAATAATATGGCAGATCAATTGCAAAATCAAATTAATCAAGTTATAGACAAGCAGAATAGGTTAGAATCCATTTTAAGTTGTATGGAAAGTGGAGTAATAGCAGTAAATCGTAGAGATGAAGTAATTACAATTAATCCTTATGCTAGGAGAATATTTGGAATTAGAAAAAATATCACTGGAGAAAATATTTCAAGTTATATAAAGGATTATGATATAAATAATTTCTTAAATGGAAATGAAGAAGCAGAAAAAGAAATTAAGCTATTACATCCAATAGAAAGGGTGCTTAGAATAAAAAAAGCAACAATTGTGTATGATTTGGAGAAGATAGGAAAGGTAATAGCGGTACAAGATGTAACAGATATAAGACGACTAGAAAATATGAGAAGTCAATTTGTGGCTAATGTTTCTCATGAATTAAAAACTCCGTTAACATCAATTAAAGGCTTTGCAGAAACATTAAGATATGTTGAAGACGATGAAACTAGAAAAAAATTTTTAGATATAATAGATAAGGAGTCGGAAAGACTTAGTAGGCTTATTAATGATATTTTAGTGCTTTCAAAAATAGAAAGTGAATGTATAGGAGAAGAAAAGGAATTTTTACCAAATGGAGAAATTGATGATGTAATGAATATGGTTAAAAATTTTGCAAATTCTAAGAATATAAAGATAAAACTTGAACAAACTAATTCAGAGATGCTTTATGGAGATAAAGATAGATTTATTCAAATAGTATTGAATCTAGTGGAAAACGGAATAAAATATTCTAATACTGGAGCGACAGTTATTATACGAAGTTTTAGTGCTGAAGGTGAATATGTATTACAAGTTGAAGATAATGGAATTGGAATTCCGGAAGATGATATTCCTAGAATATTTGAAAGGTTTTATAGAGTTGATAAGGCAAGAAAGAGTGGAGGAACAGGGCTTGGTCTTGCTATAGTAAAGCATATAGTTAAAACATTTAACGGAGAAATAACCGTTAAAAGTAAGTCCGGTGTTGGTAGTGTGTTTACTGTGAAAATTAAACATATCTAATAACAATAAAAAACTTATTCCAATGTTAAATTTAATTAACATTCTTCTAATATAACTTAACATTAATCAAATATTTGGTTAACTTTCGAGGTTTATCATTAACATTGTAAGATAAATAAAAGATTTCGGAGGGGAAGTTATGAAAAAGAAAAGCTTAAAATTAGTACTTGGAACATTGCTAGTTACTATGCTCGGAGGTGCATTAGTAGGCTGCGGTTCTAATAATACAGACTCTGGAAATGGTAGTGAAGAAAAAACTATTTCTATAAGTGGGTCTTCAGCATTATTACCACTTATGGAAAAGTCAATAGAGGGATTTAAAGAAAAAAATTCTGGTGTTGAAATTAATGCTCAAGCAGGTGGATCAGGGATAGGATTAACTCAGGTATCTGAAGGATCAGTAAATATAGGTAATTCTGATATTTTTGCAGAAGAAAAATTAGATAAAGACAAAGCTGGTGAGTTAACTGATCACAAAGTTGTGGCACAAGGATTTGCTGTAGCTGTTCATAAGGATTTAGGTGTAAAGAATTTAACTAAAGATCAAATTAAGAAGATTTTTTCAGGAGCGATAAAAAACTGGAGTGAAGTTGGAGGTCCAAACAAAGAAATATTTGTTGTTCATAGACCAGCATCTTCAGGAACAAGAGTAACTTTTGAAAAAACTCTTTTAGATGGAAATAAGGCATTTGAAAATGATTCAATTGGAGCAACTCAAGATCAAAATGGATCAGTATTAAGTGCTATGAAGCAAAATGACGGGGCAATAAGTTATTTAGGGCTTGCTTATATGAGCGGCAACGAAGCTAAATCAACTTTAGTTGGAATTTCAATAGATGGAGTTGAATGTAATAAAGATAATATTACAACAGGAAAATATCCTTTCTGGTCATGGGGGCATATGTATACAAAAGGTCAAGCTACTGGATTATCAAAAAATTTCATAGAATATATAATGAGTGATGAAAATAAGTCAGCTGTGGAAGAATTAGGATTTATATCAGGAAGTGAGATGAAAGTTAAATAATTTATAATATTAAGGAATGAGAAATATGGAAAAAAGAAGTTTTAAAGAACGTTTTTTTAATGAATATTTAGGAAAAACATTTGCAAGCATATGTGGTATGCTAATAATTATTATAACCATTTCTATTATTGTATTTATTGCACAAAAAGGCTTACAATTGTTTATCAAAGGAAACTTCAGTATAACAGAGTTCTTATTCTCAGATGAGTGGAAACCAGGTGGAAGCCCAGCATCCTTCGGTGCTTTGGCTTTCATTTTAGGTTCTACAATAGTGTCTATGGGTGCAGTAATCATTAGTGCGCCTGTTGCTATTTCTCTGGGGATATTTGTTAACGTTATATCTAAGAAGTTAGGAAACAAGATAATAAAACCTTCACTTGAAATATTAGTTGGTATTCCATCTGTAGTTTATGGATGGGTTGGTGTTTCATTACTTGTACCATTTATAAAACAAAATGTAGGAGGTATAGGATATTCTCTTTTGGCGGGTATTTTAGTGCTTGCTTTAATGATTCTACCAACTATAGCTACATTATCTATAGATGCTATAAAGAGTGTGCCACACGAACATATTGAAGCATCATATGGTTTAGGAGCTACAAGATGGCAAACTATAAAAAATGTTATTGTTCCTGGTTCTAAAAGTGGGATTTTAACTGGAGTAGTTTTAGGTGTAGCAAGAGCTTTTGGAGAAGCCTTGGCAGTTCAAATGGTAATAGGTAATACAGTTAAATTAACAGGAAATCTTATATCTCCATCAGCAACTCTAACAAGTATTATTACCATGGATATGGCAAATACTGCGTCTGGAACTGCTTGGAATGATGCTCTATGGACTTTGGCTTTAATATTACTTATTATTTCTTTCTTATTTATATTAATTATTAGAAGGATAGAGAAAAGGAGTGAAATTTAATGAATCCTAAGAAAGCTGATAAGCTAGCAACTATAATAATTTACATAATGAGCTTTTTTGTAGTTATTATCTTAGGTGCATTTATACTATATATTTTGGGGAAGGGAATATCAATGTTGAAGCCTAGTTTTCTCTTTGGAGCCCCAAAGACAACCTCAGCTGGTGGTGGTATAGGACCTCAATTGTTTAACTCCTTTTACATGCTTTTGGTATCATTAATAATTACTGTTCCAGTAGGAGTAGGTGCAGGAATATATCTTGCAGAATATGCTAAGGAAGGGCCAATAGTTAGGTTTATTAGATTGTCTTTAGAAACAATGTCTTCCCTTCCATCTATAGTAATTGGTATGTTTGGAATGTTAGTATTTGTTAATATGGCAGGATGGGGATATTCAGTTTTAGCTGGAGCGTTGTCTGTTAGTATTTTAAATATACCATCAATGACTAGAATTTCAGAAAATGCAATAAAAGTAGCGAGTTTGAGGGTGAAAGAAGCTTCTTTAGGGTTAGGAGCAAGTAAATGGCAAACAATTGCCAAACTTACACTACCTACTGCTATGGGAGAAATATTAACAGGAATTATTCTTGCTTCAGGTAGAATATTTGGAGAAGCAGCAGCATTTCTATACACAGCAGGATTAAGTTCAGGTAATTTGAATTTTAATGAAATAAGTTTAGCAGGAAAAACATCAGCTTTTTCTTTGTTTAAGCCAGCTGAGACTTTAGCGGTTCATATTTGGAAACTTAATTCTGAGGGAGTAGTACCAGATGCAGCAGCTATTGCCAATGGTACTGCAGCAGTATTGATGTTAGCCGTATTGCTATTTAATTTATTAGCAAGATTACTTGGAAATAGGTTGTTAAGATCATATAGTGGAAAGTAGGAGGAGAAAATGGCGATTATTGAAACGAAAGATTTAGATCTTTATTATGGAACAAATCAAGCATTAAAAAAGATAAATTTGGATATAAACAAAAATGAGGTTACAGCACTTATTGGACCATCAGGGTGTGGAAAATCAACATTTTTACGAACATTAAACAGAATGAATGACTTAATAGAGATAGTTAAGGTAGAAGGAAAAGTATTATTCGAAGGTAAAAATATTTATGATGATTACGATGAAATTGCATTGAGAAAGAGAATAGGAATGGTATTCCAAAAGCCGAATCCTTTTCCTATGTCGATTTATGATAATATAACTTATGGGCCTAAGATTCATGGAATAAAAGATAAAAAAGTATTAGATGAGATAGTTGAAAAAAGTCTTAAAGGAGCAGCGCTATGGGATGAAACTAAAGATAGATTGAAGAAAAGTGCACTAGGACTTTCGGGAGGACAACAACAGAGACTTTGTATAGCAAGAACTTTAGCAACTTCTCCAGAAATAATATTAATGGATGAACCAACTTCAGCATTAGATCCAATATCAACAAGTAAAGTTGAAGAATTAATGGATGAATTGAAAAAAAAGTACACAGTTATAATAGTAACGCATAATATGCAACAGGCAGGTAGAATAGCCGATAAAACTGCTTTCTTTTTAAATGGTGAAGTAATTGAATTTGATGCTACAGAAAATATTTTTTATAAACCAAGAGATAAGAGAACAGAAGATTATATTACAGGTAGGTTTGGATAAACTAGGAGGTGAATTAAATGACAAGAATTTCTCAAAAGGCTAGAATTAATGAAATAAATCGTAAATTGCTGCTTATGGCGAGTTTGGTTGAAAAGCAGATATATGGAAGTATGGTTGCTCTTAAAAATCACGATATAAAGGCAGCTGAGGAGATAGTAGGCTCTGACGATAAGGTTGATGATTTACAACAAAAAATTGAAGAAGAATGTATAAAGTTTATTGCTACGGAACAACCTCTAGCAAAGGATTTAAGAAATGTTTTTACAGCAACAAAAATCGTAACAGATTTGGAGAGAATGGCAGATCATGCTGTAGATATTTGCAAAATCACAAAAAAAATTAATTTATCTGGTGGAAGCTTTCCGGAAGAAACTTTAGCTCTATGGGACATGGAAGAGCAGGTAAGAAAGATGATTGATTTATCTATTAATGCATATATAGAGAGAGATGTGGAGAAAGCATATGAAATATGTAAGATGGATGATGATGTAGATGTAATTTATAAAAGAATATTTACTGACATTTTAAGCATAATAAAGGTTGATGACAGTAAAACAGAAAAAACTGCTCAGTTATTATTTGTAGCCAAATATTTAGAAAGAATTGGGGATAGAGTTACAAATATATGTGAAGGTACTATTTTTTCTAGTAAAGGAACTTATGTAGATTTGAATGAATAATATTATTTATTAGCAAGTTAAATAATTAATTATATGAGAGGCTGTCTTATAGATGATAATGTTACAATCATTTGTAGACAGCCTTTTATTTTATATTAAGATAGGTAATGTGTATTAATAAGAATTGACTAAAATATATTATTAATGTAATATAGCATAAGATAGAAAACTTTACATAAAGAAAAGATTATTTGAAAATTTATTCTTTTTTAGGTAAGAATATAAATAGAAAACCAAAGATGATTGACATATGGAATTATCTATAGCAAGAGGAGGAAAATACTAATGGGAAAACCAATAGTAGCGATGGTTGGAAGACCTAATGTAGGGAAGTCAACATTGTTTAATAGATTAGCTGGAAAGAGAATATCAATAGTAGAGGATACACCAGGAGTTACAAGAGATAGAGTTTATGCTGAGGCAGAATGGTTAAGCTATAATTTTACTATGATAGATACTGGCGGTATAGAACCAGAAAGTGATGATGTAATAGTAAAACAAATGAGAAGACAGGCAACAATTGCAATAGAAACTGCTGATGTTATAGTTTTTATAGTTGATGGAAAAGAGGGAATAACGCCTGCAGATGAAGAAGTTGCAAATATGCTTAGAAAAAGTAAGAAACCTATTGTGTTAGTTGTTAACAAGGTAGATTCTCTTAAGGAAGAAGATAATGCATGGGAATTCTATAACTTAGGCATAGGAGATCCGATTACGATATCAGCATCACAAGGATTAGGGCTAGGAGATATGCTTGATAGAGTTGTAGAAAATTTTGATAATGCTGAGCTAGAAGATGAAGAAGATGAGTATATAAGAATAGCAATGATTGGTAAACCTAATGTAGGGAAATCTTCTCTTATAAATAGATTGTTAGGAGAAGAAAGAGTAATTGTATCAAATGTACCTGGAACAACAAGGGATGCTATTGATAGCTATCTTGAAAACGAACTTGGAAAGTTTATACTTGTAGATACAGCAGGAGTAAGAAGAAAGAGTAAGGTAAAAGCTGAAATTGAAAGATATAGCGTTATTAGAACACTTGCAGCAATTGAAAGAGCAGATGTTTGTATTTTGATGATAGATGCTACAGAAGGAATAACTGAGCAAGATGAAAAGATAATAGGTTATGCTCATGAAATGAAGAAAGCTATTATGGTAATAGTTAATAAGTGGGATCTTATAGAAAAAGATGATAAAACTATGGAAAAGTTTAAGAAAGAACTTCAACAAAATCTTAAATTTTTAGCATATGCAGAATATCTTTTTATATCAGCATTAACAGGACAAAGAACTCATAAGGTTTTAGAAATAGCTAAAAAGTGTTATGATAATTATAATAAGAGAGTTTCAACTGGTATTCTTAATGATGTAATAAGTAAAGCTATTTTAATGAAAGAACCTCCAATAGTTGCTCTTAAAAGGCTTAAGATATTCTACGCAACTCAAGTTGCAACAAAACCACCTAAATTTGTATTCTTTGTTAACGATACGAATGCTAGACATTTTTCTTATGAGAGATATTTAGAAAATCAATTGAGAGAAAGTTTTGATTTTAAGGGGACTGGTATACAGATAGAATATAGGGAGAGGAAGGAAAAGTAATGAGCAAAATAGCCTTTATTGGCGGTGGAAGCTTTGGTACTGCATTAGCTATTCTTTTGGCTAAGAAGGGACATGAAATATCAATATACGATAGAGATGAGACTGTTGTTAACGATATAAATAATAACAGAAGAAATGATAAGTATATTAAAAATTTGGTTATCCCAGAAAGTGTTACTGCTTTCATCAATATAAAAGAGGCTGTAAAGTCTATAGATTATTTAGTGTTAGCTATTCCATCTCATGTAATAAGGAACATGGCTAAAGAATTAAGGGAAATTATTGATGAATCAGTACCGATCATATCAATAGCTAAAGGGATAGATCCGGAAACGGATGAAAGATTATCAGTTGTTATTGAAAAGGAATTGAAAAATCCAGTAATAGTTTTATCGGGACCAAGTCATGCCGAGGAGGTAGCCGCAGAAATTCCAACTACGATTGTAGTTACATCAAGAAATATGGAATATGCTGAAGAAGTTCAAGATTTATTTATGACTAACGACTTTAGAGTATATACAAATGAAGATATAATAGGTGTGGAAATTGGAGGAGCAGTAAAAAATGTAATTGCTTTGGCATCAGGAGTTATTGATGGCATGGGGTATGGTGATAATACAAAAGCTGCTTTAATGACAAGAGGAATGACTGAGATTGCAAGAATTGGAATAGCGCTTGGGGGTAAGGCCGAGACTTTTTATGGCTTGACTGGCATGGGAGATCTAATTGTTACTTGCACATCTATGCATTCTAGAAATAGAAGAGCTGGGATTCTGATTGGACAAGGCAAAACTATGAAAGAAGCACTTGATGAAGTAGGAATGATTGTAGAAGGAGTTAAAGCATGTAAAGCCTTTTATGAATTAAAAGAAAGAATTGGCATATCAATGCCTATAACAGATGCTTTATATAGGGCATTGTTTATGGGGAAACCTCCAAAGGTGTGTGTTAGTGAACTTATGAAAAGAGAAAAGAAGAGTGAAACCTGGTAAGTATAGAAGTTTTAAATAGAATGTAGGAAATTTGTTTCCTACATTCTATTTTTTATCATTTTGTCATGTAACAAGCATATTATATCTTGAAGGGACGGTATATTAAACTTATTCTTTTGGATTAAAAATAAGAATATATTTTTATCAGGAAGAATATATATATATTGTTAAAAATATTTTAGGAGGTAATAACTTGGACAGCTTCAATATATATAAAGATATAGCTGAAAGAACCCAGGGGGACATATATGTTGGTGTAGTTGGTCCTGTAAGAACAGGGAAATCTACGTTTATAAAAAAGTTTATGGACCTAATGGTTATACCAAAGATTGAAAATAGTTATAAAAAAGAAAGAGCTAAAGACGAGCTGCCTCAAAGTGGATCAGGGAAAAGTATTCATACTACTGAACCAAAATTTGTACCTAATGAAGCTGTTGAGATAAGTCTTGATGAAGAAATTAGGTTTAAAATCCGTATGGTAGACTGTGTTGGATATATCGTAAAAGGCGCATTAGGATATCTTGATGGTGAAGAAGCAAAAATGGTTCATACTCCTTGGTATGACTATGAGATACCTTTTGAAGATGCAGCAGAACTTGGAACTAGAAAAGTTATAGAAGACCATTCAACTATTGGATTGGTAATAACAACGGATGGAAGTATTACAGGAATCGAAAGAAATGAATATCTAGATGCAGAAGAAAGAGTGATCGGAGAATTAAAATCTATAAAGAAACCATTTATTGTAATCTTAAATAGTGCAAAACCTAATGCACCAGAAACAAAAGCATTAAAAATGGAGATGGAAGAGAAATATAATGTAACAGTACAAATTCTAGATGTTTACAATATGAATGAGGATGATATTGAAGAAATATTTAAACATGTACTTAAAGAATTCCCAGTTAAAGAAATCAACATAGATATGCCAGAATGGCTTGAAAAACTTGAACCAACTCATTGGCTTAAAAAAGATTTCTTTAATATAATTAAGGATATGAGTAAGGACATATCGAAGGTTAAAGATATAAAGGCATCCCTAAAAAACATGAAGAGCGATGAGTACTTAGGAACTTCTCTATTAATTGAAATGGATCTTGGGACAGGAACTGGTAGAATATTATTAAAACCAGAAGATGGTGTATTCTATAAAGTTTTAAGCGAGATTTGTGATTTAGATGTAGTATCAGAGAGTGACTTGTTATCCTTAATAAAGGAATTGAATTATGCCAAAAAAGAGTATGATAAAGTTAAAGATGCATTGGAAGAAGTTAAAAATACTGGATATGGGTTAGTTGCACCACAATTAACAGAGATGAAATTTGAAGAACCTGAAATTGTAAAGCAAGGAAATAAATTTGGGGTTAAACTTAAAGCAAGCGCTCCATCATTACATTTTATTAAAGCAGATATAAAAACTGAAATTAGTCCGATAATGGGATCGGAGAAAGAATCAGAAGAACTTGTTAAAGCTTTGTTAGATCAATTTGAGACTGATCCAACTAGTCTTTGGCAAAGTAACATGTTTGGAAAATCTTTAGAAGTGCTAGTAAAAGAAGGGCTTCAAAATAAATTGTATAAAATGCCAGAAGATGTTCAGGTGAAAATTCAAAAAACCTTACAAAAGATAATTAATGAGGGTAGTGGTGGTTTAATTTGTATAATACTATAACAATTTAAAAAAGAACTCCTTAGATTTTACTAAGGGGTTCTTTTTTAGATTAAGAGTTTAGTTATTTAACTTTATAAATCCATCCCTCTGGACCTTCAATATCTCCAAATTGAATACCAACAAGGGTATCATATAGTTTTCTAGTGATAGGACCAACTTCAGTTTCACTGTGGAATACATGTAGCTTGTTTTCATATTCGATTCCTCCGATTGGAGTTATAACAGCAGCAGTTCCACAGGCACCAGCTTCTTTAAATTCATCTATTTTATCAATAAATACATCACCTTCAACTACTTCTAAATGCAAAACTTCTTCAGCTAATTGGAGAAGTGAATATTTTGTTATACTTGGCAGTATAGATGGTGATTTAGGAGTTACAAATTTATTATCATGGGTAATTCCAAAAAAGTTTGCTGCTCCAACTTCTTCAATTTTAGTATGAGTTGCAGGATCTAAATATATACAGTCTGCAAACCCTCTTTCGACTGCAATTTTATGAGGTTCCATTGATGCAGCGTAGTTACCGCCAACTTTTTGCTGACCTGTTCCAAATGGAGCGGCTCTATCATAATCAGATATCATAAAGTTAACAGGTGCTAATCCTCCTTTAAAATAAGCTCCTACAGGCACGCAGAAAACACAAAAAATATATTCTGGGGCTGCCTTAACACCAATGTTATTACCAACGCCTATGATAAAAGGCCTTATATATAGTGTTCCGCCAGTACCATAAGGAGGAACGAATCTCTCATTTGCTTTAACTACTTGCATACATGCATCAATAAATTTCTCTTCAGGTAATTGTGGCATTAATAATTTTTTACACGAATCATTAAGTCGGGATGCATTTCTATTTGGCCTAAATAGCTGAATACTTCCATCTTTTGTTCTATATGCTTTTAGCCCTTCAAAACATTGTTGACCATAATGTAAAGATGTAGATGCTTCGCTAATTGTAAGCATATTATCTTCAGTTAATTTTCCGTCATCCCATTCTCCATCTTTCCAAGTGGATATGTAACGATAATCAGTTTTGATGTATTCAAAACCAAGTTCATCCCAGTTGATTTTTTCATTCTTGTCCATGGATATCTCCCCAATCTTTATTAAATATTATTAATATATATTCTATCACTTTATTAAGAATGGTAAAGAGTAAAAGTGGAAAAATGACTAATTTTTTAAAATTAGATGTTAATATTTGATTATAATTGAATATAATAATAGTAGTTAATATATTGGTATATTATAATATAATTAGAGTATATCATGAAGAATTGGTGACATTTCTAAAAAATATAAGGCATGGTGATGGTGATTATGAGAAGTTATTATAAAGCTTATAAAAAAGTCGGACGAATAAATACTTCTTTGGCAGAAAGGCTAGGCTTCGCATTTGATGGAAGTGTTTATGCCTCACCGGGGGTGATAAATCACATTAAGAAGCGCCATGGCAAACAATTAACTAAAAGAGTTAAAGAAAATTTACTACAGATAATGGAGGGGATTATTGAAAATCCTGATTATATTGGTGTTGATGAAAGAAGGGGGAGTGGTGGAGCGCTAGAATTAATAAAGAAAATAGATAATACGATTCTTTTAGGGTTAGAGGTAGACTTAGAAGAGAAATATATTTACGTATCTACCATGTATCCTATAACCAAAGGTAAAGTCAACAACAGAATTTATAGTGGTAGAATAGTTAAATTTAGCGATATTACATGAATTATTTTAAATAAAAAACTTGAAACATTTTTGTGGTAGAATTATAATATATATTAAGTGTTTTTGAGGTGAGAAATGGCTCCTCATACGCTACTTTAAGTAGTAACCAGAGATGCAGGGTACGCCGACCTGCCAAAAACTTTGCTTTATGTGTAACTTTTGGGAGACCAAAAGTTATTTTACTTTATTGAAATAATTATCAAATGAAATAAATAAAATATGCTAAAGATATGATGGAGGGAAAATATGAAAAAAGTTGCAGTTATATTTAATGGTGGGACTATATCGATGAAAGTAGATGAAAGGATACAAGCAGCAGTACCTTCTTTGAGTGGAGAAGAAATAATGGCGATGGTTACAGGAATTGAATCATATGCAAAAATAGAAAGTCATACATTTTCTGATTTGCCATCACCTCATGTAACACCAGAGTTAATGCTTGAATTGTCAAAAAAAGTTAGAGCTTTAGTTGAACGTGAAGACATAGATGGAGTTGTAATAACGCATGGTACGGATACTCTTGAGGAAACAGCTTATTTGTTAGATTTAACTTTAATAACAAATAAACCAGTAGTTATCACTGGAGCAATGAGAAGTAGTTCGGAATTAGGTTATGATGGACCAGCTAATCTAGCAGCATCAATCTGTACAGCTATATCAGAAGAAGCTAAAGGCAGAGGTGTTTTAGTTTGTTTTAATGGAGAATTAAATAGTGCAAGAGAAGTAACAAAAGCAAACTCAATGGCATTGAATGCGTTTAGAACTCCTAATTTTGGACCAATAGGAATAGTTGATAATAATAATGTAATATTCTACAGAAAATGTCCAAAAGGAAAACATATAGTAATTGATAAATTAAATTCTCATATAGCACTTATTAAATGTGTAGCTGGGATGGATGAAGAATTTATAAATTTTGCTATTGATAAAGGATATAAAGGGATAGTTATAGAAGCCATGGGAAGAGGAAATATACCTCCTAAAATGGTAGAGGGAGTTAAAAGAGCAATAAATAATAACATACCAGTAGTTGTGGTATCGAGATGCTTTGAAGGAAGAGTTTTTGAATCTTATGGATATGAAGGTGGAGGAAAAAATCTTAGAGATATAGGTGTTATATTTGGAGATAATATGCAAGGACAAAAGGTTAGGATAAAGTTAATGGTTGCTTTAAGTCATTCATCCAATATGAAATTTATTAAAGAGTTTGTAGAAGATGGGTTATATTAGATCAGTGGAAAATTGAAAGTGATTTCCTCAAAAATATAAACAAATGTTAATATTCTGTGAATAAACTATTGACTGAAAAAAGTTAGTAGATTATTATAAACTATAGTTTATGGAAAATTGGAGGCAGGACATGGTAAAAAGTATGACTAGCTTCGGAAGAGCACAAGGTGAAGAAGGTAAAGGATATTTATTTTCTATTGAAATGAAAAGTGTTAATAATAGATATCTCGATATAAACATAAGATTGCCTAAATTTATGATTGCTTTAGAAGAAGAGATAAGAAAAATAGTAAATAAAAGACTCAGCAGAGGAAAAGTTGATATATTTATTAATTATAAAAGTTATGGCAAGGGAAATGCTATTCCTAAATTAAATGTTGATTTAGCAAAAGAATATTATAATTGTCTTAAAAAATTATCAGATACATTGGAAATAGAAGATGATATAACACTTTCAAAGATTGCAAAACTTCCAGAGGTTATAACTCTAGAAGTTCAAGAAGAAAATATTGAAGAAATTCTTGGAGAAATTACACCTTTACTTAATATAGCTCTTAATAATATGAATGATATGAGAATAAATGAGGGTGAAAAATTAAAGGAAGATATTATTTTAAAGTTATCCAGTATTGAGGATAGTGTTAAAAAAATTGAAACTTTAGCAGAAGAAGTTCCAAAGCAATATAAAAGAAAAATTGAAGAAAGAATAAAGGAACTTACTAGTGGGATGACAATAGATGAAGAAAGAGTAGCTATGGAAGTGGCAATTTTTGCTGATAAAGCTGCTGTAGATGAAGAGATTACAAGATTATATAGTCATCTAAATCAAATGAGAAAAACACTGAACTTGGATGAACCAATTGGTAGAAAGCTAGACTTTATTGTTCAAGAAATGAATAGAGAAACAAATACAATTGGATCAAAATGTAATGATATGGATATGACAAACTTAGTCATTAACATAAAAAATCTAATAGAAAAAATAAGAGAACAAGTGCAAAATATTGAATAATTAGGAGGAAATAAAATGGGTATTAAGCTAATAAATATTGGTTTTGGAAATATAATTTCAGCTAATAGATTAATTGCGATTGTAAGTCCAGAATCAGCACCAATTAAAAGAATCATTCAAGAGGCAAGGGATAGAGGGATGCTTATTGATGCAACTTACGGAAGAAGAACAAGAGCTGTTATAGTTACTGATTCAGATCATGTTATTCTTTCAGCAGTACAACCAGAAACTGTTGCACATAGATTATCAACAAAGGATGATGTAGTAGATGAGGTTGAAGATTAATGAATAAAAGAGGAGTACTAATAGTCATTTCTGGGCCATCAGGAGCAGGAAAAGGAACTATATGTAAAGCACTACTTGAAAAGCATGATGATCTTTACCTTTCGGTATCTGCTACTACTAGAGAACCTAGAAAGGGAGAAGTTCATGGAGTAAATTATTATTTCTTAACAAAAGATGAATTCAGAAAAAGAATTGATAGAAATGATTTCTTAGAGTGGGCTGAAGTATATGAAAATTTTTATGGAACACCAAGATCTAGTGTTGATAAAATGTTAGATGAAGGAAAAAATGTAATTTTAGAAATTGATATTCAAGGAGCTCTTAAAGTTAAAGAAAATTGTGAAGATGGTGTATTTATATTTATTCTTCCACCTTCTATGGAAGAGCTTAAACAAAGAATAATAAATAGAGGAAGTGAAACACCAGAATCCTTAATGAGGAGATTTACATCAGCTTATCAAGAAATAAATTATATTTCGAAATATAATTATGGTGTGATAAATGATAAAGTAGAGGATGCAGTAGTTAAAATAGAAAATATTTTGGTTGCAGAGCAGTGTAGGGTCGATAGAATAAAAGATGACATATTAACAGATCGCAAGGAGGTATAAATAATGAATAATACAATGATTAATCCATCAGTTATAGATTTATTAAAAAAAGTTGAGGACAGATATTCACTAGTTATCGTTACTTCAAAAAGAGCTAGACAATTAATTGATGGGTCTAAACAACTTACAGAAGTTGATTCTAAGAAACCTTTAACAATAGCTATAAACGAAGTAAATGAAGGGCTTGTTACTTATGAAGCAGTAGAGGATTTAAGTAAGTAATTATGAAAGAGAATAAATGTGTTGTTTTAGGTGTTACTGGTGGAATCGCGGTTTATAAAGCTCTTGATATTGCAAGTTCATTAAGAAAAAAAGATATCGATGTTAGAGTGATAATGACAAAGTCTGCTACAGAATTTGTGGCGCCACTAACTTTTCAAGCAATAAGTCAAAATCTTGTAACTACAGACATGTTTCAAGAACCAAAAGCTTGGGAAATACAACATATTAGCTTAGCTCAAAGAGCAGATGTTTTTTTAGTTGCACCTGCTACAGCTAACATAATAGGGAAGGTAGCTAACGGCATAGCAGATGACATGTTATCAACAACTATTATGGCAACTAATGCTAAAGTTATTTTTGCCCCAGCTATGAATACTGGTATGTATAACAATAGAATAGTACAAGGTAATCTAGAAAAGCTTAAAAAGCTAGGTTATGAGTTTATAGAACCTGATAGTGGAAGATTAGCTTGTGGTGATGTTGGTAAAGGAAAACTACCAGCACCAGAAATTATTGTAGAGAAGGTAATGAGTGAGCTTTACGATAAAAAGGATTTAATAAATAAAAAAGTAATAGTAAGTGCAGGACCAACAAGAACAGATATTGATCCAGTTAGATTTCTTACAAATAGATCAACTGGTAAAATGGGATATGAAATAGCAAAAGAAGCAAGAGATAGAGGGGCTGAAGTTATATTGGTTTCAGGACCTACTAATGAGAAAAAACCCTATGGTATAGATGTTATAGATGTTAAAACTAACGAAGAAATGCTAAATGCTATTATTAATCATTACGATGATGCAGATATTGTAGTTAAAGCAGCAGCGGTTGCAGATTATAAAGCAAAGGAAGTAAGTAGCCAAAAAATAAAAAAAGGTGATGGAGATCTTAGTTTAGATTTTGTCAGAGATAATGATATATTAATGCTACTTGGTAAGAAGAAAAAAAATCAAATTTTAGTTGGATTTGCAGCAGAAAGTCAAAATGTTATAGAGAATGCAAAGGGTAAATTAGATAGAAAAAATCTTGATTACATAGTTGCTAATGATATAACTTCAAAAGATACAGGATTTGGTTCCCAGGATAATAGAGTAAGTATAATTTCTAAAAATGGCGATATAACTACTTTAGAAAAGATGAACAAAAAGGAAGTTGCAAGAAATTTATTTGACATGATTATGGAAAAGCGCTAATTTGCGCTTTTTCTTAATTATAGATATATTTAAAGGAGAGTGAAGGGGTAGTGATAGATTTATATGCTGAAGTAATAGTAAATAGTGAAGCAATAGAACTTGATAGAACCTTCACTTATAAGGTAAAAGAAGAACATAATGAAATTATACAAGTAGGACACCGGGTTAAAGTGCCTTTTGGAAAAGGTAATAGACCTGTTGAGGCTTTTGTCATTGTTCTTAAATGTGAGGGTGTAGAGAAAATAAAAGGTATAAAGAATATATCTAGAATATTGGATGAAGAACCAATACTTTCGAGAGATGATTTAAAGGTTATAGATTTCTTGAGAGAAAGATATTTATGTAAGTATATTGATGCTATAAGAACTATTATTCCTGTAGGATTAATGAGTGGTCTTAAAAATAAAAAGAAACAGGTTATTTGTTTTGCAAAGGAATTAGAAGGGAAATTATTAGAAAAAGAAAATTATAAAAATTTAATATCATATATTAAAGTTCATGATGGAGAATTTTCTAAAAGTGAGATTACGAAAAAAGGAGATTTCTCAATTTATATATTAAATAAACTTATAGAAAGTGGTTTCTTGCAAGTAAAAGAAGAAGTGGTTTATAGATATAATAATAGAGTATATGAGGAAGATTCTAGAAATAGGTTAAACGAAGAACAGTTAAATGTATTTGAAAGAATTATAAATTCAAATAAGAAAGGGTTTTTGTTAAAAGGTGTAACGGGATCAGGTAAGACTGAAGTGTATATGAACCTTGTATCAGAAACATTAAAGCAAGGGAAATCAGCTATAATGTTGGTTCCAGAAATAGCTTTAACTCCTCAAATGATAGAAAGGTTTAAAGGCCGATTTGGAAGAGAGGTTGCCTTATTTCATAGTAAATTAACACCAGGAGAACGCTTTGATGAATGGTTTAGAATAAAAAGAGGCGAAGCTTCACTAGTTGTGGGAGCAAGAAGTGCAATATTTTTGCCTCTAAATAATTTAGGTCTTATTATAATAGATGAAGAACATGAAAATACATATAAATCTGAGAATAACCCTAAATATAGTACAAAAGAAGTTGCGAAGTATCTAAGTGAAATAAAAGGATGCAAATATGTCTTAGGATCTGCAACACCATCTGTTGAAAGTTTTTACGAAGCATTGGAAGAAAAGATTGAGCTCGTGGAAATCAAGAATAGAGTAAGCAACAAACCTTTACCTTCAATGGAAGTAGTGGATATGAGGGAGGAACTTAAAAGTAAAAATTTATCCATATTAAGTAGAAAGCTTGTCTTAGAAATTGAAGAGACATTAAAAAGAGGAGAACAAATTATTTTATTTTTAAATAGAAGAGGCTTTTCAACCTTTGTATCCTGTAGAAGTTGCGGTTATGTATTTAAATGCCCTGAATGTGATGTTTCAATGACTTATCATAAAAATGGTTATTTAGTTTGTCATATGTGTGGTAGAGCCCAAAGAGAGGTTAAGGTTTGTCCTAAGTGTAGCAGCAAATATGTAAAGTTTTTTGGGGCTGGAACTGAAAGAGTTCAAGATGAAGTTAAAAAAACATTTCCTAAAGCTAGGGTTTTAAGAATGGATGTAGATACCACAAGAACAAAAGATTCTCACGAAAGAATATATAATTCATTCAAAAATGGTGAAGCAGATATATTAATAGGGACTCAAATGGTATCTAAAGGATTAGATTTTAAGAATGTTACTTTAGTTGGGATATTAGCTGCTGATATTTCTTTAAATATTCCTGATTACAGGTCAGGAGAAAGAACTTATCAAATAATTACACAGGTAGCTGGTAGAGCTGGTAGGGGAGATAAGAAAGGAAAAGTAATAGTTCAAACATATACTCCAGAGAATGCTAGTTTAAATTATGCGATAAATAATTCTTATGATGAATTGTTTAAGGAGGAGATAAGGGTAAGAAAAATTATGAAGTATCCTCCTTTTAGTACCATCTTACTTATTAACGGGCAAAGCAAATTTGAAGATAAATTAATAAAATTTATGAATAGACTTAAAATTGAATTGAATAAAATATTAGAAGATGAAAATGATTTAGAATTATTAGGACCAACCCCTTGTATAATAACAAAGATAAAAGAAAATTTTAGATGGCAGATTATAATTAAAGGTGATATTTCATTAAATTTAAGAAAAAAAGTTAAAGATACCCTTTATGAATTAACCAAGAGTGTTTATAATGATATAAGAGTTAGTATGGATTTTAATCCAAATAATATGGCCTAGGAGGATTAATTTATGGCAATAAGAAATATAAGAATTAATGGTGACGAGATATTAAGAAAAAAATCAAAAAAAGTAGATAAAATAGATAAGAGACTTTTAGAATTAATAAATGATATGATTGAAACTATGTATAAAGCTGATGGTGTGGGGCTTGCAGCACCACAAGTAGGAATATTAAAAAGACTTTTTGTTATAGATGTTTATGATGGAGAAGGTCCAATGGTTTTTATTAATCCTGAAATATTAGAAACTAAGGGAACTCAAGATGGAGAAGAAGGATGCTTAAGTGTTCCAGGAGTAAATGAAAATGTTGTAAGACCTAATTATGTTAAAGTTAAAGCTATAAATGAAAAAGGTGAAGAATTTATCCTTGAGGGAGAAGAACTTTTAGCTAGAGCTATATGCCATGAAAATGAGCATTTAGATGGAGTATTATTTATTGATCATTTGAAAAGTAATTAGGAGGAAAACAGATATATGAAGATAGTTTTTATGGGAACTCCAGATTTTGCAGTTCCATCATTAGAAATGTTGATAGACAACTACGATGTTAAGGCTGTTTTTACTCAACCAGATAAGCCAAAGGGAAGAGGAAAGAAGCTTGCTTTTTCTGATATAAAAGAAGTGGCTGTTAAAAAGGGCATACCTGTATATCAACCAATAAAATTAAAAGATGATAAGGAAATGATAGAAGAACTTAAAAAAATTGCTCCAGATTTTATTATAGTAGTTGCTTTTGGACAATTGTTAACAAAGGAAGTGCTTGACATTCCAAAGTATGGATGCATTAATCTACATGGATCTCTATTACCTATGTATAGAGGTGCTGCACCAATAAATTGGGCAATTATAAAAGGAGAAAAAATATCAGGAAATACCACTATGTTGATGGATAAAGGTCTAGATACAGGAGATATGCTTTTGAAGGACAAAGTTGAAATAACAGAAGAAATGACAGCAGGTGAACTTTATGATATTTTAAAAGAAAGAGGTTCAGCACTATTAAAAGAAACTATTGATAAAATAATAAACGGACAAATAAAACCTGAAAAACAATCTGATGAAACTTTTTATGCAAAAATGTTGGATAAAAAGATAGCAGTAATAAACTGGCATGAAACAGCAGAAAATATTCATAATCTTATCAGAGGATTAAACCCTTGGCCAATAGCTTATACATCCTATGATGGTAAGCAAATGAAAATTTATGAATCAAAAGTCCTTGAAGAGAAGCATAATAAAGAAGAAGGAACAATTCTTGATGTAAGCAAAGAAGGGATTAGAGTTGCATGTAAGGAAGGAATATTACTGGTTAAAAAAGTCCAATTTCCAAATGGAAAACCTCTTACAATTGAGCAATATATTAATGGGCATAAGATAGAGGTAAATACAATTTTAGGATAGGAGGGATATTTATGCATGGTTTTTTTCCATATTATTTTGATCCAACATATCTTATATTGGTTCCAGCATTAATAATAAGTTTTTGGGCCCAAACTAAAGTTAGTTCTGCTTATGATAAATACAGCAGAGTTAGAACTATGAATGGGTATACTGGAGAGCAGATAGCTAGGATGATATTAAATGATGCAGGTCTTTACGATATACCTATTGAAGTGGTAAATTCTAGGCTTGGAGATCATTATGATCCTAAAAATAGAGTCTTAAGATTATCACCAGATGTATATAGTGGAACGACTATAGCAGCGGCTGGAATAGCAGCTCATGAAGTAGGTCATGCAATTCAACACAAAGAAAGTTATGGACCGCTTGCTTTTAGAAACTCTATATATCCAGTAGTAAATATAAGTTCAACATTTTCATGGGTATTATTTATTGCAGGGCTAATACTTGCTATAAAACCGTTGGTTTATTTTGGAATAATATTATTTTCAGCAGTAGTTTTATTTCAACTTGTAACTTTACCAGTTGAGTTTAATGCATCAAATAGAGCGTTAAAAATATTAAATACCAGAAGAATTTTATATGGAGATGAAGTGAAAGGTGCTGAAAAAGTATTAGATGCAGCGGCTATGACATATGTGGCAGCAACTTTGATGGCTGTTTCCCAACTTATTAGGTTAATAGCTTTAAGCAGAAGAAATGATTAGATGAGGTATAATTATGAGTAGTAGAAAAATTGCAGTAAAAGTTTTAAGTAGAGTTGTAGGAGAAGGAGCATATTCGAATATAATTCTATCAAAAGAGTTAAATAGTTCTGATTTATCGGATCAAGATAAATCACTGGCGACTGAGATAGTATATGGTACTTTAAGGAGACTTAAGTCTATAGATATGATAATTGGTTCATTTGTAAGAGATATGTCTGTTATGGACAAAAAAATATTGAATATATTAAGGGTTGCAATTTATCAAATGCATTACCTTGATAAAGTACCTTCATATGCAGCTTGCAATGAAGCTGTGGAGCTTGCAAAAGAAGTTTCTGAAAAAGATTCTAAATTAGTTAATGGAATCTTAAGAAATTATGTTAAAAAAGATGGTAAACTAGAAATAGAGTTCAGAAATAAGATAGATGAAATTGCATATGAGTTATCTTTTGAACCATGGATGATAAAAATGTTTATTAATCAATATGGTGAAAAAGAAGCTATAAGGATTATGCATGGGTTAAATAATACTCCTATGGTTACTGTAAGAGTTAATAATTTGAAAGCTGAGTATGAAGATGTTTTAGAAAGTTTTGAGGAAAATGGATACAATGTTTTTGAAGGAGTAGTTTGTCCAGAAGCTATATTTATTAAAGGCGGAAGAGCTATAGAAAAGAATAATGCTTTTCTAGAAGGTAAGATAACAGTACAAGATGAAAGTGCTATGTTAGTTGCTCCACTGCTTGATATCATGCAGGGACAAAAGGTGCTAGATCTTTGTTCAGCTCCAGGTGGAAAAACAACACATATTGCAGAACTTCTTGAGAATACAGGAGAAGTTTTAGCTTTTGATATTCATCCTCAAAAACTTGATTTAATTAAAGAAAATTATGAGAGATTAGGTCTTACAAACATAAAGCTAGGTGAAATGGATGCTTCTAAGCTAGATGTGAATTTAGTTAATGCAGCTGATAGAGTCCTTATTGATGTGCCATGTTCAGGTCTTGGAATTATAAGAAAAAAACCTGAGATAAAATGGAGTAAAAAGAGAAGTGAGCTTAAGGAAATAGTAAATATTCAAAGATCTATTATGAGTAATGCATGGGAATATTTAAAGAAAGATGGAATTATGATATATTCTACTTGTACTTTAAATAAAGAAGAAAATGAAGATAATGTAAAATGGTTTTTGAATAAATATAAGGACGCAAAAATAGAAAAAGTGTTTGTAGGTAAGGGAAATAATTTGAATTATGACGCCCTAGGAACACTTACAGTGTTGCCAAATGAATATATGGATGGATTCTTTATAGCTAAGTTTAGAAAGAATTAGGAGAATATATGGATAACATTTTAAATTTTACATTAGAAGAATTACAAAATTGGATGAAAGATAATAATGAGAGTGCCTTTAGAGCTAAGCAGGTGGTTTCTTGGATATATAAAGAAATATGGGATTTCAATTTAATGAAAAACATCCCTGGTGAATTAAAGGAAAAGCTTAGTAAAAGTTTCTATATAGGAATTCCTAAGGTAATAGAAAAGTTTGAATCAAAGATAGATGGTACGAAGAAGTTATTGCTTGGATTTAAGGATGGAAACTTAATAGAAACTGTAATTATGAAATATAAGCATGGAAATTCTATATGCATTTCTACGCAAGTAGGATGTAGGATGGGATGTAAGTTTTGTGCATCGACTATTGAAGGAAGGGTTAGAAATCTTACAGCAGGGGAAATACTTTCACAGATTTTAGTAGCACAAAAACTAATTGGTGAAAGGATTTCCAATGTTGTATTAATGGGAAGTGGAGAACCTTTAGATAATTATGATGATGTTTTGAAGTTCTTAGAACTTGTAAATGCTGAATATGGTCTGAATATAGGGCAAAGACATATTACGCTATCTACATGTGGAATAGTTCCTAAAATATATGATCTGGCGGATAAAGGCTTGAGTATTACTTTAGCTATTTCATTACATGCATTTAGCGATGAAAAAAGAAAAGAGATAATGCCTATTGCAAATAAATATTCTATAAAAGAAATTTTAGATGCATGCAAATATTACATAGAAAAAACTAAAAGAAGAATAACATTTGAATATTCTTTAGTTAAAGATGTAAATGACAGCATAGAAGATGCTAAATCCTTAGGGAAATTATTAAGTGGATTATTATGTCATGTTAATTTAATACCAGTAAATGAGATCAAGGAAAATTCATTTAAAAGATCTTCGGAAAAAACTATAAATAACTTTGAAAATACATTAAAAAATTTAGGGGTTGAAGTTACAGTAAGAAGGGAAATGGGGAGCGATATTAATGCAGCTTGTGGACAACTAAGGAGAAGTTACATTGAATTGAGTTCTAATAATTAATACCCAAAGAGGGGGGAGTTTATGATAAGTTTTCTAAGTGATATAGGGATGGTCAGAAGTCTTAATGAAGATTTTGTTCACTACCATGAAGAAAATGAATATAAGATTTATGTAGTTGCAGATGGAATGGGGGGCCATAATGCGGGGGAAGTTGCTAGTAAGATGGCAGCAGAAGGCGTAGTTGATTATATAATAGCTAATTATAACAGATGTAAAGCAGAGGTTCTTTTAAAGGAAGCTATTGAAAAAGTAAATCAGGAAATATATGTTCATTCTACAGAAAGAGATAATCTAAATGGCATGGGAACAACTATTACTGCATGTCTTGTTAAAGATGATAAAGTAGTAGTTGCTAATGTAGGAGACAGTTCTTGTTTTGGAATCAAGGGAGCTAACATTGAAAAGATAACTAAAGATCATTCTTTAGTTCAAGAATTAGTTGACCTTGGAACTATTACTGAAGTTGAGGCGGCAAATCATCCCCAAAAGAATATTATTACTAGGGCTGTTGGAACTAGCAGTCTTGTAGAGGTAGATATTTTTGTCATAGATAAGTATACATATGACATATATTTATTATGTTCAGATGGTTTAACAAATGAGGTGACAAAAGAAGAAATAATATCTATTGTTAATGAGGAAAAAGAGCTCATTAATATCTGTAACAAACTTGTTAATCTTGCTAAGTACAAGGGCGGCAGAGATAATATTACAGTTTTGTTGTTTGAAGGAGAGAGGTAGTATGATAGGAGAAATATTAGGAAACAGGTATGAGATATTAGAGCAAATTGGTGAAGGCGGAATGTCAATAGTATATAAAGCTAGATGCAATAAGCTTAATAGAAATGTAGCTGTAAAAATACTTAAAAAAGAATTATCTGGTAATGAAGATATTGTTAATAAATTTAAAAGAGAAGCTACTGCAATAGCTACTTTATCTGATAATAATATCGTTAATGTTCTTGATGTAGGAACTCAAGAGGAACTTAACTATATAGTAATGGAGTATGTTCAAGGTAAGACTTTAAAGGAAGTCATAAAGGAATTTGGTAAGCTAAATTATGAAACTACCATAAAGATAGGAACGCAAATTGCAAAAGCTTTAGAATGTGCTCACAAGAACAACATTATTCATAGAGATGTTAAACCACAGAATGTACTAGTAACAGAAGATGGAGTGATAAAAGTTACTGACTTTGGTATAGCTAAATCTGCTGATTCAGCAACATTAACTAATACAACTACAATTATGGGTTCTGCGCAATATTTTTCCCCAGAGCAAGCAAAGGGAAGTTTTGTAGATACAAGAACTGACATATATTCATTAGGAATAGTTTTATACGAAATGGTTACAGGAAAATTACCATTTGAAGCAGATTCTCCTGTAACAATAGCTTTAAAACATATTCAAGAGGAAGTAGTTCCTCCAAAACAAATAAATTCAAGAATTCCTGATAGCTTAAATAAGTTAATACTTAAAGCAATGGAAAAAGATCCAAATAAAAGATATCAAACAGCAAAAGAGCTTATTAACGATCTTCAAAAAATTAAGGAAGATCCAAACGCCGTTATAGATAAGGTTGAAGATGATAATGATGGTCGTACAATTGTTATGCCAGCAGTAAATCCAGCGGTAAATGATCTTCCAGAAAACAAAGAAGTTGATGAAGATGATTATGACGAAGATGAGGATTACTACGATGAGGATGAAGATGACTATTATGACGACGAGGATGAATCACCAAAGAAGGATAAGAGTAAAAAGAATAAGAACAAGAAGAAGCTTATAATTGGTATTGTAGCTGCAGCGGCATTATTGCTTTTAGTTGGATTATCTTCATTTTTATTATTTGGAGGAGGAAGTTCTGCTTCAGCAGAAGAAGTAAAAGTTCCAGATATTAAAGGTATGACTTTAGATGATGCGAAGGAAGCTTTAACTAAGGCTGGACTAGTTTTAGAGGAAGCAGGAACAGAAAAGAGTAGTGAAAAAGAGAATACTGTACTAGAAGTGAATCCTGACGTTGGAAGTTCTGTTAAGAAGGGGGATAAGATCAGGGTTATAGTAAGTGCTGGTGAAACAAAGATTAAAGTTCCTGATTTAACTGAGAATTCTCTCGATGAAGCTATTGTAATATTAAAGAAAAGCAAGTTAACTTATGAAGTAACTAAAGAATCTAGTGATTCTGTTCCAAGTGGAGAAGTTATAACTACTAATCCAGCGCCAGGTACAGAAGTTGCAGAAAACGCTAAGATAACTATTGTTGTAAGTACTGGACCTGATATAAAGTATGCTAAGGTACCAAGTTTAAAGGGACTTTCAAGAGATGCAGCAGTAGCAGCTTTAGCAAAAGCAGGTTTAGAAGCAGATGTAAATACTGTCGATACAACTGATAAAAATAGTGATGGTAAGGTAATCAGTATTTCTAATCAAGCGGGAGAATCCCTAAAGCAAGGTTCAACAGTGACTATTAATATAGGTCAATATAAAGAACCAGAGAAAAAGAAAATAGATACTAGTAAAATTTTAAGTGCAGGTATGTCTAGGGAAGCAGCTCTAGCAGCTGTAAAGGCAGCTGGATTAACTCCAAATGCTAATGATGGAACTGGCGCATTAGAAAGTTGGGATAAAGGATTATACGAAGAAGGTTCTTCAATTACTTTAAAATTTAAGCAGGAAACAAAACCTACAGACCCAAATCAAACTAATCCACCTAAACAACAATAATTTAGTTAAGTATGAAGAGTAAAGCTGTGTTGCTTTACTCTTTTTAATAATCAATTTAGAATTATTATTTAATTTGCAATTATACTTGAAATTTGGTTATTATATATAGAAGGAAATATTTTTTTGGAGGTACTATGGAAGGTAAAATAATTAAAGGTATAGGTGGCTTCTACTATATAAAAACAGCTGAAGGAATAATAGAATGCAAAGCGAGAGGAAAGTTTCGTCATAAGGATATGAAGCCTATGGTAGGAGATAATGTTACAATAAAAGTAGAAAATGGAAAAGGTGTCATTGAAGAAATTCATGAAAGATGCTCAGAACTTATAAGACCAACTGTAGCTAATGTAACATTAGCCTTTGTTGTTTTTGCAATAAAAAATCCGGATTTAAATTATGATTTATTAAATAGATTTTTGGTGTTATGTGAAAGTAATAATATTGAAACTATAGTTTGTTTAAATAAAGTTGATTTGGTTTCAGAAGAAGAAAGAGAAGAAGTAAAGAGTAAGATAAATGATATAGGGTACGAAGTGTTATTCATTAATGCCAAAAAAGGTATAGGAGTAGATACTCTCAGAGAAAGAATGAGAGATAATGTTACTGTTCTTTGTGGACCTTCTGGTGCAGGAAAATCTACTTTAATAAATACATTAACTGAAAGAGATCACATGGAGACAGGAGTTGTTAGTGAGAAGATAGGGAGAGGAAAACATACTACAAGGCATAGTGAACTTATAGAAGTAGATAATGGTTTTATTGTAGACACACCAGGATTTTCTACTTTAGATGTTTCATTTATGGAAAAAGACCAATTAAAGTATTGTTTTCCAGAGTTTGAAGACTTAAATGATTCATGTAAGTTTAGAGGATGCCTTCATTATAAAGAACCAAACTGTTCTATAAAAAAAGCCGTTGAAGAAGGTAAAATTAATAAACATAGATATGAATTTTATATAAAAACATTAGAAGAAATTATTGAAGGGGGAAAATATAAATGGTAATGATAGCGCCATCTATACTATCAGCTGATTTTTCAAAGCTTGGTGAGGATGTAGAAAGAATAGCAAAAGGAGGAGCTGATTGGATTCATATAGATGTTATGGATGGGCAATTTGTTCCAAATATAACTTTGGGGGCACCTATAGTGAGAGCTCTAAGAAATAGAACAGATAAAGTATTTGATGTTCATTTAATGGTAGAAGAACCAAGTAGGTTTATTGAAGATTTTGTAGCTGCAGGAGCAGATATAATAACAATACATTATGAAGCAGAAGTACATATAGACAGAGTAATTCAATTAATTAAATCAAAAGGAGTTAAAGTAGGAATTGCTTTAAATCCAGGAACACCTACATCTTTAATAAAAGATTTAATTAAAGAAATTGATATGGTTCTAATAATGTCAGTTAATCCTGGATTTGGCGGACAGAAGTTTATTTCATATTCACTAGATAAAATAAAAGAGATAAACGAGTTGAAGAATAAATATAATAAAGAGCTATTAATTCAAGTTGATGGTGGAGTAGGCAATGAAAATATTGGTGATGTTGTAAATGCTGGTGCAACAGTTGTAGTTGCAGGGTCTGCTGTATTTAAAGATAATAAAGTTGAGGAAAATATAAAAAAATTAAAGGATAATGCATAATGAGAGCTATAGTAGTAAGTGGAGGCTATAAACCTTCAAAAGAACTTTTATTTAGTTACCTTAAAGAAGAAGATATAATTATTGGAGTAGATAAAGGGTGCAATTGTTTATATGATTATGGAATAAAACCTGATATAATTCTAGGAGATTTTGATTCTGCGAAGAAGGAAGTAATAGAAAGTTTTAAGATTGGTGGAAGTAAAGTTCTAACCTTTAATCCTGAAAAAGATTATACAGATACTGATTTAGGCTATGAGAAAGCAAAAGAAGAAGGAGCTGACGAAATACTATTATTTGGAGCTACAGGCAGTCGTGTTGATCATATGCTTGGTAATGTTGGAATTTTATTAAAAGCACTAAGAGAGAAGATTAAAGTAGAAATTATAGATGATTGTAATAGAATTTTTTTAATAGATAAAGAAACTAGTATAAAAGGAAGTTATGGTGATACTATAAGTTTTCATGCACTTTCGGATACTGTGAAAAACGTTAATATAAGAGATGCTAAATATAAGTTGACTAATTATGATATAACTTTATTGGAGCCAAGAGCTATATGCAATGAATTTTTAAATAGTGATATTAAAATATCATTTGATTCAGGAATTATTATGGTAATTTTCCCTTTAGATTAGAAATTATTAACATAAAATGTATCTTAGTTATATATATTATAATAAAGATATTTTTTATTAATTGATTTATGGGGGTATTATGAAAATATTTGCTATTAAGTTACCTAAATTCTTATCAAAATTTATTAGGTTTTTTATAAGAAAAAAGTAAACTACATAAAATAAATAAAATCTTGAGATATATTTAGTCTCAAGATTTTTTTGTAAATAAAAAAATGCATTATAAATGCATTTTTCTATTTGAACTTATATTGCTCTTTGAACCTTACCAGATCTTAAGCATCTTGTACAAACGTGAACTGTTTTTGGTGTTCCGTTAACTAAAGCTTTTACTCTCTTTATGTTAGGAGCCCAAGTTCTCTTTGATTGACGATGTGAATGGCTGAATTGTACTCCAGATACAACGCCTTTATTACATATCTCGCATCTTCTTGACACTTGAAAACACCTCCTTATTTAATGAAGATAATTCTCTTCAATAGGACAATAAAAATTTTAACACAATAAGTATAAAAAAATCAAGTGAAATATAAAATAATTTGAGGTATTATTTTAATATTAATAGATAAATCTTGAATATTATAAATTTCTAAGCTAAAATAGAAGATATGGAAAGAAAGAGGAGGAGTTGTAATGGTTGGATTTTCAAAAGAAAATGGAGATATACATTACTCTGATGAGGTCTTAGCTAAGATAGTTGGATTATCGACTATGGAATGCTATGGTGTAGTAGGGATGGTATCCAAAAATGCTGGAGAAGGTTTTTGGGAACTTATGAGAGTTGAGAATTTAAGTAAGGGAGTAAAAATATCACTTACTGAGGGAGATAGATTATGTATTGAATTATTTGTAATGGTGGAATACGGAACTAAAATTTCTGTGATAGCTAACAATATAATTCAAAAAGTTCGTTATAGCGTTGAAAACTTTACGGGGCTAAAAGTTTCATCAATAACAGTAAATGTGCAAGCGGTAAGAGTCTAGGAGGTAATGATGGAATATAAATCAATTAATGGCCGTGATTTTTATAACATGGTTGTAAATGCTAGTAATAGATTGTCAGAGGAAAGTGATTTTGTTAATGCGCTAAATGTCTTTCCAGTGCCTGATGGGGATACAGGAACAAATATGTCAATGACATTTAAAGCTGCAGTGAAAGAGATAGAAAACTTGAACTCAACATCTATTGGGGAAGTTTCAAAGGTACTTGCAAAAGGTGCTCTAATGGGAGCAAGAGGTAATTCTGGTGTAATTTTATCTCAAATACTTAGAGGAATTTCAAAGGGATTAGAAGGCCTTAATGAAGCAGATGCAGGTCAAATGATAGCAGCCCTAAAGCAAGGATCAAACGCTGCATATAAGGCAGTAATGAGACCTACAGAAGGTACAATTCTTTCAGTAATTAGAGCAACAGCTGAAGCTGGACTTGAAAGTAATAAAGTAGATGTGGCAGAACTTATGGAAGAAGTGACAAAAGCTGCAAAGGTAATGCTTGATAAGACACCAGATTTGTTGCCAGCTTTAAAGAAGGCTAAGGTTGTTGACTCTGGCGGAATGGGGCTATATATTATATTACAGGGGATGACAGCTGCTCTTAAAGAAGGGATACAAGCGGAAATAAAAGATATAAACATATCTTCTGGAGGAGTTGTTGGAGCACAAGTAACTTCTGATGCAGATATTAAATTTGGATATTGTACTGAATTTATTATATTAGGCGATGCTAATAAGGCAAAAAAATTCCAAGATGAAATAGAACATTTAGGTGATTCTATGATAGTTGTTGGTTATGAAGATGTAATTAAGGTTCATATTCATACAAATGATCCAGGAAATGTGTTATCAAAAGCAGTAAAGCTTGGGGAACTTTCAAAAATAAAAATAGATAATATGAGAGAGGAACATAGAGAACTTTTACTTAGTGAGCAAGAGATAAAAGAAAATACTGAAGTAAAAGAAGAGATAGCAGCTGAGGCTAAAAAATATGCTTTTGTTACTGTTGCTATGGGAAGCGGAATTACAAACATATTTAAAGATCTTGGAGTAGATTATGTCATTGAAGGTGGTCAAACAATGAACCCTTCAACACAAGATATGCTTGAATGTATAAATAAGCTTAATGCTGAACATATATTTATATTGCCAAATAATAAAAATATTATTATGGCAGCATCTCAAGCAGCTGAAATAACTGATAAAGATGTTAGAGTTATTCCAACTACATCAATACAGCAAGGAATAACATGTGTTACTATGTTTAATGGTGATGCTGATGTTGATGATAATGAAGCAGAACTTAAAGAAATTATGAAATCTGTTAAAACTGGATCTATTACATATGCTGTAAGAGATACAGAAATAGATGGACTTGAGATTAAAGAGAATAATATTCTTGGATTAGTTGAAGGCAAGATTAAGGAAGTTGGAGAAGATAAGTTTGAAGTTTCTGAAAAAGTACTTGCAGATATAATAGATGAAGATAGTGAACTTATAACTTTATTCTATGGTAAGGATGTTAGTGAAGATGAAGTAAATAGTTTTGTTTCAAGACTAGAAGAAAAGTATGAGAATTTGGATATTCAATGCTACAAGGGTGATCAGCCTTTATATTACTTCTTAATGGCTGTAGAATAAAATCAGTATAAATATACGAAAAAGCACCTTTGGTGCTTTTTGTGTTTTGGAGGAGAAAAAGTATGGATATATATAGTCCTGTTTCAAGTATTAAGGGGGTAGGACCTAGAGTATTAGAAAAATTGAATAAAGCTGCAATATTTAATATTCTTGATTTGCTTTTGTATTTTCCAAGAGATTATGAGTTTTTAAGTGGAAATCCAGAATTTGAAGAAATAGATTCTGAGACAAGGCAGATATTGACATGCAAAGTTGTAGCAATAAAGAAAGATGTAAGAACTAGAACAGGTAAATTTTTATCAACCATTGAATTTGAATATAAAGGTCATAAAGTTGATTGCAAGTGGTTTAATCAACCATATATTAAAAATAGTTATAGAGTAGGGAATTCTTATAATCTTATGGGAAAGTTCAAAAGAGTAGGAAATATTCTTGAAATTATAAATCCTACATTGGGTAATAGAGATGCGTTAACTAGTGAAATAAAACCAATATATACTTTAAGAGGAGAATTAACAGATAAGTTAATTACAAAATTAGTAATGAGTGTTCTTGATATTGTAGATATTGGTGAGAATCTACCTAAACGCCTTTTAGATAAATATAATTTAATATCACTTGATGAAGCTATTAGAGAAATTCATTTTCCAAAGAATAGAGAGATTTTAGGTATGTCCATTACAAGACTTAAGTTTCAAGAGTTATTTACATATTCAATGAAGTTACTTTTACTAAAAAATAAAATAAAGAAGAGTAATAATGGTATGAGTTTTCCTTGGAATAATAAATTGAATGAATTAAAGGCGGCTCTTCCTTTTAATTTAACAGAAGCACAGGCTAAAGTAGTTCGAGAGATATTAAGAGATCAAAAAAGTCCATATCCAATGAATAGATTAGTTCAAGGAGATGTAGGAAGTGGAAAAACAATAGTTGCATTAATTGCAATTTATAATACCTACACAAATGGATATAAGTCTGCCTTCATGGTACCAACAGAGATACTTGCCAACCAGCATTATGAAGAAACTAAAAAATTGCTATCTCAGTTTAATGTTGAAATAGAACTATTAACCGGAAGTACATCAAATAAGGAGAAAAAAAGAATTAAAGAAAGAATTAAAGAAGATAAACCATTAGTAGTAATAGGTACTCATGCTTTGATACAAGAGGATGTTGAATTTAATAAATTAGGACTTGTTGTTACAGATGAACAACATAGATTTGGGGTGGAGCAGAGGAGTAAATTAATTAATAAAGGAAAGAGGGCTGATGTAATTGTAATGACAGCTACTCCTATTCCTAGAACTTTAGCACTATATCTTTATTCAGATTTAGATGTATCGGTCATAGATGAACTTCCACCAGGCAGAAAAAAAATTGATACTAGATTTTTTCAAGATAATTCAAGAAATAAGGCATATAATTTAGCTAAAGATGAAATAAAAAAAGGAAGACAAGTTTATATAGTTTGTCCTTTGATTGAAGAAGACGAAAAAGAACAATTAAATTCTGTTGAAAGCATATATAAAAAATTAAAAGATGGTGTATTTAGTGATGTTGATGTAGAGATTCTTCATGGGAAGATGAAAGCTTCAGAAAAGGATGAGATTATAGGGCGATTTAAATATAATAAAACAAAAGTTCTGATTTCAACTACAGTAATTGAAGTTGGAGTTAATGTGCCTAATGCTTCAGTTATGATAATTGAAAATGCTGAAAGATTTGGGTTAGCACAATTACATCAATTGAGAGGAAGAGTTGGAAGAGGGCAGTATGAATCATATTGTATTTTAATAGCAAATGCTAAAAGCAATACTACTAAAAAGAGAATGACAATTATGACAGAATCAACTGATGGTTTCTTTATTTCAGAACAGGACCTAAAATTAAGAGGTTCTGGTGAAATGTTTGGTATGAAACAGAGTGGGCAAGAAGGGTTACTGTTAGCAGATATTTATGAAGATATAGATATTCTGAGATGTGCAAGAGGAGAAGCAAAACTGATTTTGGAGAATGAAGATTCTGGAAATAAAAGGATGGTTAAGGAAATATCATTAGGATTAGAGAAAAGTAGTAAGTACATTTGTTTCAACTAAAAAAACGTATTGTTGTATATTTTTTATAAATTGTATATACTTAGGTAATGTGATAAAATGTTTATGATATTACATCAAGGAGGACTAAAAGTGAGAATTATAGCAGGTAAGGCAAAAGGTCGTAAGTTAATTTCACCAGAAACAATGGAAACTAGACCTACTTTAGATAGAGTTAAAGAAGCTATGTTCAGTTCAATACAAGGTTTTTTAAGAGATGCTGTAGTTGTTGATGTTTTTGCAGGAACAGGAAGTTTGGGATTAGAAGCAGCCAGTAGAGGTGCAAATGAAGTATATTTGGTTGATAAAAGTCCGGTTACTTTTCCTTTATTAAAACAGAATGTAGATAATTTAAATTTTAGCGATTTTTGTACTCCGCTTAATATGGATTCATACGAAGCTTTAAAGATGCTCAGTAAAAAGGGGAAAAAGTTTGACATAATATTTATTGATCCACCTTATTGCAAAGAGATGATTCCAGAAGCTATGAAGATAGTTAAGGAAGACGACATGCTTGTTGAAAATGGTATAGTGGTTACTAAAATAGACACTATTGAAGAAATATATGAAGGATATGAAGACTTAAAGCTTACAAAAAGTAAAAAATATGGAAATACTACTGTATGTTTTTATCAATATTAAGGAGGATTATAATGAAAATTGCAGTATATCCAGGTAGTTTTGATCCAGTAACTTTAGGACATTTAGATGTAATAGCAAGAGGATCTAAGGTCTTTGATAAAGTTATTGTGGGAGTTTTAGTTAATGTTGATAAAAAAGGATTATTCAATATAGAAGAAAGAGTTGAATTGATAAAAAGAGTTACGAAAAATTTACCCAATGTAGAAGTCGTAAGTTTTGAAGGATTACTAGTGGATTTAATGAGAGAATATAGTGCACATGTAATATTAAAGGGATTAAGAGCTTTTTCAGATTTTGAATATGAATTTCAAATGGCTCTTATGAATAATAAATTAGATCCTGAGGTTGAGACTTTATTTATGATGACATCAGCTGATTATTCATATCTAAGTTCTTCGGCAGTTAAACAGGTTGCAAAGTTTGGAGGAATACTCAAAGGATTGGTTCCTGATGAGATTATTCCAGATATAACAAGAAAGATAAATGAAAAATAATTATGGATGGGGTGGAGTTATGAGTAAATCTATGGATGTAAATGTTGTTGAATTACTTGAATATCTTCAAGATTTAATTGAAAATTCTCCGAAAGTGCCAATAAGCGGAAAAACTATGGTGGATAGAAAAGAAATTTTAGATGTTATTGATCAAATAATAAATTATCTACCGGACCAATTTAAAAAGGCTCAATGGGTAATGAATGAGAAAGACAGAATCATAGGTGAAGCGAAAAAAGAATATGAAGCTGTAAAAAAAGAAACAATAGAGATGATGAGACAGAATGTTGAAAATCATGATGTTGTTAAGGAAGCTAAAGTAAGAGCCCAAGAAATAGTATCGGCAGCAAAGAGAGAAGCTAAGGCTATGAGGCTGGGAGCAAGAGATTATTGTGATGAGATATTAACTGAATTGGATAGAGAAATAGTAGAAAAGAAGGCAGAGCTAATTAAATCTCTTCAAACAAGTTTTGAAGGAGTTGCTGGGGAGATAGATAAAAATTTAAATGGTACTAGCTCTACCATTAAGGAAAATATTAAGGAATTAAGAGATATGAAAAAATAGTTTTTTTATTCCTTTTAAAGTAAGTGTGATAGCCAATAAAGTAATTAATGGAATAAAGTACATAAATGTAGGGATTGTTGCCTCATCACAAGTGAATATTGAAGAGGCGTTAACACTTCCTAAAAACAAATAGGAAACTATTAAAGTTATAAAAAAACTTATTATTCCTTGCAATAACTTTATTAGAGAATACTTAATTAGGGAAATTTTATCTTTGCTAATAAATGAACTAGCTTGTGCTATTATACATAATCCGGAAAAAGAGCATAAAAAGCTTATTGTGCTTAACTTAATAGGAAGAATAAGATTGGATGTAGCGATTAAGTTACATCCATTTGTTATTTCTATGCTGCCTAGTATAACAGAATACAATGAATTAACTGGAATATGCATTAGTAACTCTATTTTGTTGAAAAACATATCTAAATTAGCGCTATGTTTTATTATTCCTATAATTATTGAGAAAATTACTATAAATCCTCCAATTGATATTGTGGTATTAATTGCTTGATCTAAAGATTCTTTTAAAATCTCACCAAAGTTTTTACCAGCGTGAAATTTTGGTATGGGTATGTTTGTCTTTTTATAAATATTATGTTTTTTAGTAAGAATTCCTATAATAATAGGAGAAATATAATTAGCTATAAGTAGTAAATATGAAAGTTTTATATTACCAAGCATAGCTGTTCCTATTGGACCTATAATAAATAGCGGCCCACAATTTGTTGCGATATTTAGTAATCTAGTATATTCATCTCTGTCTATATATCCCAAGTTGTAAATGTCAGAAGAATATTTTGCGCCAAGAGGATACCCGCATAAAATGCTTGCGGTAATAGGAAAGGAGCAATTCTTAGATAAGCCTAAGGGTTTGCAAAATAGTGGGCCTAAAAATTTAGAGTATAAACCAATTCCATCATAGGAAATTAGCAAATTACATATTAAAGTGAAAGGAAGAACAGTTGGTAATATAGATTTAAACCACAACTTGCAGCCGTCTATTGCTGATTTCATAGATTGTTCTAGATTAATTAAGAAAACAACAATCATTATGCTTATAAAAAAGCATATAATATAGTTTTTTTTAAGATTTATCATTTTAAACAATATTGGTATTAATATAATTATTAAAAGCCATAAGAAAACAATGCTAATCATGAAATCACCCCATTCATAGTATTTATATTTCTTATGACTTAATTATATTATAGTTACTTTAAAAATATTGGACTTTTATAATAATCATCGTATGGTGAGATAGAATCGTTAAGTATAGAAAAAGCCTTTGTACCAAGCAAATCAATTTCTAATTTTGTATCATTAATGTTTTTTGGAACCTTAGTAATTATGCTAATCTGATTTTTTTTCTTGATTTCTTTCAAAATCTTACTTCCAGTAGTGTTAAAAGCTAATGGTCTTATGTAATTCGTATTTTCTTTTATTAAATCTTCATAATTATAATTATCTAACCCTATAAAAAATGAAATTAATATTCTATTAATTCTTGTATATGTATATCTTTTACTTTTTATTTTTAAAATTAGTTCATTTAGATTTTTTGCATTAGAAATTTCTTTTAAAATTTTATTTTCAAGTCCTTCTTTTACGCCGAAAACTTTGTTAATCTTTTCACCTTCAGTGAGGATTTTATACTTTAAAAAAGAGAAAATATCATTTCCTTCTACAAACTTGTAATTTTTTTTAACAAGTTTATCTAGTATAGAGTAACTTGCTTCTGGCAATAAAGTTTTAAGTTTTGATAAATCTTTTGATTCATGTAAACATGCTCGTATTGATGTTGCAGAAGGATAGTTGCTATTTATTTCAGTATCATTATAGTTAGAACCAATTCTCTTTAAAGTTTTAGGAACAATAGTGCTATCAATTTTTTTTAGGGCTTTAATATATTCTATAGCTAATATATTATTAGAGTTTGATAGAATTTCGGAACAAGGTACACTTGGCAAAAAAATATTTAAAGCTAGACTTCTTGCTGTGTGAAAAGGGAGTCCTTTTTTTAATTCTTCTTTTAATTTGAGTTTGAAAGCTTCTGGTTCTCTTAGTAAAGTATGGGCAATAAGTTCTAAGTCTTCAATTCTACCGTGCTCACTTCCGAAATATACATTTCTAATAACACCTGTTTTATTAAGAATTTTAATAGCACCTTCAGCAAAAGCTTCGGCTGAGGAAATTGAATAAACTAATGGTAGCTCAATAACAAGATCGACGCCATTTTTTACAGCCATTTCAGCTCTGCTCCATTTATCGGTTATGGCTGGAATACCTCTTTGCATAAAGTTTCCGCTCATTATGCATATAACTCCATCACAGCCAGTATCATTTTTGGCACTTTTTAGATGATGTAAGTGCCCTAAATGAAAAGGATTATATTCAGTAATTATTCCTGTGATATTCATAAAAAATCCTCCTTTTTTAGGATAAACTTATAGTAATTATAACATATTAAATATTAAAGAAATTGATTGTGAATAAATAAACGTTATCTGATAATTAAGACAATTAAAAATCTAAAGACTTTAGCAAAATAGGGGATTTTCGAGAATTTTATGTTGAAATTATTATTGTCTTAGGAGTATAGTATATATTAATAAGGAGTTTTGAAAGGAGAAAAACTATGGAACTTATGAACAAAATTTTGGAAGTAGCAAAATCAGATAAAAAGAGAATCGTACTTCCAGAAGGAAATGAAGAAAGAACAATAACAGCTGCACAACATATACAAGCACAAGGCTTTGCATATCCAGTGTTAGTAGGTGATGATAAAGAAATATTAGATAAAGCAAATGAGTTAGGGGTAGACTTAACTGGAGTAGAAATAGTGAATCCAGAAAAGTCTGATAGACTTCAAGCGTATATTGAAAGCTTTTATGAATTAAGAAAAAATAAGGGGATGACTATAGAAAAAGCAGAAAAAATAGTTAGAGACCCATTATATTTTGGAACAATGATGGTAAAACTTGATGATGCTGATGGAATGGTATCAGGTGCTATACACACAACTGGAGATCTTTTAAGACCAGGTTTGCAAATAATTAAAACTGCACCAGGTGTATCAGTAGTATCAAGCTTTTTTATAATGATGGTACCAGGATCAAACTATGGAGAAGAAGGAATGCTATTATTCTCTGATTGCGCGGTTAATCCAAATCCAAATGAAGATCAATTAGCTGCAATTGCTATTGCAACAGCAGAAACTGCTAAAAATTTATGTAAAATAGATCCAAAGGTTGCAATGTTATCATTCTCAACAATGGGAAGTGCTGATGGTGATTTAGTAACTAAAGTTAGAAATGCCACAGAAAAAGCTAAAGAATTAAGACCAGACTTATTGATAGATGGTGAATTGCAATTAGATGCTGCTATAGTTAAAAAAGTTGCAGATCAAAAAGCTCCTAATAGTAAAGTGGCTGGAAAAGCAAATGTTTTAGTTTTCCCAGATTTACAAGCTGGAAATATTGGGTATAAGTTAGTTCAAAGATTTGCGAATGCAGAAGCAATTGGACCAATATGTCAAGGGTTTGCTAAACCTATCAACGATTTATCAAGAGGCTGTAGCTATGAAGATATAGTTAAAGTAGTAGCTATTACAGCAGTTCAAGCACAAAGCGTAAAATAATATTAGATATAGATATAGATATAGATGTATATAAGGGGGATTTACTAATGAAAGTTTTAGTTATTAACTGTGGAAGCTCTTCACTTAAGTATCAACTTATTGATATGACAAATGAAGAATTACTGGCTCAAGGGTTAGTTGAAAGAATAGGAATTGCTGGATCGATTTTAACTCAAAAAGTAAGTGGTAAGGGCAAGTATATAATAGAAGAGCCAATGAATGATCATAAGGATGCAATCAAACATGTGGTAAATGCTTTAATTCATGATGAGCATGGTGTTATTAAGAATATGGATGAAATATCAGCAGTTGGACACAGAGTTGTTCATGGAGGAGAAAAATATTCAGAATCTGTACTAGTAAATGATGAGGTTATGAGTTATCTAGAGGAGTGTGTTAAGCTAGCTCCTCTACATAATAGACCAAATATAATAGGGATAGAAGCATGTAAATCTTTAATGCCAAATGTACCTATGGCTGTAGTGTTTGATACTGCTTTCCATGGAACAATGCCAGAAAAAGCATTTTTATATGCTCTTCCATATGAATTATATGAAAAACATTCAATAAGAAAATATGGATTCCATGGTACAAGCCATAAATATGTTTCTAGAAAAGTTGCAGAAGTTATGGGTAGAGATGTTGAAGATCTAAAGATAATTACTTGCCATATAGGGGCTGGAGCTAGTATTGCTGCAGTTAAAGGTGGAAAGTCTATTGATACAACAATGGGATTCACTCCACTTGACGGTGTAATTATGGGAACTAGAACAGGAAGCATAGACCCTGCGATAGTAATATATTTAGTTAAGGAACTTGGCTATTCTATAGATGAAGTTAATGAAATTTTAAATAAGAAATCTGGACTTCTTGGTATTACAGAAATGAGTTCAGATATGAGAGATATAAAAGAAGCTGCATATAAAAAAGGAGATAAGAGAGCTCAACTTGCAATAGATATGTACACATATAGCATAAAAACTAAGATAGGTGCATATTCAGCTGCAATGGGTGGAGTAGATGTTATAGTATTTACTGCAGGCGTTGGAGAAAATTCTTTTGAAACAAGAAGAGACATTTTAGAAGATCTTGAATATTTGGGTATTAAGTTAGATAGTGAAAGAAACAACGTAATGGGTGAAACAGCTCTTATTACAACAGATGATTCAAAGGTAAAAGTTTATGTAATTCCAACTAATGAGGAGTTAATGATAGCTAAAGAAACAGTAGATTTGTTAAAATAAGTCCTTGACTTTTTTCCTGTGGCTTTATATAATGAATTGTGTTTATTCAGTAAATATTTTAGCTAAGGAGTGAAAATGCTCTTTAATGAGCAGTTTTTATGAAGATACAATTTTCAGATTTAATATCTAAAAGAGAAAGAAGAAAGAGTATTTCCTATAAGTTTAGCCTTGAACCTTTTTATTTTGAAGGAGACAAGATTAGACCTATTTCAGAGATAGAAGTAGATGGAGTTGCTATCTCAGATAATGAAATAGTAGTTATAAAAGCTCATATTAATGTTCAGTTAGAACTAATTTGTTCTAGATGCTTAGAGGCCTTTATCTATCCAGTAGATATTGATATAGAAGAAAGGTTTACAACTGATATAAATCTTCGTGAAGAAGAAGAAATAACTTTTGTAGATGATGATGTTTTAGACATCACTGAAATTGTTGAAAGTTCAATTATTTCAACCTTGCCTATAAAAAGACTTTGCAGGAAAGATTGCAAAGGACTTTGTCAAAGTTGCGGTATTAATTTAAATAAGGAAACTTGCAACTGCAGTAGCGATGATTATGATCCTAGGCTAGAAGGCTTAAGAGCATTGCTAAATAATAAGGAGGTGTAAGCATGGGAAATCCAGCAAGAAAGACATATAAAGCTAAAAGAGATTCAAGAAGAGCTCAAACATTCAAAGCGAGCATTCCTGGTATAATTGAGTGTCCTCAATGCCATGAAATGAAACTTGCTCATAGAGTATGTAAAAATTGTGGTTACTATAAGGGTAAAGAAGTAGTAGTTACTGAAGAATAAAGAAAGTCTTATGACTTTCTTTTCTTTTATATATAGAAAAAGGAGAGAAAATTATGAAGATAGCTATTGACGGAATGGGCGGAGATAATGCACCACAAGCCGTAGTAGATGGAGTGGTTCAAGCTATAGAGGAAAATAGTGATATAGAAATTTACATTACTGGTCCAAAAGATAAAATTGAAGCAGAGCTTTCAAAATTTAATTATCCTAAAGAAAAGATAACAGTAATTGATGCTACAGAAGTTATTTCACCTAATGAACATCCTGTAATGGCACTTAGAAAGAAGAAGGACTCTAGTATTGTAAAGGCTTTGGATTTGGTCAAATCTGGGGAATGCGAGGCTATTATTTCGGCAGGGAGTACAGGAGCTTTCTTAGCAGGGTGTACCCTTATTGTTGGAAGGATTAAAGGGGTTGAAAGAGCAGCTTTAGCACCAATAATGCCTGGTAGAAAAGGAAACTTTATGGTAGTAGATGCAGGAGCTAATGTAGATTGTAAACCATCTTATCTTGTCCAATTTGCACATATGGGGAAAATATACTATGAAGCTATGTTTAATAATAAAAGCGCTACAGTTGGATTGATAAATATAGGTGCTGAAGAAGAAAAGGGAAATGACTTAACAAAGAATACATATAAACTTCTAAAGGAAGAAAATTTGAATTTTATTGGTAATGTTGAACCAAGAGATATTCCTAAAGGAGAGGTTAATATTTTGGTAGCGGATGGTTTTGTTGGTAACACTGTTTTAAAGATGTATGAAGGTTCTGCTTTAAGTTTATTAGGAATAATAAAAGATGAAATTTATTCTGCGCCGCTAATTTCCAAGATAGGAGCAGCCCTTTTAAAACCTGTGTTTAAGAAGTTGATGGTTAAATTTGATTACGAAGAGGTTGGAGGAGCTCCTTTTTTAGGTGTTAATGGTATATGTATAAAAGCACATGGAAGCTCTGATGGAAAAGCTTTTAAGAATGCTATTAAACAAACAAAGATATTTAGCGAAAAAAAGATCTTGAAAAAAATTCAAGCTGAGATTGGTGAAAAAAATTAAAAATCTCTTTTTTTTAAAAGTCGTATTGACGAATATATTTATATATACTATTATCTAAATGAAAGGACTTTGGAGGTGAATACGATGTTTGAAAAAATACAAGAAATTATAGCTGATAAATTAAGCGTTGATGCTCAAGATATTACTTTAGATTCATCATTTATAGATGATTTAAATGCAGATTCATTAGATATTGTAGAACTTATAATGGCGTTAGAAGATGAATTAGATTTAGAGATTCCGGATGAAGATGTTGAAGGCTTTAAAACAGTTGGAGACGTTGTTAATTATGTAAAAGCACATCACGAGGAATAATGTAATCCCGCAACTTTCGCGGGATTTTAATTTTATTTAGTTTATTCTTGAATTTATTAGAAAACTCTAAAAATTGAAGAATAAACTTTTAGAGGAGAGTATTAAATGAATAATTTTAATTTAACTGTGGTAGAGGAAACTATAGGGGTTAAGTTTAATAATGATAAGTTAATTAAGATTGCGTTAACACATAGTTCATATGCAAAACAATTTAAAGATGGTTCATATAATGAAAGACTTGAATTTTTAGGCGATTCCGTTTTGCAATTATGTATAACTGAATATTTATTTACTAACTATAAAAGTAAGGCAGAAGGTGAGTTAACGAAACTTAGAAGTTTAATTGTATGTGAAAACTCACTTTACATAGTAGCTCAAAAACTGAAGTTAGGCAATTTTATTAGGATGAGCAGAGGGGAAGAATTAACAGGAGGTAGAGAGAGAACATCAATTCAAGCAGATGCTGTTGAAGCTGTTATAGCTGCTATTTATCTAGATAAAGGGATTGAAGAAGCTAGCAAATTTATTTTAAGAGAATTTAAGGATTTAATAAATAAAGCTATTAAGAATAAGATAATCTTAGATTTTAAAACAAAACTTCAAGAGCATCTCCAAGTGAATGGAGAAGTTGATATAAACTATGAATTGGAGAAATATGAAGGACCACCACATAACAGAAGATTTTTTGTTAATGTATTAGTAGGTAATAAAGAGATGGGAAGAGGTTCTGGACTAAGTAAAAAGGAAGCAGAACAAAATGCAGCCAAAAAGGCACTTGTAAGTTTGGAGGTAATTGATGAGTAAGAATTATTATATTATTCCTATCTTTGTTCCTCATGAAGGTTGTCCTCATGATTGCGTTTTTTGTAATCAAGATAGAATAACAGGGGTAAAAGATAAAGTAACAGCTGATACAGTGTATAATATAGTAAATGAGTATCTAAAGACAATTAATAGAGAAAATTCAACAGTTGAAATATCATTTTTTGGAGGTACTTTTACAGGTATTAAAGAAGAAAAACAAAGAGAATTGCTAAAGGTTGCTAAAGAATATAAAGATAAGGGATTAATAGATAAAATAAGAATGTCAACTAGACCAGATTATATAGATGACTATATATTATCATATCTAAAAGAATATGATGTTGATATTATAGAGTTAGGAGTTCAATCTTTAGATGATTCTGTATTAATTGCAGCAGGAAGAGGTCATACTGCAGCTGAAGTAGAAAAGGCATCTAAACTAATAAAAAAGTATGGAATAGTACTTGGACATCAAATTATGCCTGGACTTCCTAATGATAGTTTTGAGAAGGATATAATATCAGTTGAAAAATCTATTGAAATGAAACCAGATATATGCAGAATATACCCTTCTTTAGTTATAAAAGATACTCCGATGGAAATTATGTACAATAGAGGCGAATATATCCCTTACTCATTGGAAGAAGCTGTGGAGATATGTAAGGTTTTGTATAAGCTTTATAATGATTCGCATATAAATGTTATAAGAATAGGGCTTCAACCAACCGATGATATATCAGAAGGAAAAGATGTAGTTGCGGGTCCTTTCCACCCAGCTTTTAGAGAGTTAGTTGAAGGTAGCATATTAGCAGATAAAGTTAGAGATGAATTAAAAGAAAGTTATAAAGGTATAATTAAAATAAACAAAAGAGATTTAAGTAAACTTTATACAAATAGAAAGTTTTATTTTAATAAACTAGTTGATGAAGGTTACAAGCTAAAGGTAGTGACGAGTGATGATATCCTTAGAGGAGATATAATAATAGAAAAAGATTGCTAACTTTAAATTTGGCTGCTTCAAATAAATCTTTTATTTGAAGCAGTCCTTTTTTATTGAGAGAATAGATAATATTGAAATTATTATGTTTTTACTATAAACTTAGACTAGAAGAATAGGAGTGGTTAGTGTGAAGAGACAAACAAGACAAAAAATTATGTATGTTCTTACAATATTATTAGTTATTATTTTTATTGCTGGATTGCTTCCAACTATATTTAGATAATAAGGAGTGAATAGATTGTTTTTGAAATCTCTTGAGATAAGAGGGTTTAAATCCTTTGCAGATAAAACAGAGTTAAAATTTAAAAAGGGTGTAACAGCGGTTGTAGGGCCTAATGGCAGTGGTAAAAGCAATATATCTGACTCCGTAAGATGGGTTTTAGGAGAACAAAGTGTAAAAACTCTTAGAGGAGGTAAGATGGAAGATGTTATTTTTGCAGGGACTCAGTTTAGAAAGCCTGTAGGATTAGCACAAGTTTCACTGACTTTAGATAATGAAGATGGTACCCTTTCAACCGATTATAATGAAGTAACAGTTTCTAGAAGAATATTTAGATCAGGGGAGACTGAATACTTAATAAATGGAACAAAGTGTAGATTGAAAGATATAACTCAGTTGTTTATGGATACTGGTATAGGAAAAGAAGGTTATTCTTTAATTGGACAAGGTAAAATTGAAGCTATTTTAAGTGGAAAGCCGGAAGAAAGAAGGGCCTTACTTGAAGAAGCTGCGGGTATAGTTAAATATAAATCTAGAAAAGAAGAAGCTGAAAAGAAGTTATCAAATACAGATGACAATTTAGTTAGAATAAGGGATATTATTTCTACTTATGAAGAGAGAATAGAGCCGTTAAGAGTTGAAAGAGAAAAAGCTTTGAAATATAAAGAAATATCAGATGAGCTTAAAGAGAAGGAAGTTTCTATATTAGTTCATAACATAAAACAAATTGAAGAAATTTTGAATGGTTGTATAGAAGATGTTACTAAAGGCCAAAATAGCCTAAGTAGAAAGAAAGAAGCATTAGTTGAAGAAAAAGAAAAGCTAAGGATTTTAGAAGAATCTATAGAGAATTTAGAAAAGAAAACATCTGAAGAAAAGGCTGAGTATTATGGAAAGAAAGAAGAAATATCACAGATTTCTAATGATATAGAAATATATAAAGAGAGAATTAAGAATCTAGAAAGTATAATTGAAAAAAATTGTATAACAATAGAAGAGGTTAAGAACAAGATTCTTAAACTTTTTGAAGACAAGCATAATGCAGAAATGGAATTATACCAAAAGTTAGAAGAGCAAAAAGTTAAAGAAGAAGAAATTATTAAAGTTGAAAATAATAATGTCGAGTCAATAGATAAAATTTCAGAAATAGAGAATCAAATAAAAAGGTTAAAGGATGATGAACTTGAACTGTTAAAGGGACATTCTGAAATTAGTAATTCTATAGTTCTAATTAAAAATGATTTAACTTTAAAGAAAGAAAAAATTGAAATTGCTGAGGCGGCTCTTGTATCTACAGAAGGAAATATTAAAATTAATGTAGCTACATTAGAAAGTCTTAAAGAAAAGCTTGAAAAAAGCAAGTCTGAAGTAAGAACTATAGAAACTTCTATTATAGACAAAAAGAAAGAAATAGCTAGTTTAAGTGGGAAGATTACAAAAAAAGAGAGTGAGATCAGGAATTTAAATAAAGCAATAAATGAGATAGAAGCAAATAAAAATATTTTGACTAACTTAGAAAAGCATTACGAAGGTTATAACAGATCTGTAAAAATATTAATGGAGAGAATTGATAAAGGTTATATTCCAGAGGCAAATGGCACAAAGGTAGTTGGAGAAGTGTTTAATGTTAAAAAAGAGTATGAAACAGCTATTGAAATAGCGTTGGGTGCTGGGATTTCAAATGTTATAACAGATAATGATAAAGTAGCTAAAGATCTTATTAACTATTTAAAGAAAAATAATTTAGGTAGAGCTACATTTTTACCTTTAAATAATATTAGGGGAAACATACTACAGTTAGACAATTCAATAAAGAGCATGAATGGTTTTGTTGGAATTGCTTCTGAGATTGTTGAATATGATAAAAAGTATGAAAAAGCTATTAACAATCTTTTGGGAAGAACCATAGTATGCACTGATATGGATGCTGCTTTAGCTATATCAAAACGTGGGAATAACAGCTATAGAATAGTGACTTTAAGTGGAGAAATAATAGCACCAGGAGGAGCTTTAACTGGAGGTAGTATTCATACAAAAAATGCTAATATATTAGGAAGAAAGAGAGAAATTGAAACTTTAGGTGAAGAATTAGAAATAAAGAAAGCTGAATTATCTAAGGAATTAGATGTGTTTGAAACTTTAAAACTAAATCTTAAAGAGTTAGATGAAGAAATTTTAAATTGTAGAGATGAAGTTCATTTTAAAAATGTTGAAGTTGCTAAAAATGAAAGTGAAATAGGTGTTTTAAAAAATGAAATAGAGAAACTAACTCATAGTATCCAGGTTTCTAATGGAGAGATAAAAAGAAATGAAGACGATATTGAAAAATTAAAAATCTCATTGAGTGAAAAGGAAAATGAGTTAAATAATTTAGAAGGGCAAAAATCTTCAAATAAAGATAAAATTTTAGAATTAGATACAACTTTGTTAAATTCAAGAGACAAGGTGAATGAAGCTCGCGAGAAGTTGACTGAATTAAAGGTAAACAAAGCTTCATTAGATGAAGTTATATTAAATAAAACAAATGAAATTTCAAGAGTTGATTTTGAAGTAAATGAGAATAATTTGAGAATTAAAAAGATGGAAGAGGAAAATACAAATAATGAACAACGCATTAGTGAATTGGGCGGAAGAGTTTCTTCAAAGGCAGAAGATATTAGACTTATTGAAGAGCGAATTAAGCATTTAGAAGAGTTGTTTAAAGAGGAAGAGTTCCGAAAAGAAAAGCTTAAGGAAGACTTTAGAAAAAAGGATAGTTTAATTAATGAATCCTTAGATATAATAAATAAGGAAGAAGGAGAACTTAATAAGAAAGAAGTTCAAAAAGCAAAAAGTGAGATGGAAAAGGATAATCTTTATACAAAATTAAACGAGGAACTTAATCTTACTTTTGCAGAAGCTTTAGAAATAGCTAAAGAGGTTTTTGATGTTAATAGTTTAAAAGACCATATTTCAAGCTTAAAGCGAAAAGTAACAGCACTTGGAATAGTAAATTTAGCAGCTATTGAAGAGTATGAAGAAATAAAAGAAAAATACGAATTTATGTCTTCTCAAGAAAAGGACTTAGAAATGGCTAAGAAAGAACTTTTAGAAGTTATTGATGAAATGACATCTAGTATGAAGGTAATGTTTAAAGAAAACTTTAAGATTCTTAATAGAAACTTTGATATTACTTTTAAGGAGTTATTTAAAGGTGGAAGTGCTGAACTTATATTATCAGAAGGTGATGAACTTACTGCTAATATAGATATTAATGTTGAACCACCAGGAAAAAAACTTCAAAATATAAATCTTATGTCAGGAGGAGAAAAGGTATTATCGGCTATTGCATTATTATTTGCTATTTTGAAGATGAAGCCAACACCTTTCTGTATATTAGATGAGATAGAAGCCGCACTAGATGATGCAAATGTTTATAGATATGCAGAATTTCTAAAGGAATTTTCACATGGAACTCAGTTTATAGTTATTACCCATAGAAAAGGGACTATGGAAGCTAGTGATGTTATGTATGGTGTTACCATGGAAGAAAAAGGGGTTTCTAAAGTAGTTTCAGTTGATTTAAGTAAAAATTAGGAGGAAAGTTATGTTTGGAAATTTGTTTGATAAATTAAAATCTGGGTTAGCAAAAACAAGAGATGGACTAACAGATAAAATTAATGAGGCTCTTAAACTTGCAGTTACGATAGATGATGATTTGTATGAAGAATTAGAAGAGATACTTATAACATCTGATATAGGTATGGATACTACCTTAGAAATTATAGGTAGACTAAAAACTAAGATAAGAAAAGAAAAAATTAATGATACAGAAGAAGTTTTGCCTGCTTTAAAGACAGTTATCAAAGAGATGCTTCTTGAGGGAAATGATGTCAAAGATAGTGGTGCTCAAAAGAAAGTTCTTTTGGTGATTGGAGTTAATGGTGTGGGTAAAACTACTTCAATAGGAAAATTGGCTTCAAAAAATAAAAAGGAAGGGAAGAAGGTTTTGTTGGCGGCAGCAGACACTTTTAGAGCAGCAGCTATTGATCAATTAGATATATGGAGTCAAAGGGCTGGGGTGGATATAGTTAAACATGGTGAAGGTTCAGATCCAGCTGCAGTTGTATTTGATGGTATTCAAGCAGCAAAAGCTAGAAATGTAGATTTACTTATTTGCGATACAGCAGGTAGACTTCATAATAAGAAAAATCTTATGAATGAGTTATCGAAGATAAACAGAATAATTGATAGGGAATATGGAGAAGAAAATAAAGAAACTTTGTTAGTTTTAGACGGAACAACAGGTCAAAATGCAGTAATACAGGCAAAACAGTTTATGGAGGCTTGTCCTATAGACGGTATTATTTTGACAAAGTTAGATGGTACTGCTAAGGGTGGGGTAGTTATATCTATAAAACAAACTTTGAATATCCCTGTAAGATATATAGGTGTAGGTGAAGGTGTAGATGATTTGCAAGAATTTGATGCAGAAAGTTTTGCAGAAGCGCTATTTTAAATAATTAAAGGTGTTAAGTAAAAATACTTGACACCAGTTTGAAAATTTGTTATTATCTCTTTTGTGGGTAAGGTGATTAAGAATGGAAGATAGGGTCGAAATTTCATTACTTATGGACTTTTATAGTCCACTATTAACTGAAAAACAACGTAACATTATGGAGTTATATTATAATGAGGATTTATCCTTAGCTGAAATAGCTGAACTGAATAACACAAGTCGTCAAGCTATCCATGATTTAATAAAAAGATGTTACAAGTTACTTTTATCTTATGAGAATAAACTTAACTTACTTCAAAAGAGTATGAATCGAGAAAATAGAATTATAGATTTCTTAGATAATTTAAAAGTTAAATATTCTATAAATGATAAAGAATATGAGACGTTAAAAAGTGAACTAGAGGATTTATAGTAAATTAGGAGGTTTAGTATGGCTTTTGAAGGATTAGGAGAAAAGCTTCAAGGAACTCTTAAAAAATTAAGAGGTAAAGGGAAGCTTAACGAAAAAGATATTAAAGAAGCTATGAGGGAAGTAAAACTAGCATTATTAGAGGCTGATGTAAACTACAAAGTTGTTAAAAACTTTGTTTCAAATGTTAGTAGCAAATGTGTTGGAGAAGAAGTTTTACAAAGCTTAACACCAGGTCAACAGGTAGTTAAAATAGTTAATGATGAGCTTACAAACCTTATGGGTGGAAGTGAGAGTAAAATTAATTATTCTAGCATGGGGCCTACAGTAATTATGCTTGTTGGACTTCAAGGTGCAGGTAAAACTACTATGTGTGGTAAACTTGCATTGGAACTTAGAAAGAACAATAAAAAACCTTTGCTTGTAGCATGTGATATATATAGACCAGCAGCTATAAAGCAATTGCAGGTTGTTGGTAAACAGATCGATGTTCCTGTATTTACTATGGGAGATAAAATATCACCAGTGGACATAGCTAAAGCGGCTATTAAACAAGGTAGAGAAGATGGCAATAATGTTATTATAATAGATACAGCTGGTAGACTTCACATAGATGAAGAACTTATGCAAGAGCTCAAAGATGTGAAGGAAAACATTAATCCAAATGAAATTTTGTTAGTTGTAGATTCAATGACTGGTCAAGATGCTGTAAATGTTGCAGAAAGCTTCAATAAAGAACTTGATGTTTCAGGTGTTATCTTGACAAAGCTTGATGGAGACACAAGAGGTGGTGCTGCTTTATCTATAAGGAGTATTACTGAAAAACCAATAAAGTTTGTTGGTGTCGGCGAAAAAATGAATGATTTTGAAGTTTTCTACCCAGATAGAATGGCTTCAAGAATTTTGGGTATGGGAGACGTATTGTCTTTAATAGAAAAGGCTCAGGAAGCTATTGATGAAAAAGAAGCTGGAGACTTAGCTAAAAAGATGATGGGCGCTGAACTGAATTTTGAGGATTTCCTTTCAGCTATGACTCAAATGAAAAAGCTTGGCCCAATAAATAAACTTTTAGAGATGGTTCCAGGTGTTGATTCTAGTGCTCTTGGGCAAATTGATGCTGAAAAGAGCGAAAAACAAATGGCTAAGACGGAAGCTATAATTTATTCTATGACATTAAAAGAAAGAAGAAATCCATCACTTGTAATAGGATCTTCTTCAAGAAAGAAGAGAATTGCATTAGGTGCAGGTACAACAATACAAGAAGTTAATAAACTTATTAAAGGCTATGAAACTATGAAGAAAAGTATGAAACAAATGAAGTCGCTGACCAAGAAGTCGAAAAAAGGATTATTTGGCAAGATGCCTTTCATGAGTTAAATATATAGATAACCTTTGAAGGAGGTGAAATAAACATGGCAGTAAAGATAAGACTTAGAAGAATGGGTGCTAAGAAAGCTCCTTTCTATAGAATAGTAGTTGCTGATTCAAGAAGTCCAAGGGATGGAAGATTTATCGAAGAAATTGGATACTACAACCCAGTTGTTAAACCAATAGAAGTTAAAGTTAATGAAGAAAAAGCTACTGAATGGTTAAAAAAGGGTGCTCAACCTACAGATGTAGTTAAGAGACTTTTCGACCAAGCAGGCCTTAACAAGTAATTTTTGGAGGTGAACGCTGTAAGCAGAATTTGTTTACAGGCACTATATGAAAGAATTAGTTGAGATAATAGCTAAATCCCTTGTTGATAAACCAGAAGATGTTCAGGTTAATGAAGTGGTTCAAGAAGAATCTATCATACTTGAACTTAAGGTTAATAAAGAAGATGTGGGAAAAGTTATAGGAAAACAAGGTAGAATAGCTAAAGCTATTCGAACTGTAGTAAAGGCTGCAGCAATAAAGGAAGAAAAAAAAGTAGTAGTAGAAATAATCTAAAATTAAGAGTTAGGTGTAGCCTAACTCTTTTTAGGCATACGAAAGAAATAATAAGTTAATTATGTTTAGCTTATTATATTTAGAAAATATGCATACATTTACCTATAAGAAGAGGTGAAAATATATGAATAACGAATTTTTTCAAGTTGGGCAGATAGTAAATACTCACGGAATAAAGGGTGAAGTTAAGGTTATGTGCCTTACTGATAATCCAGAAAATTTTAAAAGATATAAAAAGGTATTAGTAGATGATAAGTGGTTAGAAATATTAGGTGTTAAATTCCAAAAGGACAGAGTTATTTTAAAGCTTGAAGGAATTAATGATATGAATACAGCCGAAGAATATAAAACAAAATTTTTAAGTGTACCTAGGGATGAAGAACCAGAGCTCGAAGAAAATACATTTTATGTGGTGGATATAATAGGCTGTACAGTATATGATACTGAAGGTAAAGATTTAGGAAAAGTTTTTGATGTAATAGAAACTAAGAATAATGATGTTTATTGGATTAAAGAACCAAAACAATTACTAATACCAGTTCTTCCGGATATAGTACTAGATGTGGATGTGGAAGAGAAAAAAATACTCATTAGTCCTGTAGGAGAATGGCAAGATGAAGATTAGTGTGCTAACACTTTTCCCAGAAATGTTTTCTGTATTTGATAGTTCAATTATTGGAAGAGCAAAGGAAAAAGGATTGGTTGAAATGGAGTATGTTAATATTAGAGATCATACTCTTAGTAAACATAAGAAAGTAGATGACTATCCTTACGGTGGTGGTGCAGGAATGGTTATGGCTGCGCAACCTTTAGTAGATTCAATTAAAGTCTGTAAGGAAAAGAATAAAGGCAAGGTAATATTTTTAGGACCTAGAGGAAAGACTTTTTCTCAAGACATGGCAAAAAAACTTTCTAGAGAAAAAGAACTAATATTTGTATGTGGTCATTATGAAGGAATAGATGAAAGAGTGTATAAGCATATTGATATGGAGATATCTTTAGGGGATTTTGTACTAACTGGCGGTGAAATGGCAGCAATACCTGTAATTGATTCTATCTTAAGACTAGTTCCTGGGGTTTTGGGAAGGGAAGAAAGCTTTATTGAAGAATCTTATTCAGATGGGCTTTTAGAGTACCCACAATATACAAGACCAGAAGTATATGAAGGAGATAAGGTTCCAGAAGTACTATTATCTGGTCATCATGAGAATATAAGAAAGTGGAGAAGAAAGCAGTCTCTTTTAATTACTAAAAAAAGAAGAATAGATCTTTACAAAAAGGTTGAATTAAGCAAGGAAGATGTAAAAATATTAAATAATGATAAAATATAAAAAAATCTTGCTTAAAGAATTTTGCTATGATACAATATAATTTGTGCTAGTACGGGCGCTCCTCTGTGGAACAAGGCTTCTGCATGAACGTCAAAATTATCTAAAGGAGGAATGCACAATGAACGAAATATTAAGACAAATAGAACAAGAACAAATCAGAACTGATTTACCAAGCTTTAATGTTGGTGATACTATTAAAGTTCACGTAAAAATTAAAGAAGGTAACAGAGAGAGAGTTCAAGCTTTTGAAGGAACTGTTATTAAGAAGCAAAATGGTGGTTTAAGAGAAACTTTTACTGTAAGAAGAGTTGCTTATGGTACAGGTGTTGAAAGAACTTTCCCAATCAATGCTCCAATCATCGAAAAGATTGAAGTTACTAGAAGAGGTAAAGTAAGAAGAGCTAAATTATTCTACTTAAGAGATAGAGTAGGTAAGGCTGCTAAAGTTAAAGAATTATTAAGATAATTTTTCTTTTGGGAAGGGGGACTGTAAAGTCCTCTTTTTTCTTACTTAAATTTAGGAGGTAAATGTATGGCTATAAATTGGTTTCCAGGACATATGAAAAAGACTCAAAGAGAGATCAAAGAAAACTTAAAATTAGTGGATGCTGTTATTGAAATAAGGGATGCAAGGATTCCAAAGAGTTCTGCAAACCCTGATATAGATAAATTAGTTGGAAGTAAACCTAGGATAATATTATTAAATAAATGTGACTTAACAGAAAGAAAAGTAACCAATAATTGGATAAGTGCTTTATCTAGTGATAATATAAGGGTTTTAGAAGTGAATTGTTTAAAAGGTATAGGAACAAATGCAATAAGACCAGCATTGTTAGAACTTTTAAAGGAAAAGCATGATAGACTTAAGGCTAAAGGCTTGGTTAATATTACAACTAGGGTAATGGTTGTAGGTATTCCAAATTGCGGTAAGTCAACATTTATTAATAAAATGGCTAGGAATACAATAGCAAAAACAGGAGATAGACCAGGAGTAACTAAAAATAAACAATGGATAAAAACTTCAATAGGGATAGAATTGTTAGATACTCCAGGAGTATTATGGCCTAAATTTGAAGATGAGGAAACTGCTCTGAATTTAGCGTTTACTGGAGCTATTAAAGATGAAGTTATGGATATAGAAGAATTAGCTTATAAATTAGTGGAAAGATTGCAAACTTTCTATCCTGAAAAGCTAATAGAAAGGTATAAGATAGAGGAAGTTTTTGATAATCCGTTAGAAACACTTGATGCTATAGCTATTAAAAGAGGGTGCATAATGAAAGGAAGAGAGATTGATTATAATAGAATAGCTGTTATTCTATTAGATGAATTTAGAGGTGGAAAAATAGGAAATATAACTTTGGAGAGACCCTAAGTAAAGGAGAAAATTATGAAACCTTTTAACATGGAAATAAGTTCATTAAGTTATAAAGAGGTAAAGACATATATTGATGAAATTGATATATATGAAGAAATGAAGGAAGATAATTTCTTCAGATTAATAGAAAATTTAAAGAGTGACAGTAGAAAAAATGTTTCATCTTTGGGAATTAGACTTGAAAAAAGTAAAGAAAAGATAGAAAAAGAGATCTTAAGAGTAAGATCTATGTATGAATTTGATAGGTCATTTGGTGATTATAAATACATAGCTGGAGTAGATGAAGTTGGTAGAGGTCCCTTGGCAGGTCCCATAGTTGCTTGTGCAGTAATTTTAGACGAAGATGTATTAGATGAAGAGCTAATTTTAGGCATAAATGATTCCAAGAAACTTTCGGAAAAGAAAAGAGAAGAACTTGCAAGTATAATAAGGGAAAAGGCGCTAGCTTATGAGATAGCTATTTCATCGCATACTGAGATAGATAATAAAGGAATAGCATATTCCAATAATAAGGTCTTTTTAGATGCATGTAATAATTTGAATATAAAACCTGATTTAGTTTTATCTGATGGATATTTGGTGAAAAGTATTAATATAGAAAATAAGTATGTAATAAAAGGGGATACAAAGAGTGCGTGTATTGCTGCTGCATCTATAGTAGCAAAGGTGTATAGAGATAATCTTATGAAGAAATATGCTGAAAAATATCCATACTATAATTTTGAAGATAATGCAGGTTATGGGACGATTAAACATGTAGAAGGATTAAAGAAGTTTGGTCCTTGTGAGATACATAGAAAGAGTTTTTTAACAAAGATACTTTAAATATGATTTAAGTGTTTTAAAATAACTAAAAGTTGTTTTGAGGCACTTTTGTTTTTTTGGAGAACTAGATAATAAAAATTGAACATTTTAAATAGAAGTTCTAATTATTAAAATGCATTTTCAATATGATTTACTCTATAGTTTTCATCATAATAATTTAAGTATATTTCTATAACATCAAATCTAATGTTAAGATTATAGAGTTTCTTCTTTTGAATAAAATAGGAAGCAATGAATTTTATTGTGCTAACCTTAAAATAATTAATTGATTCTGAGGGAAATCCATAATTTTTATTATATCTTGTTTTTACTTCAGTAAATATTAGGATATCCTCAATTTTTGATATAATATCAATTTCACCTCTTGCAGTTCGAAAATTTCTCTCTAATATTAGATGATTTTTGCTTTGGAGAAATTTTGTAGCTAAGTCTTCTCCATAATTTCCTATATGTTTGTTATCTTTAAACATGTATACCTCCAATAAAAATATATTAAGATGATATCCATTTCTATAAAAAAATAATCTTCATATATTAGGTTTAACTATCATGTCTATGGTAATAATCTAGAGGGGTGATAAATATGGCAATAAAAATTTATAGTGCAACATGTTCAGAGCTAAAAGGAATAGTGATTGAAGTAGAAGTTGATATTACACGTGGTATTCCCAATTTTTCAATAGTAGGATTACCAGATGCATCGGTAAAAGAGGCAAAGGAAAGAGTTAGATCTGCAATAATAAATAGTGGCTTTGAATTTCCACTAGGTAGGATAACAATAAATCTGGCACCAGCAGATGTTAGGAAAATTGGATCATTGTTAGATTTGCCTATAGCTTTAGGAATACTTATGGAAACAAGACAAATGAGAGAAATAGATTTTAATGAATATATTTTCTTTGGTGAACTTTCTCTAATGGGAGATATTAAAAGAGTAAAAGGAACTCTCCCTATAATATTAGAAGGGATTGAAAAGAAATTTAATAAGTTTGTGTTTCCTTATGATAATGTAAATGAATGCATATATGATAAAGGTTCATATTATCCGTTTAACAGTTTACAGGAAGTGGTTTCGTTTATAAATTACGAAGATGTTCTTCCGTTTGAAATGGACGACTTTGAATTTAAAAGGAACGCAGAAATTTTTGATTATTCAAATATAATAGGACAAGAAAATGCAAAACGTGGTATGGAAATTGCTGCTGCTGGTAATCATAATGTAATACTGTATGGCAGCACAGGAGTTGGGAAAAGTATGCTAGCTAAAGCACTTCCTTCAATACTTCCTGACTTATCCAAGTCAGAAGAATTGGAAATTGCAAAAATATATAGTATATCTGGATTGCTAGAAGAAGGTAGCAGGGTTGATAGACCTTTTAGAACTCCTCACCATACAGCTACAACCTGTTCTATAATAGGTGGCGGAAATGTGCTAAGAGCTGGTGAGGTAACCCTTGCACATAAGGGGGTTTTGTTTTTAGATGAATTGCTAGAGTTTAAAAGATCAGTTTTAGAAGGGTTAAGAGAACCTATAGAAGAAGGGATAATCCATATTAATAGGCTTCATGGAAATACAGTTCTTCCGTCAAAGTTCTTATTTGTTGGAGCATTTAATTTGTGTCCTTGCGGTAATTGGAGTTTAGAGTCTTTGGGAGATAATAATTGTAGTTGTACAGAATTTCAAAGAAATAGATATATAAATAGATTATCTAAGGCGTTAAGAGATAGAATAGATATCTATATATATGTCCCTCAAATTAATTATGAGGATTTAAGAAGAGCTAATAATAGTTGTGATTCTAAAAGAATGAAAAACAGGGTTGTATGTGCAAGAGAAAAGCAATTTGAAAGACTTAATGGAAGTGGATACAATTATAATTCTGAGATAAGAGGTAAAGATATATATGAGATTTGTAGGTTAAGTAAAAAATCAAAAAAAATATTAGAACAATATTTTAATAGTAGCAAACCGTCATTAAGGGCCTTGGGCAAAGTAGTAAAGCTTGCTAGAACTATTGCAGATATAGATGGATTAGATGATATTAATGAGTCAAATGTAATCGAAGCTATAGGATTTAGAAAGAATTATAATGGTGAAGTTGTATGAAAGGGGTAGACAGTTTGTGAAATTTAAGATATGGTTATTAATGTTAAACATAAATGAAGAAATAAAGTTGAACTTATTAAATAAATATAAAGATCCTAAGATAATTTACGATAATTTTTTGGATATAATAAATGAAAATAATATTATTATGAATAAAATAAAAACTTATAAGAAAGAATTATTCTTAGAGAAGGCAGAAGAAATTTATAAATGGACTATAGAAAATGAGGTCGGCTTAATAACAAGAGATGATGAGGATTATCCTGAAGGGTTAAAGACTATAAAATATGCACCTTATGGATTGTTTTATAAGGGAAATAAAGAGATCTTAAAAAACAGAATCGTAGCAATTGTGGGGTCTAGGGCTTGTACTTCATATGGAATTGAGGTAACAAAGCTATTGACAAAAGAATTAAATAGCTATAATATCACAATCATAAGTGGAGGAGCTAAAGGTGTTGACTCAGTTGCACATAGGACTGTGTTAAATGAAAAAGGAAAAACTATAGTTGTTCTTGGTTCAGGAATAGATGTGGTTTATCCTGCTCAAAATAGATTTCTTTTTAAAGAAGTAGCTAATGATGGGCTAATTTTGTCAGAATTTATACCTGGAACCAAGCCACTAAGTTATAATTTTCCGAGAAGAAATAGGATAATTAGCGCACTAAGTGAATTGGTAATAGTAGTAGAAGCTTCTGATAGAAGTGGTTCTCTTATTACTGCTGGATATGCAATAGAGCAAGGAAGAAATGTGATGGCTGTGCCGGGATCCATATTTTTTAAAGGAAGTAGTGGATGCAATAAACTTATAAGAGATGGCGCACAAATTTTTTGTTCAATGGAAGATTTACATACATTATTAGATCTAAGATCTAAAGAAAGTAAAGCAATAGATTCTCCAGTGAAGAAAAAAATATTATCATTAATTTCTGAGGAACCTATACATATTGATGAAATAGTAAATAGGTCTGTTATTGACAGAGAAGCATTATTTAATGTATTATTTGATATGCAAATTAAAAATGAAATAATTAGTTTGCCTGGCAATTATTATGCTAGAATTATATGAGTTATAAGGGGGTGAAGACTCCATAGAATAAATGGAGTTTTTTGTATGGGTCAAAATTTAGTTATAGTTGAATCACCTGCAAAGGCAAAAACTATCGCAAAATATTTAGGAAAAAATTATATAGTGGAAGCATCAATGGGTCATGTTAGGGATTTACCTAAGAGTAAGTTAGGCGTTGATATAGAGGATAACTTTAATCCAAAGTATATTACAATTAGAGGAAAAGGGGAACTTATAGATAAACTTAGAAAATCAGCTAAGAAAGCAGATAAAGTTTACCTTGCAACTGACCCTGACCGTGAAGGTGAGGCTATTTCATGGCATTTAGCTAACATATTAAAAATATCAGAAGATTCCGAATGTAGAATTGTATTTAATGAAATTACCAAAACAGCTGTTAAGGGATCGCTTAAAGGTGCTAGAAAGATTGATTTCGATTTAGTAGATGCTCAACAAGCAAGAAGAATATTAGATAGATTAGTTGGATATGAGATTAGCCCTATACTTTGGAGAAATGTAAAATGGGGATTAAGTGCAGGAAGAGTTCAATCTGCAGCATTAAAAATTATTTGTGATAGAGAAAATGAGATAAAAGAATTTATACCAAAGGAATATTGGTCAGTTGACTGTGTTTTAAAAAAAGACAGAAAAAAGTTTTCAGTGAAGTTAGTTTCTAGAAACAATAAAAAAATTGAAATAGATGATGAAGAATTAGCAAATAAAATAATTGACGAAATAAAAAGTGGCAGTTTTGAAGTTAAGGCAATAAAGAAGGGCAAAAAGAACAAAAATCCATTGCCTCCTTTTACAACAAGTACTCTTCAACAGGATGCTAGTAGAAAACTAAACTTTATGACTAAAAGAACTATGTCGATAGCTCAGGGATTATATGAAGGAGTAGAAGTCAAAGGACATGGTACAGTAGGACTAATAACTTATATGAGAACGGATTCTGTAAGAATCTCAGATGAAGCTCAAGGAAGTGCTTTAGAGTTTATTGAAAAAACATATGGAAAAGAATATCTACCAGAGAAAGCAAGAGTTTATAAAGGAAAGAAGAATATACAAGATGCACATGAAGCGATAAGACCTACATATGTAGAGATAACACCAGAAGTAGCTAAAGTTAGTTTAACACCTGAACAGTTTAAGCTTTACTCTCTAATATGGAAGAGATTTATGGCTAGTCAAATGGCAACATGTGTTTTAAATACAAATTCCATTGATATAATGAATGGGGATTATAAATTTAAAGCTAGTGGATCTACAGTGGAATTTGATGGATTTATGAAACTGTATGACTATACTATAAAAGAAGAAGAGGATGCGGTAGTGTTACCTAAATTAGAGGAAGGTGAAGTTTTAGAATCACAGTCTATAGAAGGCGTTCAACATTTCACTCAACCTCCTGCTAGATTTACAGAAGCATCGTTTGTTAAACTAATGGAGGAAAAAGGAATAGGAAGACCAAGTACCTATGTTCCTACAATTTCTACTTTACTTAGTAGGGATTATGTGAATAGAGAAAAGAAAAATTTATTTCCAACTGAATTAGGTTTTATAGTTAATAATATATTAAGTGAATATTTTACTCAAATTGTTGATGTGGATTTTACAGCAGAAATGGAGAAAAATTTAGATAGTGTTGAAGAAGGAAGTGCTGATTGGAGAAAAGTTGTTGCAGATTTCTTCCAACCACTAAAAGTAGCCATAGATAAAGCTGAAAAAGAAGTGGCTAAAGTTGTTATTGAGGACAAGGTAAGTGATGTTCCTTGTGATAAATGCGGTAGAATGATGGTTATTAAAAGAGGTAGGTATGGCAATTTCTTAGCATGTCCTGGATATCCAGAGTGCAAGAATGCAAAACCTTTAGTGGAAGAGCTAGATGTAGCATGTCCTGAGTGCGGGAAAAAAATTGTTGCCAAGAAGAGTAAAAGAGGAAAGAAATTTTTCGGATGTTCAGGATATCCAGAATGCAAGTTTGTTAGTTGGAATGAACCTGTTGAAGAGAAATGTCCAAAGTGCAATACGTATATGGTAAAGAAGTATTCTAAGAAAAGCGGAAATTATATTCAATGTGCTAACTCAGAATGTGATTATAAGAAAGAGTTGCCAAAGGAAGAGAAAGAAGAAAGTTAAAGTTAATTTAAACTCCTAAGAAAATTAGGTATATAAAAGATTCTTTGGAGTTTAAATTATAAAGGCAATATTATTAATATAATGGGTATAATTAAACAAGTTGGGTAAAATATAAGTAGTGAAAATATAGTTGTAATAAAATATGTGCTGTGGTAAACTTAGAAGAGTTAATAAATAATTTGAATATTTAAATTATTTAAATTATTTTAATTATTAGTAACTTACGGATGATCTATGTGGTTATATTACAAGGAGGATTATTAATGCCATCATTACTTAGTAAAACGCGAATGTTAAACAAGATTTTACAGAAATCAGGAACTGAGCCGGTTGTCTTTGAAGACATATGCAAAGTTTTAAGTGAAGTTTTAGAGTGTAATGTATACATTGCTAGTAGGAAAGGAAAAATATTAGGATACACTTTTACTAAGAATTTCGAATGTGAGATTATGAAGAAAAAGGTAGTTGACGAAAGAAGATTCCCCGCTGACTATAATGAAAAGCTTTTGGAGAAGTCAGAAACATTATCAAACCTTCCAAACGGAGGATTGTGTGTGTTAGAAGGAGAGGGTCAATGCAATATGGAAGACAAGCTTTCTACTATTGTGCCAATAATTGGAAATAGAGAAAGGTTAGGTACTTTAATTTTAGCTAGATTTGGTAATCCTTTTACTGAAGAAGATCAAGTTATCGTTGAATATAGTGCAACAATAGTTGGTATAGAAATGCTTAGAGCTAAACAAGATGAAATCGAAGAAGAAACAAGAAAAAAAGCTGTTGTACAGTTAGCCATAGGAACTTTATCTTATTCAGAGCTAGAAGCAGTGGAACATATTTTTGATGAATTAGATGGAGAAGAAGGACTCCTTGTAGCTTCAAAGATTGCAGATAAAGTTGGCATAACGAGAAGTGTTATAGTAAATGCTTTGAGAAAGTTTGAAAGTGCTGGAGTAATTGAGTCTAGGTCATTAGGAATGAAGGGAACTCATATTAAAATACTAAATGAAAAATTGCTAGAAGAATTGAAAAAAATAAAATAAGTATTTTAAAGTATACATATTATTTGTAATACGGTATTGAACTTGCAGTAATTTAGTTTATTGCAAGTTTTTTTATTATTATCTTACTAAAATTAGCCAATTAATGTATTTATGAATATAAAGTTAGAAAAATATATAAAATATTGTTGATAGAGAAAAAACCTTATGGTATACTTACTAAGGAAAAAATAATACACACACTATCCAATGAGTTTATTTGGTGCCTATGATATAGGTGTATGAACGAAAATGACGATAGTGGAGGGAAAACCAGGAGGTAACAAAATGTCAGTAATATCAATGAAACAATTATTAGAAGCTGGTGTTCATTTTGGACATCAAACAAGAAGATGGAACCCTAAGATGGCTCCTTACATTTTTACAGAAAGAAATGGAATCTATATAATAGATCTTCAAAAGACTGTAAAGAAAGCAGAAGAAGCTTACAACTTTATTAAGGAAGTTTCAATAGAAGGAAAAGATATCTTATTTGTAGGAACTAAGAAACAAGCTCAAGAAGCTATTCAAGAAGAAGCAATAAGATCAAACATGCACTTTGTTAATAACAGATGGTTAGGTGGAATGTTAACTAACTTTGAAACAATAAAGACTAGAATTAAGAGATTAGAACAAATTGAAAAGATGCAAGAAGATGGAACTTTTGAAGTTTTACCTAAGAAAGAAGTTATAAAGCTTAAAGGTGAATTAGAAAAACTTGAAAAGAATCTTGGAGGAATAAGAAACTTAGATGCTGCTAATGTTGGAGCAATGTTCGTAGTAGATCCAAGAAAGGAAAAGAATGCTATTTCAGAAGCTAAGATTTTAGGAATTCCTGTAGTTGCTATAGTTGACACTAACTGTGACCCAGAAGAAGTTGATTATGTAATACCTGGTAATGATGATGCTATAAGAGCTGTTAAATTAATAACTGCTAAAATGGCTGATGGAATCATTGAAGGAAGACAAGGGGAACAACTAGCTGAATAGTATTTTAAATAAAAGGTAGGTGAGGTATACTTCATTTACCTTTTACCCTAAATGGTAAGGGTTACTTTCAAAATTAAGGAGGAATTAAATATGATAACTGCAAAATCAGTTAAGGAATTAAGAGAAAGAACTGGCGCAGGAATGATGGACTGCAAAAAGGCTTTAACAGAAACTAATGGAGATATAGATAAAGCAATAGAATTCTTAAGAGAAAAGGGATTAGCTGCTGCAGCTAAGAAGGCTGGAAGAGTTGCTGCAGAAGGTCTTGTAAAAACTTATATAACAGATGATAATAAAACAGCAGGTATAGTTGAAGTTAACTGTGAAACAGACTTCGTTGCTGCTAATGATCAATTTGTAAGCTTTGCTGACAGATTAGCTAAAATGGCTGCTGAAACAAGTGTTGCAACTGTTGAAGAGTTCTTAGAAGAAAAGTATGAAGGTGAAAAGACTGTTAAAGAAGCTTTAACTGAATTAATAGCTACACTTGGTGAAAATATGACAGTTAGAAGATTTAAGAAGTTCCAAGTAGAAAAGGGAGCTGTTCAAACTTATATTCATGGTGGCGGAAGAATTGGTGTTGTAGTTGAATTAGGATGTGAAACTGAATCTCCAGTTTTAGCTGAAGTTGCTAAAGAAATATGTATGCAAGTAGCTGCTGCAAATCCATTATTCTTAAGCAAGAATGATGTTGATAATGAAGCACTAGAAAAAGAAAAAGAAATCTATAGAGTTCAAGCTCTTAATGAAGGAAAACCTGAAAAAATCGTTGACAAAATGGTTATGGGAAGAATTCAAAAGTACTACAAGGAAGTTTGTCTTTTAGAACAATTATGGGTTAAAGATGGCGATAAGACAATAACTAAGTTTGTTGAAGAAAAGGCTAAAGAAGTTGGTTCTCCAATAACAATTAATAGCTTTGTAAGATTCGAAAGAGGCGAAGGAATCGAAAAAATCGAAGAAGACTTTGCTGCTGAAGTTGCTAAGCAAATGGGTAAATAAAACCAAAGAGAACACTCAGTGTTCTCTTTTTTTAAAGAATAATAATTCATAACATATTGGAGGTATAAAAATGGCTGAATGTAAGTACAAGAGAGTAATGTTAAAACTATCTGGAGAAGCGTTAGCAGGTGAAAATGGATTTGGATTAGATTTTAATGTTGCTAAAAAGATAGCACTAGAAATAAAAGAAATCGTAGATATGGGTGTTGAAGTTGGAGCTGTTGTTGGTGGCGGTAACATTTGGAGAGGCAGAAGTGGTGAAGGTATGGATAGAACTACTGCTGATTACATGGGAATGTTAGCCACATGTATTAATGCTTTAACTTTACAAGATTCATTAGAACAAGTTGGAGTTATGACAAGAGTACAAACTGCTATCGAGATGAAGGAAATTGCTGAACCTTTTATTAGAAGAAGAGCCATGAGACATCTTGAAAAGGGAAGAGTTGTAATATTTGCAGCAGGAACAGGAAATCCTTATTTCTCAACTGATACTACAGCCGCATTAAGAGCAGCTGAAATAGAGGCTGATGTTATACTTTTAGCTAAAAAAGTAGATGGAGTTTACGATAAAGATCCACATAAGTATGATGATGCAAAAAAATATGATACATTATCATATATAGATGTATTAGATCAAGGATTGCAGGTTATGGATTCAACTGCTACTTCATTATGTATGGATAATAATATTCCAATATTAGTATTTGGACTTGATGATCCAAAAAATATTAAGAGAGCAATTTTAGGCGAAAAACTTGGAACATTAGTAACTAAATAGTAGGAGGGTTTTTATGATAAAAGATGTAATTAAAAATTCTGAAGAAAAGATGAAAAAGACTATTTCTGTTTTAAAAGGTGATTTACAAACTATGAAAGCAGGAAGAGCTAATCCAACAATGCTTGATAGAATTCAAGTAGATTATTATGGTAGTCCGTGTCCATTAACTCAAGTGGCTAACGTATCAGCTCCAGAACCAAGAGTTTTAATGATTACGCCTTGGGAAAAAACAATATTAAAGGATATTGAAAAGGCTATATTGAAGTCGGATTTAGGACTTAATCCTTCAAATGATGGTTCTGTCATTAGATTGATAATACCAGAATTAACAGAAGAAACAAGAAAGAACCTAGTGAAAAATGTTAAGAAAACTGGTGAAGAAGCTAAAGTTGCAATAAGGTCAATAAGAAGAGATGCTAATGAAAAGATTAAGGGAATGAAAAAAAATGGTGATATATCTGAAGATGAAGTTAAAAAAGGCGAAGATGATGTTCAGAAGATTACCGACTCATATGTAAAAGAAGTTGACGCTATTATTACCGCTAAGGAAAAAGAGATAATGTCAATATAGAGCTAATAAGAAAACCTGCTCTTTTAGCAGGTTTTCTTAAATTTACTTTTGGAGGTGCTTATCTTGTTAAACTTTTTTAAAAGTGATAGAAAAGTAAATTCACATGATAATAATAGAATTGAAATAGATATGAATAGGATTCCAGAACATATAGCTATTATAATGGATGGAAACGGAAGATGGGCTAAGGCAAAGAACCTTCCAAGAGCAATGGGGCATAAAGCAGGGGTTGAAACTATTAGAAGAGTCATTAAAGAAGGAGATAAGCTAGGCGTAAAATATATGACTTTTTACGCTTTTTCAACAGAAAATTGGAAGAGGCCTAAGGAAGAAGTAAGTGCTTTGATGAAACTTTTGGTTCAGTATTTAAGACAAGAAATTGGTGAACTGGATGCTAATGGAGTTCTAATCAATGTTCTAGGAGATTTATCTAGGCTCCCAAGAGAATGTATTGATGAGATTAAAAGAGCAAAGGAAAGAACTAAAAATAATACAGGAATAGTTATGAATTTTGCTTTAAATTATGGGGGAAGAGATGAAATTATACGAGCAACTAAAGAAGTTGCAGCTGCTGTAGAAAAAGGGGAAATAGCAATTGATGATATAGATGGAAGAACGATAGAAAAATATTTATATACTGCCAACATGCCAGATCCAGATATTATAATAAGACCTTCAGGTGAGCAAAGGTTAAGTAATTTCTTGTTATGGCAATGTGCATATTCTGAATTTTGGTATTCAAATATAAATTGGCCTGATTTTACGGAGAAGGATTTAAGAATGGCAATTTATGATTTTCAAAATAGGGACAGACGGTTTGGTGGAATTAAGTAGATTGAGGTGAATAATTTGAAATCTGATAATAGATATTTAGGGGCTTTAATGATTGCTCCCTTTATTCTTTTTGTTTTTGTTGGAGGATTGTCTTTAGAGATATTTACTTTTGCATTATCAGTTTTAGGATTATATGAATTTTATAAAGCATTAAAAGAGCAAAAATTTAATCCTATTGGATTAATTGGATATGTACTTTTAGTAGCATATTATTTATTTAATCATAATTTTCAGACGTTAATGCATTTAATAATATTAGGAACTTTTTTACTATTGATTATACCTGTAATTAATTTAAAACATACTTTTATTGATGTAGCACTTACGATACTAGGATTTATATATGTTGGTATATTCTTTAGTTTTATATATTTGGTTAACATAAAAGATGGAGGAATGTTTTATGTCTGGCTAATATTTATCGGATCTTGGATGGCTGATACTACAGCATATTATGCTGGAAGACGTTTTGGAAAAACTAAGTTATGTCCTAAAGTTAGTCCTAAGAAGACTGTTGAAGGATTAATTGGTGGATTGCTTGGAGCTACAATTTTTTGTGGATTTTTTGGAATGTTCGTAAGATGTTACATAGTTCAAGTCCCTTTATATCATTTCTTTATTATTGGTGCGCTTTGTGGTGGATTTAGTACATTTGGAGATTTGGTTGCATCTTCTATAAAGAGATATGTTGGAATAAAAGATTATAGCAATCTAATTCCAGGTCATGGCGGGATTTTAGATAGGTTTGATTCTATCCTATTTTCAGCAGCTGTTGTATTTTATTATTTAACTTTCATTTTAGGAATTAAGTAGTTAAATTAAAAACACTATATTAAGAGAAAATAAATTTTTCTTTTATATAGTGTTTTTTATTTACATAAATATAATGTAAAACTTTCAAGTTATGCATATATTTTAACATAATAGTTAAGTGGAGGAAGTTATGGAGCTAAAAAAAGAATATGGAACACTTATAAAGCTAGTAATTTTATTTTTAGTAATAACATTAATAACATTGGCTATAAAATATTATTTTAGACCATTTATTACAATGGTTATCCTTTCTATACTTTCAAGACCATTATATGAATTGTTAAATAAATTTTCTGTTCCAAATAAAATTTCAGCAGCTACAAGTATACTTGTAATTAATATAATAATTTTTCTTACAATTTTTTATCTAGGTAATTCAATTTATTCAACAATAGCTAAATTATATAATGAAAATATAAGTAGAATTGAAGGTGTTATAAATTATTTCGGGCAGATTTTGAAAGGAGATAACGAAATTGGTAAGAAGATAATCACAATTTTTGATAAGGACTTTATTAAAGCAAGTGCAGTAAATACTGGGGAGGTTATATTATCTTATTTTATTGGGAATATATCTACTTTTTTTATTTTATTAGATAGTAAGAAAATAGGAAATTTACTTTGTAGTATATTGCCAAGAACTATAATAAACAAATTTAAAGATCAGAAAAACAGTATAAAAGAAATGCTTTTGATTCAGGTAACTTTAGTAATTATTTCTACGATTTCTGTAATAGTTGGTTTTACGATTTTAAGGATCCCAAAACCATTATTCATGGGCATTATATGTGGTATATTAGATATATTACCATATGTGGGAACTATAATTGTATTTATTCCTATAATAATATACAATATTATAGTAAAAGATTACTTAATAGCTTTTGGATTAGTATTTTTATATTTGCTAATTCAAGTAGTAAGAGAAATTTTAGAGGCTAAATTTTTAAGCGATAAGTTAGAACTACATCCATTATTAGTATTATTGTCAGTTTATATAGGAGTAAAGTTATTTGGATTGTTAGGTATTATAGTGGGGCCAATTTATGGAATGCTAGCTAAAGAAGTTATTTATAATAAGGAGTAGTTTAACATTAGGAGGAAAGTTATGAAAGGAATTTCAATTTTAGGAGCAACAGGGTCAATCGGAACACAAACCCTTGATGTTGTGAGAAACTCAAATGATGATTTTAAACTAATAGGAGTTACGGCTAATTCATCAGTAGATAAAATGAAGGAAATAATAAAGGAATTTAATCCTAAATATATAGGAATGATGGATGCAGATAGTGCTATTAAAATAAAGGAATTTTGTTTGGAAAATAATTTTAAGGTGCAAGTTTATAGCGGAATGGAAGGATTGATAAAGATATCAACGTTAGATGAGATTGACATAGTAGTGACATCTGTTGTTGGTATGATAGGGTTGAAGCCTACAATAGCAGCTATAGAAGCAAAGAAGGATATAGCTTTAGCTAATAAAGAAACCTTGGTTGTAGCTGGAGAGCTAGTCATGAGAAAAGCAAGGGAAGAGGGAGTTAGAATACTACCGGTAGATTCAGAACATGGAGCAATTTTTCAAGCCTTGCAAGGTAATGAAATTAAAGATTTAAAAAAGATTATATTGACTGCATCTGGAGGGCCTTTTAGAGGTAAATCAAAGGACTTTATTAAGAATGTAACTTTAGAGGAGGCATTAAATCACCCGAATTGGAGTATGGGGAGTAAAATAACGATAGATTCAGCTACCTTGATGAATAAAGGACTTGAAGTTATTGAAGCACATTGGCTTTTTGATTGTAATTACGAAAGTATTCAGGTTTTAGTTCATCCTCAAAGCATAATTCATTCTATGGTGGAGTATAGAGATGCAAGTATTATAGCTCAGATTGGTTCTCCAGATATGAGATTACCAATACAATATGCTCTTAATTATCCTAAGAGAAAAGAAAAGGTAGCAAAGGAAATTGATTTTTATGAAATTACTAGTCTTACATTTGAAAAACCTGATATTGATACATTCAAATGTTTAAGACTTGCTTTTGATGCTGGGAAAAAAGGAGGTTTAATGCCTACCGTTTTAAATGGAGCTAATGAAGTGGCAGTTTCTTTATTTTTAAACAAGAAAATTAAGTTTTTAGATATAGCAGATATAATTGAAGATGCTATGACGATATTTGAGGAATATACCCACAATGATATAACAATAGATAATATAATAGAATTGGATGAAAAAGTAAGAAAATATGTTATAAACAAAAAAGGTTAGGAGGAAGAATTTTGAATTATATTTTAGCTGTTTTAGGTTTAGGTGCTATAATTATAGTACATGAGTTAGGACATTTTATTATGGCAAAGATTAATGGAGTAAAGGTTTTTGAATTTTCGATAGGATTTGGACCTAAAATAATATCGCATAAAGGGAAAGAAACGGAATATTCAATATCTCTATTACCAGTTGGAGGATATGTTCAAATGTATGGTATGACTGAGGATGAAGAAGATGATGGCGAAGGTAAAATAGAAGAAGATGTGGAAAGAAAATTTATATCGAAGAAACCGCTTCAAAGATTATCTATAATAATAGCAGGACCATTAATGAATATAGTTTTAGCTATATTTTTATTTGGTACAATTTATTCTAATTTTGGATATGCGGAAACAAGCTTAGGTCAAATAAGTGAAAATAGTGCAGCTATGGAGGCTGGAATTCAATCCGGTGATAAGGTAACTAAGATAAATGGGAGTAATATCTATACAGCAGATGACATTAGTATAGATTTAGCTCAATCCCAGAGCGAAGCATTAAAAGGGATTGTGGAAAATAACGACTATAAAGGTGATGATAATAAGCTAAGTATAGATAAAATACCGGATGGCATAAAAGGTAGTCCTGTAACTTTGCAATATGAAAGAAATGGAAGCTTAATGGAGACTATATTAACGCCTAAATTTGATAAAGAAAAATTACAATTTTTCATAGGTGTGGGATTTAATATTGTTGAAAATCCAAATCTAACTCAAATAATTAAACATAGTTTTAACGAAACAAGATCATTAATAACACAAAATTATAAGGCTATAGTAAAGCTTGCATCAGGAAAAGGTAATTTTAAAACAGACATTGGTGGTCCTGTTAGCATAGTTCAAGTCGCTTCAGGAGCTGCAGAAGCTGGTGTGTGGGCTTTAGTAAGGCTAGTAGCAATTATGTCTATAGGAGTTGGAATTTTCAACCTGTTACCACTTCCAGTTCTTGATGGGGGAAATTCTATTCTTATATTGATAGAGCTAATAACAAGAAGAAAAGTTCCGACAAAAGTTGTAAATGTGCTAAATACAGTTGGAGTTGTTTTCTTATTTGGGTTAATGTTAGTTGTAACTGTTAAGGATATACTATTCCCAATTAAGTAATAGAGGTGAAAAATATGAATAGAAAAATAACTAGGTTAGTAAAGGTTGGTGATGTAAGTATTGGAGGAAACTCTGAAATTACAATTCAATCTATGACAAATACAGATACTAGAAATGTTGAGGAAACATTAAAGCAGATTAGAACTCTTTATAACGCAGGATGTCAAATTATAAGATGTGCGATTCCTGATATGGAGGCAGCTGATGCGTTAAAATATATTATAAAAGAATCACCTATTCCAGTGGTTGCGGATATTCATTTTGATTATAGATTAGCACTAAAATCTATAGAGAATGGGGTTTCTGCATTAAGGATAAATCCAGGTAATATTGGCAATAAAGATCGTGTAAGATTAGTTGCTGAAAAAGCTAAAGAAAAGAAAATACCAATTAGAATAGGAGTTAATTCAGGTTCTTTAGAAAAAGATATCTTGGAGAGAGATGGAAAACCTACAGCTAATGGGCTGGTGGAAAGCGCATTGAGACATGTGAAAATTTTGGAGGACTTAAAATTTTATGACATAGTGATTTCTATTAAATCTTCAGATGTTAAGATGATGATAGAGGCATATAGATTAATAAGTGAAAAATGTGATTACCCGCTTCATTTGGGTGTAACTGAATCGGGAACTAAGGATAAAGGTGCTATAAAATCAAGCGTTGGTATAGGAACTTTGCTTGCAGAAGGAATAGGAGATACAATAAGAGTATCGCTAACTAGTGATCCAGTTGAAGAAATTAAAGTGGCAAGGGAAATACTTAGAGCCTTAGGACTTAGAAAGGGTGGACTGGAATTTGTTTCATGCCCTACTTGTGGAAGAACTCAAATTGATTTGATTGGAATTGCAAATGCTGTTGAGGAAAAGCTTGAGAGTATTAATAAGGATATAAAGGTAGCTGTAATGGGATGCGTGGTAAATGGTCCAGGAGAGGCTAGGGAAGCTGACATTGGAATTGCAGGTGGAAAAGGAGAAGGTATAATATTTAAAAAGGGTCAAGTAATAAAAAAAGTAAAAGAAGAAGAGTTGATTTCTGAATTAATGAAAGAAATTGATTTGTTATAAAAGAAGTGTTTAATTAGACCTATTAAGATTTTTAATTTTAATAGGTCTTTGTTTATTCCATTTCATTATTTTAAATCAATTAATAATTTTTACTTACACTTGTATTATTTATTAAGATGTGATATTCTTGTAATAGAAGATTATCTCAAATAGCTAGAATTTTGGAGTGGGAAGGTGAAACCCGCTCTTTCTATTTGTAACGCAACTACTTTAATAGTTGCGTTTTTGATTAGGTTAAATATATTACTAATCAATTTGGGGAATAATAATCTAAAATAAAATTGAATATTGAAAAGGAGGTTATGCAAATGAATAAAGATACCTTAGCAGAAAAAATTAAAGTTTTAGTAAAGCCTATTGCTGATGAACTAAATTATGAATTATATCATGTTGAATATATAAAAGAAAATGGAGAATTTTACTTAAGAATATATATAGATAAACCAGAAGGCATTTCTCTTACAGATTGTGAAACACTATCAAGAAGAGTCAGTGATATGCTAGATGTTGAAGATCCAATTCAAGATGCCTATTATTTAGAAGTATCATCACCTGGATTAAATAGAGAGTTATATACTGATGATCATTTAAAAAAATCTGTTGGAAAAGAAGTTTTAATAAGTTTAACAAGTGCAATAAATGGTAAAAAGAGTATTAAAGGTGTATTAAAAGAAATTGATGAGGAATCTATCACTATATTAAGTGAAGAAGAACTAGCAATACCTAGAAATAAGATAAAACACGCAAATATAGATGGGGAAATATAATAAGGAGGATATAAAAATGAACGAAGAGTTTATAGGTGCTCTAAGAGAAATTGTTAAAGAAAAGGGGATTAGTGAAGATTTAATATTTACTACTATTGAAGATGCTATGGTGGCAGCATACAAAAAAAATTATGCAAATCCCAATACGTCTGCTCAAAATGTTAGAGTAAGTATAAATAGAGAGTCAGGAGAAATTAATGTTTATTCTCAAAAGGTTGTATGCGATGAGGTATACGATGATGTAACAGAAATTTCAATTGAAGATGCAAAGGAAATTAGTCCTAAGTATGAAGTTGATGATATCGTTGAGTTAGAAGTAACGCCAAGAAACTTTGGTAGAGTAGCTGCTCAGCTTGCAAAACAAGTTGTAACTCAAAGAATGAAAGAAGCTGAAAGAAATATCGTTTATAATGAATATAAAGAAATGGAATACGATATTATTACTGGAACAATACTTAGAAAAGACAAGGGAAATGTGTTTGTTAACCTTGGAAAGCTCGAAGGAGTTATAGGACCTAATGAACAAATGCCAAATGAAGAGTATAACTTCAATGAAAAATTAAAATTATATATAGTGGAAGTTAAGAACGGTTCAAAGGGAGCTTTAATACATGTTTCAAGAACACATCCAGGACTTGTAAAGAGATTGTTTGAACTTGAAGTCCCAGAAATATATAATGGAGTTGTTGAAGTTAAGAGTATTTCAAGAGAAGCAGGATCAAGAAGCAAGCTCGCAGTACATTCTAATGATGAATCAGTTGATCCTATGGGAGCATGTGTTGGACCTAAAGGTATAAGAGTTCAAAAAATTGTTTCAGAATTAAAAAATGAAAAAATAGATATAATTAAATGGAGCAAGTCGCCAGAAGAATTTATTGCTAACTCATTAAGTCCAGCAAAGGTTTTAAGTGTAGAGGTTAATGAAGAGGATAAAACGGCAAAAGTTGTTGTAGATGATAATCAATTATCTTTAGCAATAGGTAAGGAAGGCCAAAATGTAAGACTTGCTGCTAAATTGACAAATTGGAAGATAGATATAAAAAGTAAAAGCCAAATAGAAGCGTTGGAAGAATCGAAAGAATCAGAAGAAGATAATACTTTGGATTCAGCAGAATAGAGGTGTTTTTATGAAGGCTAAAAAAATTCCATTAAGAATGTGCACAGGTTGTATGGAAATGAAACCTAAGAAGGAACTTATAAGAGTTGTTAAAAGTCCAGAAGGTGAAGTAAGTGTAGACTTGACAGGGAAGAAATCAGGTCGAGGAGCATATATTTGCAAAAGTGCTGAATGTTTTGAAAAGGCTGTAAAAACAAAGAGACTTAGTAGAAATTTGGATGTTTCAATCGATGAAAATATATTTAATAAGCTAAAGGAAGAAATTGAAAATGAATAAGTTTTTTAATTTTTTAGGATTAGCAAAGAGGTCAAAAAATATCTTAGAAGGATACAGTAAATGCAATGAAGAGAGAAATAGAAGAAAGTTATACTTATTTATAATCTCTAAAGATGCATCAGTTTCTTCAAGAAGAAAATTTGTAAATCATTGTAAAATAAATAATATACCATATATTGAAGATTTCTCAAAAGAGGATTTAGGGGAAGCTATAGGAAGGCCAGAAATTAAAATTATAGCTTTAACTGATGAAAATATGGCAAAAAAATTGTTAGCTCTTTACGAGGAGGAAAATATATGAATTAATACGGGGGTGACTTTATGTCAAAAATTAGAGTATATGAATTAGCCAAGGAATTGAATATAAGTTCAAAGGAATTAATCACATTATTAATGGAAGAATTTAATGTAGAAGTTAAAAATCATATGAGCGTAATTGAAGACGAAGATGCAGAACTAATAAAAGAATTATTAACTGGTTCAGATAACAAAGAAGATAAAGATGCAACATTAAAGAAAAACGGAGATAAGAAGAGTTTGGTAGATGAATATGAAGATATCCTAGCGGAAGAAGTAAACAAGGGAAATAAGAAGAAGAAAAAGACTAAGAAACAAATTGCAGAAGAAAAGGCTAGAGCAGAACAGGAATTTGCAGAGAACACTATTTTAGAAATAGGGGAAACTATAACTGTAAAAGAACTAGCAGATTTACTTCAAAAACAATATGCAGATGTTATTAAAACATTAATGTTCATTGGAGTAATGGCGGCAATGAATCAAGAAATAGATTATGAAACAGCTGCTAAAGTTTGTGAAAAATACGAAATAATTTGCGAGAAGAAAGAAGAAACTTCAGAACTAGAATCATTAAATCTTGAAACAGAAAAAGAAGAAAACCTTACAAAAAGACCACCAATAATAACAGTTATGGGGCATGTTGATCATGGTAAAACTTCATTATTAGATGCAATAAGAAAAGCAAAAGTTACTGATACTGAAGCAGGTGGTATTACGCAACATATAGGTGCTTATACAGTTAATGTTAAGGGAGAAAAAATTACATTTTTAGATACTCCAGGACATGAAGCGTTTACAGCTATGAGAGCAAGAGGAGCACAAATCACTGATGTAGTTATATTAGTAGTTGCAGCAGATGATGGAATAATGCCTCAAACAAAGGAAGCTATAAGTCACTGTAAAGCAGCTGGGGTACCAATGGTTGTAGCAATAAATAAGATTGATAGACCAAATGCTAATATAGATAAAGTTAAGCAAGAATTAACTGAATATGGATTGGTTGCTGAGGATTGGGGTGGAGATACAATTTGTGTACCAGTTTCAGCAAAGGCAGGACAAAATATAGATCAATTATTAGAAATGGTTCTTTTAACAGCTGAAATGTTAGAATTAAAGGCTAACCCTGATAGAAAAGCTAAAGGGACAGTTATTGAAGCAAAACTTGATAAAGGTAGAGGTTCTGTAGCATCATTACTTGTTCAAAGTGGTACTTTAAGAGTTGGAGATTCAATTTTAGTAGGTACAACATATGGTAGAATAAGAGCTATGTTTGATGATGAAGGAAAGAAAATTAAATCAGCAGGTCCTTCAATTCCAGTTGAAGTTCTTGGTCTTTCAGAAGTGCCAGCTGCTGGAGATAGATTTAATGAAGTTAAAGATGAAAAAACTGCAAGAGCTATGGCTGAAAGTAGAAAAGATAAGATTAAGAGTGATAACTTCCATAGAGTTTCGTTGGAGGATTTATACAATCAAATTAAAGAAGGTACAGTTAAGGAACTTGCAATTATAGTAAAAGCTGATGTTCAAGGTTCCGCGGAAGCAATAAGACAATCACTTGAAAAGTTATCTACAGATGATGTAAAAGTTAGAGTAATTCACAGCGGTGTTGGAGCTATAACAGAAACTGATACTACTCTTGCAACTGCATCTAATGCAATTGTTATAGGATTTAATGTTAGACCTGATACTAATGCCACAGTAGCAGCGGAAAGAGATGGCGTAGATATTAAGACATATAGAATAATATATGATGCAATAGATGATGTTAAATCAGCGATGATAGGTATGCTTGAACCTGAATATAAGGAAGTTGTTTTAGGGAAGGCAGAAGTTAGGGAAACTTATAAGATATCAAATGTTGGTACAATAGCTGGGTGTTATGTTCTTGATGGTAAAGTTAAGAGAAATTCAGAAGCTAGAGTTATAAGAGATGGCATAGTAATTCTAGAAGGAAAATTAGCTTCATTAAAGAGATTTAAGGATGATGTAAAGGAAGCAGCGGCTGGATATGAATGTGGATTAAGCATTGAAAAATTTAATGACTTAAAAGAAGGCGATATAATCGAATCTTTTGAAATTGAAGCAATTAAGAGAAAAGAGCTTTAAAGAGGTGATATAAATGCCTAACTATAGAGGCGGAAGAATAAACGAAGAAGTTAAAAGAGAAATAAGTAACTTAATTCGTAATGAAATAAAAGATACTAGATTAACTGCGATGATTTCAGTAACTGCAGTTAAAGTAACTAAAGATTTAAGATATGCAAAGGTATATGTAAGTATTTTTGCAAAGGATGAAGAAGAAAAGAGTAATAATCTAGAGGCACTAAAAAGTGCAGCAGGTTTTGTTAGACGTGAAATAGCACAAAGAATAAATCTAAGACACAGCCCACAAATTATTTTTGAACTTGATGATTCAATAGACTATGGTATGAAGATAGATAGTTTAATTGAACAGACTAAAGGAAATAGATAGATATGACTCTTAAGGAAATATCAAAGATTATATTAGAGTCAAATAAAATAGGATTGACATTTCATACATCTCCAGATGGGGATGCCATTGGGAGTACTTTAGGACTTTTAAATGGACTTAGGGAAATGGGGAAAGATGTTTATGTAATATCAAGAGAAGTTATTGAAGATAACCTCTCTTTCCTTTCTTTAGGCAATGAAATTGATGGGAAAACTGCTGAACCAGTTAAAGATACTGATTTGGTTATAGTCTTAGATTGTGGAAACAAAGAGAGAATTTGTGCTGATTTAGAAGGTTATGAAGGGACTATGATTAATATAGATCATCATATTTCGAATGATAATTATGGTGATTATAATTATGTTGATCCAACAGCAGCTGCTACTGCTGAGATTGTGTATTTGCTTCTTAAGGCGTTTAATTTTGAATTTAATTGCATAAGTGAAGTATTTCAAAAAATAGGTTCATGTCTTTATACTTCTTTAATTACAGATACGGGCTCTTATAGACATTCAAATGTGACTAAAAGAACTTTTAATATAGCTGGAGAATTAATAGGTTGTGGAGTGAAAAATGATAAGATTCACAATGAATTGTTTGGAAATAAGCCTTACAATAAAGTTAAATTAATTGGAGAAGCTCTAAATAATCTGGAACTTTTAGTTGATAAGAAAGTTTCTGTAATAGCATTAAGTATGAAAGTTCTTGAATCATTTGGAATGACTAATGTAGATACTTCGGATATAATTAATATGGTTTTAAACATAGAGGGTGTTGAAGTTGCATTAGTTTTAAAAGAAGCAGAAGATGGAGTTAAAGGAAGTTTAAGGTCAAAGAATGAGATTGATGTTAGAAAGATAGCGGAAATTTTTGGTGGTGGTGGTCATATAAAAGCTTCAGGGTTTAAAATAAGTGATATGTCCATAGATGAAGCAAAAAATAGAATAATTAACGAAATAGAAAAAGAGATAAAAATATGAATGGTGTAATTAATGTATTTAAAAATAGAGGAATGTCATCATTTGATGTTGTAAGAATAATAAAGAAAGCATCTAAAGAAAAGAAAGTTGGACATACTGGAACGTTAGATCCTGAGGCAACAGGAGTATTACCTGTTTGCTTGGGAAAAGCAACTAAAATAATTGATTATATAATGACCGCTGAAAAAAGTTATTATGTTAAATTTAAGTTGGGGGTAAAAACAACAACTTATGATTTAGAAGGTGAAGTTGTAGAAGAAAAAGATTCATCTAAGTTAAGAAATGAAGAAATTCTTGATGTGATTAATAGTTTCAAAGGAGAATATCTACAAGTTCCACCTATGTATTCAGCATTAAAAAAAGATGGAATAAGATTATATAATCTTGCGAGACAAGGCATTGAAGTTGAGCGAGAAGGAAGAAATATAAACATATATGATATAAAAAATATATATATTTCAAATCCATACATATCAATGGATGTTACATGCTCTAAGGGAACATATATAAGAAGTCTATGTTATGATATAGGTGAAAAGCTTGGAGTTGGAGCTACTATGACAGAATTAAAAAGGACTAAGACTTCTATTTTCACTGAAGAAGAAAGTGTAAATATTGATGAAATAGAAGAAAATAATGTTGGTGAATTTATAATAACATTAGAAGAAGCTTTGAAGAGCTACCCTAAGATTAATATAAATAAGGGATACACTAAGCTATTTATTAACGGAGTAAAAGTTGGAGATAAGAGAAGTCTTGATTTAAAACCTAAAATAGGTCAACTTTACAGAGTATACGATGAAGAAAAAGTATTTATTGGACTGGGCAAACAAGATGAGTTTGGCTTTAAGATAGAGAAGCTTTTAATCTAGTTAGGGGTTAATAAAATGGTATATAAAAATAATAATATTTTAAGAGAAAATAGAAATATAAGTTATATTGCATTAGGAAGTTTTGATGGGCTTCACAAAGGTCATCTTACGTTAATTAGGAAGTTAGTAGATTTAGCTAAGGATAATAAAGGTAAAGGTATAGTTTATACTTTTAAAAATCATCCAAGAACTTTAGTAAAGTCAAAATCTACTCCAAAACTATTATTGGATAATTTGAGTAAAGAAGAAATTCTGAAAGAGAAGAATGTTGATTTAGTTTATTTTCAACAGTTTACAGAAGAATTTATGAAAAACACACCTGAAGAGTTTATAAAATTTCTTATAGATAAATTTAATATAAAAGGTATAGTGGTTGGGTTTAATTATAGATTTGGTTATAAGAATACAGGCGATGTTGAACTTTTACAGAAGTTATCACATAAATATGATTTGGAACTTCATGTAATGGAGCCGTGCAAGTTTGAAGAAGAAGTTGTAAGCAGTACTAGAATTAGAGACGAAATTTTAAAAGGTAATTTAGAGAAAGCTAATAAAATGTTAACTAGAGAATACTTTTTAAGAGGAAAAGTTATATATGGAAGACAAATCGGAAGGACTATAGGATTTCCAACTGCAAACTTAGGCTATTCGGAAGCTGCATTACTGCCTAAAGAAGGTGTGTATTATACAAATGTAATATTGAAAAATAAAAAATATAAAGGAATTACTTCTATAGGGAATAATCCAACTGTTAATGGGAAGACTATAACTGTAGAAACTTTTATTCTTGATTTCGATGGAGATATTTATGGAGAAGAAATAAAAGTTTGTTTCATAGAAAGAATAAGGGATAATAGCAAATTTAATTCAATAAATGAATTAAAGGATCAGCTAAATAAAGATAAAATCTTTGCAGAAAAACAAAAAAACATGTAAATATTGAAAAATGATTTACAATTATAATATGTTTTGTTATAATGACCAGTAGGAACCTAGTCCTATGTTTGAAGGTGCCATCTTCTTACTTGGAACTAAGGGGATAATTTTTGGAGGTGCATACGCATGGATAAGGCAAGAAAATTAGAAATTGTTAAAGAATTTGGAAGAAGCGAAGGGGATACTGGTTCACCAGAAGTTCAAATAGCTTTACTTTCTGAAAGAATTAGCCAATTAACTGGACACTTAAAGGTTCATAAGAAAGACCACCACTCAAGAAGAGGTCTATTAATGATGGTTGGACAAAGAAGAGGTCTTCTAAATTACTTACAAGAACAAGATATCGAAAGATACAGAGCTATTATCAAAAAATTAGGTTTAAGAAGATAATCTTTAGAGCGGGCTAGATCCGCTCTATTATTTTAAAGTTTCAAGAAAAATATGTAAATTTAAAATTGAAGGGAGGTCCTATAATGGGCAATGTGTTAAGCACAACAGTTGCTGGAAGAGAAATGAAAGTTGAATTTGGTAAGGTTGGCATGTTATCAAATGCAGCAATTTTCATGAGTTATGGGGATACAGTAATATTAACTAATGTTAATGCATCAGAAGAACCTAGGGAAGGGATAGATTTCTTTCCATTAAGTGTTGAATATGAAGAAAGATTATATGCAGTAGGTAAAATACCAGGTGGTTTTATTAAGAGAGAGGGAAGACCTTCAAATAAAGCAATATTAAATGGTAGGGCAGTAGATAGAACAATAAGACCTTTATTTCCAAAAGGATATAGAAATGATGTTCAAGTTGTTACTACAGTAGTTTCAGTAGAAAAAGATAATATGCCAGAAATATTGGCAATTAATGCTGCATCGATGGCATTATGCTTATCTACTATTCCATTTACAATACCAGTAGCTGCAGTTCAAGTTGGGCTTATAGATGGTAATTTGATAATAAATCCTAATGCAGATGAAAGGGAGAAATCAAGTCTTCATTTAACAGTATGTGCTACTCGAGAAAAAGTAATGATGATAGAAGCTGGCGGAGATGAAATTGACGAGGATACTATGATTAAGGCTATTAAATATGGATTTGATGCGTGTCAAGGTATAGTTGATTTTCAAGAAGAGGCTATGGAGAAGATAGGTAAAACAAAGGTTGTACCTGACTTATATACTGTAGATGAAGAAGTAGAAAAAGATATAAGAGCATTTGCTACTGAAATGGTAAAAGAAGCAATGTATATTACTGATAAAGACGAAAGAAATGCAGCTGTTGATGCTGTTAATGAAAAAGTTAAGGCTGAATTTGGTGAAAAGTATGAAGGTAAAGAGGCAGATATAAATGAGGTTCTTTATACTATGCAGAAAGAAGTAGTTAGAAACATGCTTCTTAATGATAAGAGAAGACCTGATGGAAGAGCTTTTGATCAAATAAGACCAATAAGTTGTGAAGTAGGTATACTTCCAAGAACTCATGGTACTGGGCTATTTAACAGAGGATTAACTCAAGTAATGACTGTAGCAACACTTGGATCAATTAGTGAAGTACAAATTTTAGATGGAATTGATGAGTCAGAAACAACAAAGAGATATATGCATCATTATAATTTTCCAGGATATAGTGTTGGCGAAGTTAAGCCACTAAGAGGCCCAGGAAGACGTGAAATTGGACATGGAGCATTAGCAGAAAGAGCACTTGAACCATTAATACCTTCAGAAGAAGAATTCCCTTATACAATAAGGTTAGTTTCAGAAGTATTAAGTTCTAATGGATCAACATCTCAAGCCTCCGTTTGTGGTTCTACATTAGCATTATTAGATGCAGGTGTACCGATAAAGAGACCAGCAGCAGGTATTGCTATGGGATTAATTACTTCTAAAGATTTATCTCAAGAAGAAGTGTTAACAGACATTCAGGGTATAGAAGATTTCTTTGGAGATATGGATTTTAAGGTAGCTGGTACAACAGAAGGTATCACTTCAATTCAAGTTGATACAAAACTTAAAGGATTAAGTTTTTATGTAGTGGAAACAGCAATAAGAAATGCTAGAAAGGCAAGATTATTCATATTAGATAAAATGAATGCTTGTATTTCAGGTCCAAGAGAAGAAGTTTCTAAATTTGCACCAAAGACTTGTACAATGCAAATTGATCCTGAAAAGATTAGAGATGTAATCGGAGCAGGTGGTAAAGTTATAAATAAAATAATTGCTGATACTGGAGTTAAGATTGATATTAAGGAAGATGGAACAGTATTTGTATCATCACCTGATCATGATGGAGTAAATGCAGCAATAAAGATAATAGAAGGTTTAACTAAAGAAGTTAAAGCTGGAGAAGTATACTTAGGTAAAGTTACTAAGATAACTACATTTGGAGCATTTGTTGAGATACTTCCAAATAAAGAAGGTTTAGTTCATATTTCTAAGCTTGCTTTTGAAAGAGTGAACAAGGTTGAAGACGTTGTTTCGGTTGGTGATGAAATTTTAGTTAAAGTAACTGAAATAGATAGCCAAGGTAGAATTAATCTTTCTAGAAAAGATGCTTTAAAGGAGCAAGAAGAGCAGAAAGAACAATAAAAGGGCAGTAAATTGCCTTTTTTTTCTGTAGAAAAAATAGGAATAGTAAGCCACGAATTTCTTTATAATAATATAGAGAGGATTCGTGACTTTTGTTATAGGAGGATTTTTATGTATAATTTATATACTTTAAAAAATGGACTACGAGTAGTTACTGAAAAAAATGATTCAGTTAAGTCGATTAGTGTAGGAATAATGGTTCAAAATGGCTCGAGGAATGAAAGTGAAGAGTTAAATGGTATTTCACATTTTATTGAACATATGTTTTTCAAAGGAACGACAAAGAGAAATCCAAAAGAAATAGCTGCGTCAGTAGAGGATCTGGGAGGGCAGATAAACGCTTTTACAAGTAAGGAGACTACTTGTTATTATGTAAAAAACTTAAGCACTCATTTAGATCTTTCTTTAGAAATTTTATCTGACATAATTTTAAATTCAAAATTTGCTACAGAAGATATTGAGAAAGAAAAAGGTGTTGTAGTTGAAGAAATTAATATGAGTGAAGATAATCCAGAAGATGCTCTAGATGACTTGCATTCCAAGGTAGCTTTTGCAAATAGTCCATTATCCTATCCTATTTTAGGAACAAAAGAAAAAGTAAAAAGTTTTAGTAGAGAATCTATTAAAGATTTTATAAAGAAAAAATATACTCCTCATAATTCAGTAATATCAGTTTGTGGTAATTTTGATGATGGTGAATTAAAATTATTAATAGAGAAGTATTTTTGTGGATGGAAAAATGATAATATATATTTACCGTCTTATGGAAGTGAGAGTCTTCAAAGAGGTACAGCATCACTTGATAAAGATATTGAACAACTTCATATAGGGTTAGGTCTTAAAGGGTTGCCTTTTGGACATGAAAAAGGCTATGCACTGATTCTTTTAAGCAATATATTCGGTGGAGGAGCATCATCAGTTCTTTTTCAAAAGGTTAGAGAAGAGTTAGGATTATGTTATAATATCTATTGTTACCCTCAGGCATTTCAAGGGGTTGGAATGTTAAATATTTATACAGGACTTAGCTCAAAATATGCTGAGAAAGCTTTAGATGTTATAATTAAGGAACTTTATAAGTTCTCTAAAAGTACAATTACCAGTGATGTTTTAGAAATGAATAAGGAAAAAATTAAAGCTAATTATATATTAGGGTTAGAAAGTACTAGTTCTAGAATGTTTAGTAATGCAAAATCTGTGTTGTTTAAAAATAAAATTAGTACTCAGGATGAAGTAATAAAGAAAATAGATAGAGTTAACTTAGAAGATGTAGAGTTTGTTTTGAAGGAATGTTTTGGTAACGGAATAATTAATTCTTCATATGTTGGTAGTAACATAAATTATAATTTATTAGATAATGTTATAGAATCCTCAATTGAAGCCTATAAAAATTCTAGCAAGAAAGTTGAAGTTTAAAATTTAAGAATATATACTTTCTTAAAAGCATATTAATTATGTAGAGATTTTAGGAGGTATATATTATGAGTCATGAGAGTAATATAAAGTTATTGAGTGAAATTGGGAAATATGAACTTATTAATGTTAATGATGGAGAAAAATATGATTGTCTTCAGAATAATGATTTAGTAGTTGATGATTTAGGAAATATAAAATTTCTTATAATAAATGTAAGTAACGGGAAATTGGGCTTTTTAGGAGGTTCTAGGGAATTTATTGAAATTCCTTGGGAATGCGTGAAAAAGATTGGTGCACGTACTATAATATTAGATGCAGAGGAAAATGATATTAAAAAAGCAACTATTTAGTTACCAAGGGGGAAAAACATGAAGATAATAGTTCAAAAGTTTGGTGGAACTTCAGTATCTACAGATGAGAGAAGAATGAAAGTAGTTGATAAAGTTAAAAAAGCTATTAGTAATGGATATAATCCTGTTGTAGTAGTTTCTGCAATGGGAAGGAAAGGGGAACCTTATGCTACAGATACGTTACTTTCACTAATAGATAGTAAATTTAAGCAAGATAATAAGTTAGCTGTAGATTTATTAATGTGTTGTGGAGAATTAATTAGTTCTGTAGTTATGGCTAGTGCATTGCAATCAAAAGGAATTGAAGCAGTTCCATTAACAGGTGGTCAAGCTGGAATAATTACTGATAATAAGTTTAACGATGCATCATTAAAGGATTTTAATGATACTAGAATATTAGATATATTAGGAGAGGGAAAAGTTCCTGTTATAACGGGATTCCAAGGAATAACTGAAGATGGATACTTTACAACATTAGGTAGAGGCGGCAGCGATACATCAGCAGCCATATTAGGAGTAGGGTTAGATGCTAATGAAATTGAAATATATACTGACGTAGATGGAATAATGACAGCTGATCCAAGAATAGTTGAGGAAGCTTCGTTAATTAATGTACTAAGTTATGATGAAGTATTTCAGTTAGCTGACCAAGGAGCGAAAGTTATTCATCCGAATGCAGTAGAAATTGCAAAGGTTGGTAATATACCTATAGTTATTAAAAATACTATGAATGACTGTGATGGTACTATTATTAATAGCGTTGGTGATAAGAAAAACAAAAGACTAGTAACTAGTATTACAAGTCATAGTGATAGAGTTCAGGTTTGTATTAAGTTAGAGGACAATAAAGGTAATGACAGATACCAAGATATACTTGAGATAATTGCTGAAAATAAAATATCTTTAGATTTAATAAATATTTTTCCTACAGAACAAATATTTACAATTTCAGTATCAGCAAAAGATAAAGTAATAAATATTTTTAATGAGTTAAATATTAATGCAATAATTAAAGAAGATTTAAGCACTATTGCGTTAGTTGGAGCAGGAATGAAGGGCATTCCAGGTGTTATGGCTAAGATATATAAAGCGCTATATGATAATAAAGTCGAAGTTTTACAAACAGCTGATTCTCATATGACTATATGGTGCTTAATTAAGACAGATGATTTAAGTGAAGCAATAAATGCGCTTCATAGGGCATTTAAGTTATGTTAAAAGAGATTATAAAATAGTATAAATTTTATCCTCCTGTACAAAATAAAAATGTACAGGAGGAGTGCTTTTATGGATAATAATAAAATCAAGGGAAAATCAGAAGAAAAAAAAGAAAATGGTGAAGCAACTGAAAACCTAGAAAAAATGAAATCTATGAAAGATTTTGGAAATATGGGTATGGCTTCACCAAATGAAAGAGTACAGATATTATCAATAATAGGGCAAATTGAGGGGCATATGGTTTCACCACCACAGACTAAAACTACGAAGTATGAACACGTTATACCTCAGCTTATCGCTATTGAACAAAATGAGAATGTAAAAGGTGTTTTGATAATTTTGAATACGGTAGGAGGAGACGTGGAAGCAGGTCTTGCTATAGCCGAAATGATAAATTCAATTTCAAAACCTACTGTATCAATAGTTACTGGTGGAGGTCATTCTATTGGAGTTCCACTAGCAACATCGGCAGATTATTCTTTTATTACCCCTTCGGCAACAATGATAATTCATCCTGTTAGAATGAATGGATTTGTTATTGGGGTTGATCAAACTTTTCAGTATTTCAAAAAGATGCAGGAAAGGATTAATGATTTTATAGTTAGGACGTCTGATATAACTCATGAAGATCTAAACAATTATATGAAGAGAACAGATGAGTTACTTAATGATGTTGGTACTATGCTTATAGGAAAAGAAGCAGTGGAATGTGGACTAATTAATGCAGTTGGAGGTGCAAGTGAAGCTTTAGCAAAACTTAACTCTTTAATTGATGAAAATGAAAATCAGAAAGAAAGCAAAGAAAAGAAAATTACTAAGAAAAGTACTAGGAAAAGAAAGATAGTATCAAAAAATAGTCAAAGATGAGGATGAATGGGAAATTAATAGGACACTTTTTAGTGCCATAACAGTTAATTTCCTATTTTTTATTTAAACTAAAGGAAAATGGACATGCTATGTAGAAATAACTAAAGTGAGGTGATTAGAAAGTGGGTAGACAGACCAAGAATAAAAATAGCAAAAAATCTACAAAGAGTAGTAAGGAAAGCAGCAAAATGGAAATTAAGGGTATTATATTTGTTGCTATAGGATTACTGACCTCAATAGCTATATATACAGATTTAGCAGGATTTTTATCAAGTTTTGCTCAAAGAGTATGCCATTTAGTAATTGGTATTGGATCATATATGCTTCCAATTTATCTTTTATATTTAGGATATACTTATTTTAAAGAACGAGGAAATATTACTTTAGGAAAAAGATTTTATGGAGTAACACTTTTTATAGTAGTCATAATTTTTATTAGTGGAACTATATATATACAATCTGTAGAAGATCCAGATAATTTTGGAGGTAATTTAGTAACTATATTCAATTTAGTAGCAGAAGGAGAAAGAGCACTAAATGGTGGATTGATTGGATATATTATAACTTTTCCATTATATAAATTTATAGGTGCTGTTGGATCATATATTCTATATATTGCGCTTTTAATAATTGCGTCTATATTAGCTTTTGATTTTTCAGTGGTGAAGGCAGGAGAAGTTGCTAAAAATAAAAGTAGAGAATATAGATTAAAAGATAAATCAAAAAAACAAGAGGTTAAAAAAGAAAAATTAGATGATGATTATATTAAGTTATTATCTAAGCAGAATAGCACTGAAGAAAAATCAAAAGATGAATTTTTAAAAGATGTTGACCATAAAATTAAAATTTTAGATTTTATGAAAAACTCATCGATTGATGATGAAGAGGAGTTAGAAGCAGAAATAGCAAGTGATAATGATATTTTTATGAGTAATAAGAGAGAGCAACCTACATTAATAGAGCAGCAAGCTCCATTAAATGAAAAAAATCATAAAAAGGAAAAGCTTAATAATGAAATTAAAGAAGTAATTAGTAAGGAAATAGATGAAACAATAAGCAATGTTAATAGTTATGAGGAAAAAAAGGAATATATTTTTCCAAGTACTGATTTGCTTAATCCAAATAGTAAAACGCAATTAAATAGTTCTGATAAAAAAGATTTAATAGATAATGCTAATAAATTAGAAGAGACTCTAGGAAGTTTTGGAGTAGAAGCTAAGGTGCTACAAGTAACAAAAGGGCCTTCGGTAACAAGGTTTGAGCTGCAACCTAGTCCAGGAGTTAAGGTTAGTAAAATAGTAAATTTAGCAGATGACATAGCATTAGGACTTGCCGCTTCAGGAGTAAGAATTGAAGCACCTATTCCAGGAAAGGCTGCAGTAGGAATAGAAGTTCCTAATAAAAAGCAAACACCAGTATTTTTAAGAGAAGTGCTAGACTCAGATGAATTCAAAAATTCAAATAAAAAATTAGCATTTGCATTAGGTAAAGATATAGGAGGGTCTTGTGTTGTTGGAGATTTAAGTAAAATGCCACACACGTTAATAGCTGGGGCCACAGGGTCAGGTAAGAGTGTATGCATCAATTCATTGATAATAAGTATCTTGTATAAGTATTCTCCTGATGAAGTTAAACTTTTAATGGTAGATCCAAAAGTTGTAGAATTAAATGTTTATAATGGGATACCACATCTTTTAATTCCAGTAGTTACAGAACCTAAGAAGGCTGCGGCTGCTTTAAATTGGGCTGTAAATGAAATGACTAAAAGATACAACTTATTTGCAGAAAAAGGTGTAAGAAATGTGGATTCATATAATGCCTTATATGAAAAAGGGAGCGTTGAAGAAAAACTTCCTTATATAGTTATAATTGTAGATGAACTTGCAGACTTAATGATGGTTTGTCCAAATGATGTTGAAGATTATATTGGTCGTTTAGCACAGATGGCAAGAGCAGCGGGTATGCATCTTGTAATTGCTACACAAAGGCCATCTGTAGATGTAATAACGGGAGTCATTAAGGCAAACATACCTTCAAGGATATCTTTTGCAGTTTCATCTCAGGTAGATTCTAGAACTATTTTAGATAGCTCGGGAGCAGAAAAACTTCTTGGAAAAGGAGATATGCTGTATGCTCCAGTAGGAGAAAATAAACCTCAAAGAGTTCAAGGATGTTTTATTTCAGAGGAAGAGGTTGAGAATGTCATACAGTTTATAAAACAAGATGACAAAGAAATAATTTATGAAGAATCTATATTAGATCATATAAATAATGAAACTGAGGGAAGTAATTTAAGCGAAGGTGATGATGTAGATGAATTACTATCTGAAGCTATAAAATTGGTAGTAGATTATGAGCAAGCATCTACATCTTTTTTACAGAGAAGATTAAGGATAGGATTTAATAGGGCTTCTAGAATAATGGACCAACTTGAAGAGAGAGGGATCATTTCGCCAAAGGATGGAAGTAGACCAAGACAAGTATTATTAAGTAAAGATGAATTAATAAATTCTTCAGAAGATGATAATGAAAATTAGCTTGTAATCCCAAGTAAAGAGTTATAAAATTGATTTAGTAAACATAAAGGATACGCAGGAGGAAAATAACTTGAAAAAATATAAAGTAGGTATGGTAAGTCTAGGTTGTGATAAGAATAGAGTTGATTCGGAAATTATCCTAGGAACCATGAGTAAAGAATATGAAATAACTAATAATGCTAAAGAAGCTGACATTATTATCGTTAATACATGTGGGTTTATAGAAAAAGCGAAACAAGAATCTATTGATACCATATTAGAAATGGCGGAGTATAAGAAAAAATACAATTGTAAGCTTTTAATTGCTACAGGTTGCTTAACTCAAAGATATGGAAAAGAACTTAGCGAATTGATGCCAGAAATTGATATAATGCTTGGAGTTAATGATTATAAAAAGATAGATGAGCATATTAAAGTTTACATAGAAAATGAAAAAAAATCTTTAGAAGTCAACTATTCAGATGTAAATATAAATGAAGGGGAAAGAATATTAACAACTGATAAATATACAGCTTATATTAGAATTGCTGAAGGATGCAACAATTTTTGTACTTACTGTATAATTCCTAAGATAAGAGGAAAATTTAGAAGTAGAGAGATGGATAATATTCTTAAAGAAGCAAGAGAGCTAAGTAATAGCGGTGTAAAAGAGATCATTCTAGTTGCGCAAGATACAACACTTTATGGCACTGATATATATGGAGAAAAGAAACTGCATATATTATTAAAAGAGCTTTCCAAAATTGAGGGAATTGAATGGATTAGAGTTCTTTATTGCTACCCAGAAGAAATATATACAGAACTTATTAGTGAAATAGCATGTAATAATAAAGTAATGAAATATCTAGATTTACCAATTCAACATATAAGCGATAATATACTTAAATTAATGGGGAGAAAAACTACCAAGGAAGATATCATAAGAAAAATTAATGAACTTAGAAATAAAGTTTATGGAATTACATTAAGAACATCATTAATAGTAGGGTTTCCAGGAGAAAGTAAAGAGGATTTCAATGAACTTAAAGAGTTTTTAAAAGAATTTAGATTAGATAAGGTTGGAGTTTTCAAATATTCAAGAGAAGAAGGTACTCCAGCATCAGTGATGAAAGATCAAGTTTTAGAAGAAATTAAAGATACAAGAGAAGAAGAACTTATGTTGGTTCAAAAAGAAATTTCTAAAGAGATAAATGAATTGAAAGTTGGCAATGTTTATGATATTCTTGTTGAAGGGGATAATGGAGAATATTATTATGGAAGGAATTATGAAATGATTCCGGAAATAGACGGAAATATATTCTTTAAAAGTACTAGAGAGATAAGAAAAGGTGCAATTGTTTCAGTTAAGATAATTGACTGTACAGAATATGATTTAGTAGGAGTTGTAGATTATGAATCTTGCGAATAAATTAACTTTAGTTAGAATATTTTTAGTTCCAGTTTTTCTAATATTTATAGCTGCTAAAGACATTCCTTATGGTACATTTATTGCTACATTTATATTTGTTTTAGCATCATTAACTGATAAGTTGGATGGATATATAGCTAGAAGCAGAAATCAAATAACTAACTTTGGAAAATTCATGGACCCTCTTGCAGACAAGCTGCTTGTAACATCTGCATTAATTTCACTGGTTGAACTTCAAGTAGTTCCAGGATGGGCTGCAGTCATTATAATTGCACGTGAATTTGCAGTATCAGGACTTAGAACAGTAGCAGCTTCTGAAGGGAAAATAATTGCTGCTAGTTGGTGGGGAAAAATAAAAACTGTTATTCAGATTGTCGCTATTATAGTTTTACTTTTACAAGTAAATATAGGAACATCAGCATATTTAACAAAGTTGGTAATTGATACTGAATTCTTTAAGGATTTCTTTCAGTTTATGCCACAGATATTATTGGATGTAGCAGTAATAATTACGTTAATATCTGGAATGGATTACTTTAGAAAAAATAAAAATACTATTTCCACTAACAAATAATTTGGTTTGCATTTATGCAAACCTTTTTCATTGAAAGTTGAAATGATTAATTTAATACTTTTTAGGATAGAATATAGAAAATAAAAAAGTATGTGGGATATAATAGTATTTTTATTGACGAGAGAAAAATCATATATTATAATATACATATAGAACATAAGTTCGAAAGCAGAGAGGTGTAAAATATAATGAGTAATATAAATGTTGATAAATTAAAAGCTATAGAAAGTGCTATGGGTCAAATAGAAAAGCAATTTGGTAAAGGGTCTGTAATGAAACTAGGTGAAGATAGTCATTTAATAGTAGATGCAACTTCAACAGGTTGTCTTGATTTAGATATTGCACTAGGAATTGGTGGAGTTCCTAAGGGAAGGATAGTAGAAATATATGGACCAGAAAGTTCTGGTAAGACTACAGTAGCTTTGCATATTGCTGCAGAAGCACAAAAAAATGGTGGAGCTGTTGCATTTATAGATGCAGAACACGCTTTAGATCCAAGTTATGCTAGAAAGATTGGAGTAGATACTGAAAATTTAATAGTTTCACAACCAGATACAGGAGAACAAGGTCTTGAGATAGCGGAAGCATTAGTTCGTTCGGGAGCTATAGATGTACTTATAGTAGACTCGGTTGCAGCTTTAGTTCCTAGGGCTGAAATAGAGGGGGAAATGGGAGATTCACATGTAGGTCTTCAGGCTAGATTAATGTCACAAGCGCTAAGAAAGTTAACAGGTACTATAAAGAAGACCAATTGCGTTGCTATATTCATAAATCAATTAAGAGAAAAGGTAGGAGTTATGTTTGGAAATCCAGAAACTACTACCGGAGGTAGAGCTTTGAAATTCTATGCATCTGTAAGACTTGATGTTAGAAGAATAGATTCCATTAAAACTGCTGATGCTATTATTGGTAATAGAACAAGAGTGAAAGTTACAAAGAATAAGGTTGCACCACCATTCAAACAAGCCGAATTTGATATCATGTATAATGAAGGAATTTCTAGAACAGGAAATATAGTAGATGTTGGAGTAAAAGAAGGTATTGTTCAAAAAAGTGGGGCGTGGTTTTCTTATGGTGATGTGAGATTAGGGCAAGGAAGAGAAAATGCAAAAATATATTTAAAGGATAACCCAGAAGTAGCTTTAGATATAGAAAATCAAATAAGAGAAAAATACGCACTTCCTCTAAACACTAATTTACCACAAGAGCCTTCAGAAGAAGTAGACAAAGTTGAAGTAGAAGATAAATAATAAGAAAATATTTTAAGGTACACCTTGCTATTTATATATAACTAAATAGCAAGGTGTATATTTTATTAATTTATAAATAAAATAAATAATAGAGCTATTCGTTTAACAGACCTAAGTAAAGGTTTTCTTAAAGCGCGATAGCATGAGAGATTCATAGGAAAATCAAGTATTTATGAGATATAGCTATATTATATATTTATGAATCCCATTATTAATGAAACTTGACATAATTCTATTTTTCAGCTAAAATAATAACAAATACTGGTTTATCACATTCTTACTATTAGTGAGAAAGATATGACACCTAAACTACGCTTTCTTATTTATTTAAGATAGATAGTAAAGGCTAGGAGGTGTTTACGTGCCAACGTATTTAATAATAATAATAATAGATATACTTGTGCTGTTTATATTAGGTTTTATATCCTATAAGAGTATTCAAACAGCGTCAAAGAAGAAAATTGAATCGCTAGAAAATGAAGCAAAAGAAGTTTTGGTTGTAGCAAAAAAAGAAGCTGAAGCAACTAAGAAGGAATCTATATTAGAAGCAAAAGAAGAAGTTCATAAATTAAGAACTGATTTGGATAGAGATTCTCGTGAAAGAAGAAATGAGCTTCAAAGACTTGAAAGAAGGTTGATTCAAAGAGAAGAGTTACTTGATAAAAAGAGTGATGCTCTTCAAAAGAAAGATGATGCACTCAATGAGAGAATTGTTGAAATCGATAATATGGAAGTGAAAGTGAAAGAACTTGCTGAGCAGAGAAGGACGGAACTTGAAAGAATATCTGGACTTACTAGTGAAGATGCTAAGCAAATCCTATTAGATGAAATCAAGAAGGAAATTACTCATGATGCAGCCTTAATGATTAAGGACATCGAAGGTAGAGCTAAGGAAGAGGCAGACAAGAAGGCTAGAGAAATTGTAACAACTGCAATTCAAAGGTGTGCTGCTGATCATGTGTCTGAAACAACTGTTCAGGTTGTAGCTTTACCAAATGATGAAATGAAGGGAAGAATAATAGGTAGAGAAGGAAGAAACATTAGAACCCTTGAAACATTAACAGGAGTAGATTTGATTATTGATGACACTCCAGAAGCAGTTATTTTATCAAGCTTCGATCCTATAAGAAGAGAAGTAGCTAGAATGGCACTAGAAAAGTTAATAGTGGATGGAAGGATTCATCCGGCTAGAATTGAAGAGATGGTTGAGAAATCTCAAAGAGATGTTGAAAATGAAATCAAGGAAGAAGGAGAGCAAGCAGCTCTAGAAACTTCAGTGCATGGATTACATCCTGAGATAATAAGACTTCTTGGAAGATTGAAATATAGAACTAGTTATGGTCAAAACGTTTTAAAGCATTCCATAGAAGTTTCGTATTTAGCTGGTTTAATGGCTTCAGAATTAGGTTTAGATGTTACTCTAGCTAGAAGAGCTGGTTTATTACATGACATAGGTAAGGCCGTAGATCAGGAGCAAGAAGGTCCTCACGCCTTAATTGGTGGAGATCTAGCTAAGAGATACCATGAGTCTCCTATTGTAGTAAATGCCATCGCAGCCCATCATGGGGACGTAGAGATGGAATCTTTAGAAGCTATTTTGGTTCAGGCAGCAGATGCTATTTCCGCTGCAAGACCGGGTGCAAGAAGAGAGACCTTAGAAGCATACATCAAACGTTTGGAAAAGTTAGAAGAAATTGCAAATTCTTATGAAGGCGTAGAGAAGTCATATGCAATTCAAGCTGGTAGAGAGATTAGAATTATTGTTAAACCAGATCATGTTGACGATGTCGGAGCAGTAGAACTAGCACGTAATATTGTAAAGAGCGTCGAAGAACAATTAGAGTATCCAGGTCAAATTAAAATCAATGTTATTAGAGAAACTAGAGCAGTTGATTTTGCAAAATAAAGTTGAAAAATACATTTTGTTTATCAAAATGTATTTTTTATTTTTATTTATTAAAAAAAAAGAGGAATTTTACAATACAAGTAGAATATATTAAGTATGCATGATTGGGGGATGTCAACCTATAATGTAAACGATTAGTAAAAATGCTAGGAGGAATAATAAAAATGGAAGTATTAAAAGTGTCAACAAAATCAAATCCGAATTCAGTAGCAGGTGCTTTAGCTGCAATAATTAAAGAAAAGAGTATAGTAGAGATACAAGCAGTTGGAGCTGGAGCTATAAATCAAGCTGTTAAAGCTATTGCAATAGCGCGCGGCTTTGTAGCGCCAAGTGGTAAAGATATTGTTTGTGTACCTGCCTTCACCGATATAGAGATTGATGGAGAAGAAAGAACAGCAATAAAGTTAATTGTTCAACCACGATAATTTACACAATTATGGATAAAATTGAAACTTGGGGGAAAGCTAAATAAAGTATTGAAATTATTTTCAAAGTCATATATAATAATAAAAGTTAAGTGAATACTTATAGTTTATTTAAAGAGGTGAATACGATGGTTTCAAAAGAGGTTTTAGTAAAGAATGGTACTGGTTTACATGCTAGACCAGCTACATTATTAGTAAAAAAGGCTTCATCTTTCAAGTCTGATGTAAGCATTGAGTTCAATGGTAAAAAAGCAAACGTTAAGAGTTTAATTGGTGTTTTATCATTAGCTGTTACTAAAGATTCTTTAATTAAGGTTATAGCTAGCGGTGATGATGAAGCATTAGCTTGTGAGGAAATTGCTAAGTTAGTAGAAAACTTAGAAGATTAATTCATAAAGAAAGGCCCTTTAGGGGGCCTTTTTAATTTGCAATTTTTTTATTATATAATGTTTTATGTATATGGGAATAATTTAATTGAGTGATGTAATTATATTAAAATTGAATTTTTAAAATTAAAATATGAATTTTTTTTAAAAAGGTGAAAGATTTTAGTTTATATGATATAATACGAATGATAATAAAGAAACAGCGAAATATATTCGTGCGGAGGTTGAAGATGAGAGATTTATATAATAATCCTTTAAATTCGAGATATGCATCTAGAGAAATGAGTTATATATTTTCAGATGATATGAAATTTACAACATGGAGAAAGCTCTGGGTTTCCTTAGCTGAATGTGAGAAGGAATTAGGATTAAATATTACTGATGAACAGATAATTGAGTTAAAAGCTCATATAAACGATATTAACTATGAAGATGCAGCTAAAAGAGAAAAGGAAGTAAGACATGATGTAATGAGTCACGTGTACGCCTATGGACTTCAATGTCCAAGTGCAAAAGGAATTATACATCTAGGCGCTACAAGCTGTTACGTTGGAGATAATACGGATATAATAGTGATGAGAGATGCATTACTACTGATAAAGAGAAAGATTGTTACAGTATTACATAGATTAAGCAATTTTGCAATGAAGTATAAAGATATGCCTACATTAGGCTTTACTCATTTTCAGCCAGCTCAATTAACTACAGTAGGTAAAAGAGCAACATTATGGATGCAAGATTTAGTTATGGATATTGAAAATATAGATTATTTGATATCTACGCTTAAATTAAGAGGAGTCAAAGGAACAACAGGAACTCAAGCTAGTTTTATGAATCTTTTTGAAGGTGATGAGGAAAAGGTTAAGCGACTAGATAAAATGGTGGCAGAAAGAATGGGATTTAAGAAAAGCTTCGGGGTTACAGGCCAAACCTATCCTAGAAAATTAGATTCAATTGTATTAAATACACTTTCAGAAGTTGCACAGAGTGCATATAAGTTTTCTAATGATTTGAGATTGTTACAAAATATGAAAGAAGTTGAAGAGCCATTTGAAAAGCACCAAATTGGATCATCGGCTATGGCATATAAGAGAAATCCTATGAGAAGTGAGAGAATGGGAGCTCTAGCAAGATATGTAATAGTTGATTCGTTAAATCCTGCTATTACAGCTTCTACTCAATGGTTTGAAAGAACACTAGATGATTCAGCTAATAAAAGAATAGCAGTAGCAGAGGCGTTCTTGGCTTTAGATGGTGTATTGAATCTTTATATAAATATTGCGGAAAATATGGTTGTCTATGATAAGGTTATAGCTGCGCATGTAAACAATGAACTACCATTTATGGCCACTGAAAATATAATGATGGAATCTGTAAAAAGAGGTGGAGATAGGCAAGAACTTCACGAAAGAATTAGAGAACATTCTATGGCAGCAGCGCAAAGAGTAAAAGGAGAAGGATTAGATAATGACCTTATTAAACGAATAATAGAAGACGATGGATTTAAGTTAACTAAAGATGAAATTATAGAAATAATTGATCCAATGAAGTTTGTTGGTAGAGCACCAAGTCAAGTCGTTGAATTCGTCAATGAGTATGTTAATCCTATTATTCAGGAAAATAGAGAGGCTATAGATGTTAGAAGTGAGATAAATGTTTAATTAGTAGAGAATTAAAAAGTTGTTTTAAAATGTAGATAATATATTTTAAAACAACTTTTATATTTTTAACAAAGAAATAAATATTTTATTAGGATAGTTGAATACGTATTCAATAATTGTTATAATATGTATTAAGAGATAAAAATTTCAAAAGGGTTATAAATAATTCAATAATGCTATGAATATTAATGATTATATATGTAAATAATAATTACTAAATTGGAAAGGGAGGGATTGAAATGGATAATAACAATTGTATACCATCTTTAGATAATTATGTGGCAAAGTTTATGGATGAAACAGGTTGTACGTTTGAAGAAGCGTGTGATGAACTAGGAATAAAGGAAGATGACTTTATCAATAAAAGGACCATAAAAGGTTAGTTTTTTAGGATCAAATTTTCAATTAGAGAAAGCAAAGAGTCTTGCTCTAAATCTCTAATTGAAATTTGGTCGTTAATTATATTAAAGTTAATAAATAGAATTAAATTTTACTTGTTATGTGATAATTTTGACCTTTTAGTATATTTCTTGCCATTTTCGTGAGAACCGATTTTTTTCCCATCTATTATGCCAATATCAGATCCAGCCTCAGAGTACATCTTACGTAATTCAGAATTAGATTTTGGATGATCTTTTAGTCTGTTCTTATTGTTATCCATATAAATGCCTCCTTTAGATATTCTTCTGTTACTAGGTTTCCCTATAAAATTAATATTATTTATCAACTGTAAAAAGCTATTTTTATTTATATTTAGAGTTACTAAGAATTTATGTTCTTTTTAAGTATGTTAATATATATAGAGAGAGTATAGGAGGAGTGATTCTTTGAATGAAAAAACTTTAAAAATTTTAGAAAAATATTATGGATATAAAAACTTTAGAAAAGGGCAAGAAAAAATAATCGAAAGTATTTTAGAGAAAAAAGATTTGCTAGCAATTATGCCAACTGGTGCTGGAAAATCAATTTGTTATCAAATACCTGCATTGATTTTTCACGGGATAACTATAGTTATATCTCCATTAATATCATTAATGAAGGATCAAGTCGATTCTTTGAGGTCAATTGGGATTGAGGCAGCATATATTAATAGTAGTCTTGATAATGATGAACTTAAAGAAATTTTTTATGGTTTGAAAAATAATAAATATAAAATAATATATGTTTCGCCGGAAAGGCTCGATTCAAAAATATTTTTAGAAGTAGTTGATGCAATTGATGTGTCGCAGATTGCTATAGACGAGGCACATTGCGTATCTCAATGGGGACATGATTTTAGAGTAAGTTATAGAAAAATAGGAAGTTTTATAAGTAGAAGAGACAATAAACCAGTCATAACAGCATTTACAGCCACAGCATCCTTGGAAGTTCGAAATGATATAGTTAGAATGTTAAATCTCAATGATCCGGAAATATTTGTGAATGGTTTTGATAGGGAGAATTTGGAAATTAGTATAATTAAAGAAGGAAGAAAAGAGAGATTTTTAAAGGAGTATATCCAAAAACATTCTGATATTTCAGGAATAATATATTGTGCAACTAGGAAAGATGTTGATTCAATTTATGAAGAAATTACGAATTTGGGATATCAGGTGGGAAAGTACCATGCTGGACTTAAAGATATGGAGAGAAAAGAATTTCAAGACATGTTTATCAAAGATAAAATAAATATTATGATTGCAACAAATGCTTTTGGTATGGGAATAGATAAGCCTAATATTAGATTTGTAATACATAACAATATGCCTCAAAGTATAGAAGCATATTATCAGGAAATTGGTAGAGCTGGTAGGGATGGTGAAAAAAGTGAATGTATTTTATTATTTACTCCAGGGGATATTCATTTGCAAAAGTATTTAATAGATACAGGACTTAGAAGTGAGCAGCGGAAGATAATTGCATATAAAAAACTTCAAGATATGGCCTCGTTAGTATATTCAGCAGATTGTTATAGAAAATATATATTAAACTATTTTGGTGAGGAAGCTATAGATAATTGTAATAACTGTAGCAATTGCTTAAGTGAAGGTGAAGTCACTGATAAAACAGTAGAAAGTCAAAAAGTTTTATCATGTATTGGAAGAATGAAAAGTGGATTTGGAATAACTATGGTTGTAGATGTATTAAGAGGATCTAAGAGCCAAAAGATTATTAATTATAATTTTCACACATTGTCAACCTACGGAATTATGAAAGAATATAAAAAAGACGAGTTAATAGCTTTTGTAAATACGCTTATATCACATGGTGTTATAGATCAAGTTGAGGGTACATATCCTATATTAAAATTAAATAACTTATCTGTTAAGGTGCTAAAGGGCGAACATAGAGTGCTATTAAAAGAAGCTAAAGTAAAGGATTATGGATTTAAGGAAAATAATTTGTTTAATATATTAAAAGAAATAAGATTTAGCATAGCCTCTGAGGAAGGTATACCTCCTTATATGGTTTTTGGAGATGTGACATTGAAAGAAATGAGTACTAAATTACCAGAAACTAAAGAAGAATTACTTGAAATTTCAGGAGTAGGAGAAATTAAATGTGATAAGTACGGATTTAAATTTGCTGAAGAGATTAGAAAATATATTATTGAAAATAATACTATAAAGTCAAATAACGATGTGAATAGTATTAATAACAAAAAGTTTTATGTAAATAGTGACGAAAATCTATATCAGAAGCTTAGAAATTTGAGAGAAACTATAGCATTGAAAGAAAACAAAATTCCGTACTCTATAATCCATCAGAATTCATTAAAGGAGATTAGTGGTAGGTATCCTTTAACATTGGAGGAATTGGGTGATATCAGTGGAATTGGACCAAAAAAGATAGAGGCATATGGAAGAGATATAATATGTATAGTAAAAAATTATATTGAAGATAATAATTTAAATAGAAATTGGCAGGTAAAAGGAAGGTTAAAACTAGTTATTGATGGGGAAGAAAGAGAGAATGAAGAAATAGTTATAGATATGCTTAATGAGGGATATGAAATTAGTGAAATTTCAAATAGAACAGAAATCTCATTATCTACTATATTAGGATATGTTACTGAATATATTAAAGAAAATGGTGAGATTTTATTTAAACTGAATATAGATAATCTTTACAAAAAAGAAGAGGAAGAAGAAATTTTAATGGCTTGTAAAAGGTTTGGAGTTGAAAAAATAGGAGAAATTAAGAAAAGTTTAGACCCTAGAATTAAATATGAATCAATAAGAGCTGTAATTTTAAAAAATTATTATAATATAGTATAACAAGATAAGGAGAATAAAACTATTCTCCTAGATTTTAACGTCCCCTACGAGATGTTGTGATTATATATTCATTGTCTGTAAACTCATAGTCAGAAGTAGGGGTGTTAAATGATTTGTTTGGAGTTGGCATCTTTGTATTTGCCGAATGAATTACTCCTGAAGTTCTTTTTTTCTTGTCATTTTTGCTCATAATATCACTCCTTATAAATATATTATTTCTTAGATTCATTATAATAGTCATGAAAATTTGTTTTCTTAAATAGAAAATTAGTTTAATTTATGATAATATAAAGATGTTGGGACTCATATATTTATATTTAGGGGGGAAATATTATGGCTAAAGTAATTGGTTGTAGTTTAATAATTAAGGATGACTTTCACAATATTTTATTGTTAAAGAAGAAAGTCAAAAGAGGAGAAGTCGAAGTTTGGTCTTTGTTAACACAAAAACTTAGGGGAAAGGAAAGCCATGATAAATGTATTGCTAGAGGTGCAAAAGATATATTAAAATCTGTTATATTTGATGTGGAACCAGTTAAAGAATACATAGTAAATTCAGATGAAGATGAATGCGTTATGGTTTATACAGGTAGAATAAAAGAGAAAGCTGTACTCGATAAAGCATATAAAGAATGTAAGTGGATTGGATATAGAAACTTAGAAGACTATAATATTTTGCCATATGAAAAACAAATTTTATTAGATTTTTTTGAAAAGTAGATATAAATTCTTTTAAAGAAGGGAGCTAAATTAATATTAGCTCCCTAAATTATATATTAATTATTCGAATTTTATCATAAATTAAGGGATAAACTTCACTTAAGGGATAATTAAGTTTATTAAAGCTGTGGCAACAATATAAACAATTACCATCAGGAAAAGTTTCAGTTATAATTCCTGAATGAGAAAAAAAACCTTTCTTTATAGAGTGAAATTGAATAATGGCTGCTGGTTGTGTATGGAGTGAAGAACTAGTTTTTCTAAAGCCATTTTCTAAAAGAAAGTAATATAATTCATTTACTCTTATCCAAGTAGTTGTATATGGCTTCCATGTTAATGATAATGGTAGTCCTCCAAAGTGGAGACACTGGGAAATAAAATTGGTACAGTCTCCACCATCGCTATCAAAGTTCTTATATGCCTTGTTGGGAATAAGTGCATATTGTTGTGCATATTCAATCATTTTCTTTTTATCTAAAGAAAAATTTGATTGCACATTATTATCTCTATTAATATCTAAGGTATTATCAAGAAATTTTTCGTAAAATAAATTTATGTCTCTTACATTCTTGTACCAGAGTTGTATTGGTAAGTTATTTTTTAATCTAATTAAGATATCCTTTTCACTAGGGAAGTTTCTGGCTAGGGAATCGTATTCAATTGGGGATTCTTCTTTATTGCACATATATAATATTTTCATATCTTTTATTATAAAGAGATATTCAATTTCTTCTTTACATGTATGTTCCACAGATGAATCTATGAAAGAGAATGAGTGGTGAAATTTACTTAATAGCATAACGTAATTGTCTGTCTTTATAATTTTTAGTTTCTTTAATGTATAGTTATTCTTGTGAACTATTGTGTTTAATTTAGATCTCCATAAAGATTGAAATTTTTTCTTTAACATTATGAAATCAATAAGATCTTTATTAGATATAAATTCATTTAGTTTATTATATCTTCCGTTTTTATAAGGTTCTTTAAAAGTGTTAATAAATCTATATAAAAATAGTCTAAGCATTAAATTCCTCCAATTTATTCAGAGATTTTATAGTTAATATATGTTTCTAGCCATTTAAGAGTTACAGTGGTATAATATTCAAGAGTTCATTAGATTATCATATTATGATGAAATTTGATTATACAAAATGTTAAAAGAGAGGAATTTAATATGAAAACAATTTTTATTGTCGTAATATTTTTTATGGTTTTGTTTAATTTCTTTTGCTTTGTTCAAAGTAGAAAGTACTTAAAAAATGTTACTGGAAATGATGAAGAATCAAATAAGAACTATGAAAAAGCATTAAGGTTTATTAAAATATCTGTAGTTATATCTGTATTTATATGTTTGGTAGGTGCTACTGCAGTAATATTTATACAAATATTATAGTTTTTTATAACTGCTTGAAAGCTAGTATTTATATCCTAGTTTTCAAGCAGTTTTTTTACCTTTTTAGTATTATTATGTGAAATTTAGGAATAATAAATTTAGATTGATTTTTAGGAGGGTATTAAATGAAAAAATATGTTTGTACAATTTGTGGATATATTCATGAAGGAAATGAGCCACCAGAGATTTGTCCTATCTGTAAAGCAGATAAAAATAAGTTTAAAGAAATTAAGGATGAAATGAATTGGGCAGATGAACATGTTATTGGAGTTGGAAGAGATTTAAGTTCAGATATAATTGAAGATTTGAGGGCAAATTTTATGGGTGAATGCACAGAGGTTGGAATGTATTTAGCCATGAGTCGTCAGGCGGATCGAGAAGGTTATCCAGAAGTGGGGGAAGCCTATAAGAGGATAGCTTTTGAAGAGGCAGATCACGCATCAAAGTTTGCTGAAATATTAGGAGAAGTTGTAGTAGCTGATACAAAATCTAATTTAGAAGCTAGAGTTGAGGCTGAGTATGGAGCTTGCGAGGGGAAGAAGAAATTAGCTGATAAAGCTAAGGAACAAAATTTAGATTCTATACATGATACTGTTCATGAAATGTGTAAAGATGAAGCGAGGCATGGGAGAGCTTTTAAAGGCTTATTAGATAGATATTTTAATGATAGGAGAGATAGCTAATGGATAGAATTGAGTGTAGTGTAACAAGTTGTTCGCATAATAAAGGCCATGTTTGCTATTCAAACAGAGTAAATATTGGAGGGAAATCGGCAGAAAAGGAAGGTCAAACTTGCTGTGGATCATTTTTGAATAGAGTTCTGTATAGTGATCTTACAAATAACACAAATAGTCAAGGATCCTGCGATACTCTTGTTTGCTTTGTTAAGTCATGTAGATATAATGAGAATACTTTATGTGATTTGAAGCAAATTCATGTGGGGGGAAATTCAGCAGAAATTTACGATGAGACATTGTGTGAAAGTTTTGATAAAAAATAAATGCTTCTATAGATTATTAATATATGATAATTCCAATTATATCATAGTTTATTCGTTGGTTTTTTGTAAAAACTACATATGACAATGAATATATGGAGGTGATATAAGGATGAAAAACAAAAATATGAGCAATATAAAAGGAAAAATGAGAAGAAGAGAAGCAAAAGAAAACTTGTTAATGGAGTTAGCAGAAGATATGATGGATTTTGTTATGAAAACTAAAACATTTAAAAAAATGAAAAAAAGGCTAAAATAATAAATTGTAATTAATAGAATCGTAATAAAAAAAGGAAAAAAATCACATAACTTTAATATTTTCGTTTGTTGAGTAATTAATTGACAAATAATTGAATTGCATGCTATTCTTTAGTTAATAAGAGAAAAGAAGCGTATGACGAAGATGTCATGAAATACTAAAAGTATTTCTGGCATCTTTTTTTATTAAGTTTTGTATACAGAGTGCAGAATTCTAAATAATTAAGGAGTAGTAATATGAAGAAAGTATTTGTAAAAAATTCAAGTGGTGTGTTAAAGAAAGTGCTAATGTGTAGGCCGACTTTTCTTAAAGCTGTTCCTATAAATGAAATTGCAAGAAAGTGGCAGGATGTAGGTTTAGATGTAGAGATAATGGAAAAAGAGCATAGGGAGCTTGTCAAAGCCTTCGAAGATAATGGAGTAGAGGTTGTAATGGTTGAAGCAGATTCAAGGCGTGGAAATTCAGTTTTTTCTAGAGATTTTGGAGGGTGTATAAGAGAAGGATATATACTAGGAAGATTTAAGGAGCCGGTACGTTTTTTAGAAAGAGATGTATATGAAGAGAAGATGAAAGAGTTAAATATACCAAAGGTTGCAGAATGTAAAAATGGATTATTTGAAGGAGGAGATTTTACATTTTTAGATAATGATACATTAGCAATTGGTATCGTTGAAAGAAGTAATGAAGAAGGAATTGAAGAGATACGAAAATCTTTATCTAAATATGGATATAAGGTAATAGAAGTTCCTTGTGACAAAAAGTATTTACATTTAGATTTATGTTTTAATCTAGTTGATGAAAAACTTGCAGTAGCATACAGAGATGGTTTGCCAGAAACTTTTTTGAAAGTATTAGATGAAAAGGGAATAGCTACAATTAGTATTACAGAGGAATGTGTGTTTAAACATGGGTGCAATTTACAATCAATAGGAGATAAAAGGGTAATATCATTAAAAAGCAATGGTTATGTTAATGAGGAGCTTAGGAAAAGAGGATTTAAGGTGATTGAATTAGATATAACTGAAATACTAAAAGCAGGTGGGGGACCACATTGCATGACTTTTCCATTAAGTAGATTGTAATTAACTTGAAAGAGGAGTGAATAATATATGGGGAGGCTTGAGGTAATAAAGAAGAACCAAACATTATCTGATAAAGCGTATGAAGTTATAAAAGAAGCAATAATATCGAATAAGTTAAAACCTGGGGAAGTACTTGGTGAAGAGAAATTGGCATATCAACTTAAAATAAGTAGAACTCCAATAAAAGCTGCTCTTTTAAGGCTTGTATATGAAGAAATTGCAGAAGTTAATGAAAGTAAAAATGTTGTTGTTTCAGATATAACTAAGCAAGATATCGATAATATAACAATAGTTAGAAAATCGTTAGAACCTTTAGCAGTTTTACTTCTAGCTAATAATCTAAAAAATAGAGAAATTAAAATATTAAGAGAGATTTTAAAAGAACAATCAAAAATGGTGTATGAAAAAAATAATAAGGATTATATTGAATTAGATTATGAGTTTCATATAAAAATAGCTGAATTTAGTAAAAATTCATTTTTGATAGATATGGTGAAAAAAGCAAATTTAATTACTAAAAGATTTTTAATTTTATCTGGAACAGTATCTAACTATAATAGAATAGCAAATGATGAACATTTAAAAATAATAGAGTATTTGGAGAATAAAAAGTATACATTAGCAAGTGAAGCAATGCGAGAACACCTTGATAACGTAAATATGAGAATGTTAAAACATTAATTTAGGAAAGGAATTAAATTCATAATATGTATGAGGAAATATTAGATTTAACTAAAAAATTAGTCAATATACCTAGCGTAAATAATACAGTTGGAGAAAAAAATATAGCCTGTTTTATTGAAAAATATTTAAGAGCAATTCCTTATTTTAAAAAGTATCCTACAAGAGTATTTCTAGGAAAATTAAATGATTCTTTAGACAGAAGAAATGTATTTGCTTTGATTAAAGGAGAAGGAGGAATTAGCAATAACACAATAATTTTACATGGGCATATGGATACTGTTGATGTAGATGATTTTGGAAATATTAGATCTCTAGCTTTTAATTGTGAAAAGTTAGAAGAGAAATTAAAGGAATTGGAATTGCAAGATGAAGTTGAAAGTGATTTAGAATCAGAAAAGTGGCTTTTTGGCAGAGGTGCTTGTGACATGAAAAGCGGTGTTGCAGTTTTCCTGGTGATAATAAAAAAATTAAGTGAGTTAGTTGAAAAAATAGATGGAAATATACTTTTATCGATTAATCCTGTAGAAGAAAATTCGCATACAGGCATTATTAAGGCATTAGATACTTTTAATGAATTAAAAGAAAAGGAAAAATTAAATTATCTTTTTGCAATAAATAATGATTATATATGCCCATTATATCCGGGTGATAAAACAAGGTATATCTACACAGGATCTGTAGGAAAACTATTGCCATGTTTCTATATACAAGGTAAAGAAACACATGTGGGACAATGTTTTGAGGGATTTGATGCTTCTACTATTGCAAGTGAATTAATAAGACAAATTAATTTAAATATAGATTTTTGTGATGTATACGAAGGTGAGTATACTTTGCCACCATCTGTTTTAAAGATAAAAGATTTAAAAAAGCAATATAATGTCCAAACTGCTTTTGAAAGCTTTGTTTATTTTAATTATTTTGTTCACAATGAGTCTATTAGTAATATTATAAGAAAATTAAAAAAGGTTAGCTTGAGAACATTTGAAAATGTACTAGCTTTAATTAATGAAAATTATAAAAAATACTGTAATATTACAGGAATTGGTTATGAAGAGATAAATTACAAAGTACAAGTCATGGAATATGATGAACTTTATGAGTTTGCTAAAGATAAATATTCAGGAAATCTGGAATGTATGATTGATAATCTTACAGATAAGTTTTTAGAAAATGGAGAAGATGTAAGGGAAATATCTCTAAAGATCACCAAAAAATTAATCGAAATATCTGATATTAAAATTCCAACAATAGTAATTTTTTTTGCAGCTCCATATTGTCCACATAACACTCTTAAAAAGGAGATAGAAGAAGAAAGAGAGTTATTTGATGAAATTAGTGAAATAGCAAAAGAGTTTGAAATAATTAGTGGTGAAGAGTATAAAGTTATGAGATTTTTCCCGAGTTTAACAGATAGTAGCTATTTAAAGGTTGATGACGATTATGAATCAATTGAAAGGTTATTTAGAAATTTTCCGGAATATATGAAATTATACAATGTACCAATAGAATTAGCTAAAGAACTTAATATACCAGGAATAAACTATGGATGTTTTGGTAAGGATGCTCACAAGTGGACCGAAAGAGTATATAAGCCCTATTCTTTTGATGTTTTACCAAAGCTCATTATGAAAACATTAGAAAGATATTTAATAAGGGGGTAATAATATGGAGAGCTTATATGAAAGATGTAAAAAAGTCATGCCGCCAGTAAGTGGTAGAGCCACTACTTTAGGGGTTTTAGGTGGTAAAGGAAGCTATTTAATAACAGAAGATGGAAGAAAAATTCTTGATTTTGCTAGTGGGGTCGCTGTTTGTAATTTGGGACACAATAATGAAAAGATAGTTAAGGCAGCTATAGATCAAGTAAATACTTTAATACATGGGGGCCATAATGTAGTTTATTATGAATCCTATGTAGCTTTAGCAGAAAAGTTAGTTGAAATAACAGGTGGAGATACCATGGTGTATTTTAGTAATAGCGGAGCTGAAGCAAATGAAGGAGCTTTAAAGCTTGCTAAGTATATTACTAAAAGACCTGGAATAATAGCATTTAAGGGTTCTTTTCATGGCAGGACTTTAGGGACAACTTCTATAACTACTTCTAATTCTGAGTATAGAAAGAACTATGAGGGACTTTTACCATCAGTTTATTTTGCTGAATATCCATATTTATATAGGACTTCTTATAAATACGATGGTAGAAATTGCCCTAAAGAATATTTTGAACAATTTAATGATATATTCAAAAAAATAATTGAACCATATTCAGTAGCAGCCATAATTATGGAGCCAATTCAAGGAGAAGGTGGTTATATAGTACCTCCAGTGGAATTTTTAAAATATGTAAGAGAAATCTGTGATAGATATGGAATTATGTTAATATTTGATGAAGTGCAAACTGGTTTTGGAAGAACAGGGAAGATGTTTGCATATGAACATTTTGGAGTAAGGCCAGATATTTTTACTACAGCAAAAGGAATTGCATCAGGATTTCCATTAAGTGCAATAGTAGCAAAGAAAAAATATATGGAAAATTGGGTGGCTGGAGCTCATGGAGGCACATTTGGAGGAAATCCAGTTTCTTGTGCAGCTGCATTAAAAACCATTGAGGTATTACAAGAAGAAGCTATAGAAAATTGTAGTAAGATGGGGAGAATTTTAAAATCAAAGCTTGAAAGTTTAATGAAAAAATACAAATGTATTGGAGAAGTTAGAGGCATTGGATTAATGTTAGCTATAGAGATAGTAGATGAAGACGGTAATCCAAACACAGATTTTACAAAGAAGATAATATTATCATCTTTAGAGAAAGGACTATTGTTACTTTCTTGCGGATGTTATAAAAATGTAGTGAGATTTATAGCACCTACTACAGTTAGTGAGGAAGAAATAGATAAGGCAATTACTATTTTAGACAATGTCTTAGAAAAGCTATAGACAGTTATTTTATATAAAATAAATGGAGGTAAAAATGAGTAGATTTTTAAGTAATGAATTAAACAACTTAGAAGCATATGTACCTGGTGAGCAACCAAAAGATGTGAAATATATAAAACTTAATACAAATGAAAGTCCGTACCCACCTTCACCAAAAGTTATAGAAGCAATAAATAAGCTAGCGGTTGAAGGATTAAATTTATATTCTGATCCTGATACTCGTGAATTAACATTATCACTTGCAAAATTTTATTCAGTTAAGCCAGAACAAATTTTTGTAGGTAATGGATCTGACGAGGTATTAGCATTTATATTCAGAGCATTTTTTGATAAGGAGAGAAAAGGGTGTTTTCCGGATATAACATATGGATTTTATAAAGTATATGCAAAATCTTTCGGGATAGATGCAAATCAAATACCTTTGAGGGATGATTTTACTATAGATATAAATAATTATATAAATTGTGGTAGAAATATTATTATTGCTAATCCTAATGCTCCCACAGGATTAGTATTAAGTCATGAGGAGATTATTAAAATTCTAAAAACGAATACAGATAGGGTAGTTGTTATAGATGAAGCTTATGTGGATTTTGGAAGTAAGTCTTGTATAGATTTAATAAATAGTAATCATAATTTAATAGTAGTTCAAACCTTTTCTAAATCACGTTCCCTAGCAGGAGGTCGTATAGGGTATGCTATAGCGTCAGAGGAAATAATAGAAGATTTAAATAAAATTAAGTTTTCTTTTAGCCCATATAATATAAATTCTTTATCATCTATAGCAGGAATAGCGTCTGTAAAGGATGAAGCTTATTTTCACGAATGTAATAAAAAGGTTATCAGAACTAGAGAAAGAGTTAAAGAAGAATTTAGGAAATTAGGATTTAAGGTGTTAGATACGAAAACAAATTTTGTATTTGTATCTCATGAAGATATGGCAGCCAGAGAATATCACAAAAAAATTAGAGAAAATGGAGTGTTAACACGTTATTATGACGAAGCAAGGATAGATAATTATGTGAGAATTACAATTGGTACTGATGAGGAAATGAATGAGGTTATGAAAATAACTGAAAAAATTCTAATTGAGTTTGCTAGTTTAGGAAAAGTTATTTGACTAAAAAGGGGGACTATTTTTGAAAATAGTAATATGTGATTATGAGGATGTACTAATTAGAGATATTGAATATGAAAAAAATCTTATTATGAATGGGTTAGAAGGGGCAGAAGTTATTATATATTCTTATAATAGTGGCAAAAAAGAATTTATTGAGACTATAAAGGATGCAGATGGGATAATTACAGCATTTTTAGAGATTGATGAAGAGGTTTTAAATAGAGTAGAAAAGTTAAAATGCATATCAATAAATGCCGTAGGTTATGATAATGTGGATATAAAAACTGCAAGTGAAAAAGGGATAGCAGTATGTGCGATAAATGAATATTGCACACAAGAAGTTGCAGATCATACATTAGCATTAATTTTATCTCTAACAAGAGGCATTAAGCATTATACAAATGATTTAGATAACAAAAGAATTTGGCAATATCAAACTATAAGTGGACTAAGAAGATTAGAAGGGCAAAAACTTGGTATATTTGGTTATGGGAAAATTGGTAAGGCTGTAGCTAAGAGGGCATTAGCATTTGGTATGGAAGTTATTACATTTGACCCATATGTATCCAAAGAAGATTGTGAAAGTGATGGTGTTCAACTTGTAAGTGCTGAATATATATTGGAAAAATCAGATATCATAAGTAATCACATGAGTCAAAGCAATGAGAATAAAGAATTTTTTAATATAGAAACATTTAAAAAGATGAATAAGTCCCCCTTGTTTATAAATGTAGCTAGAGGATCAAGTGTTAATGAGGATGATTTAGTTAAGGCATTAGATGAAGGATATATAAGTGGTGCTGGATTAGATGTTTTAGGGAATGAAAATCCAGAATTAGGGCAAAATAAACTTCTAAACAGAGAAAATGTCATTATCACTCCTCATGCAGCATTTTATTCAGATACTTCGATGAAAGAACTTCAGAGAATTTCTTGTGAAAATATGATAAATTATTTGAATGGTGAATTAAAAAAAGTTTCTAAGATTATAGCTACTAACTAATTATGTGCTACATTATAAAGAAAAGAGGTTGGAAAATGAAAAAAAATATATTGAAAAAATTTATTGGAATAGCCTTAATTACAGCCATATCAGTATCATTTGTAGGATGTGGAGGAAATAAGAAAGCATCAGAAGAAACCTTAAATAAAATTAAAGATAATGGTAAGGTAATAGTTGGACTAAGTGCTGATTATGCACCATATGAATTTCATGCAGTTATTGATGGTAAAGATGAAGTTGTTGGATTTGATATAGATTTAGCTAGAGAAGTAGCTAAAGACATGGGTGTAGATTTAGAGATTAAAGAGATGGAATTTGATCCTCTAATCGGGGCTCTTAAAGCTGGGCAAATCGATATGATTATTTCAGGTATGAATCCAGATGAAGAAAGAAAGAAACAAATTGATTTTTCAGATATATATTATGAAGCAAAGCACGGAGTATTAATTAAGAGTGAGGATAAAGGAAAATATACAAAGGTTGAAGATTTGAATGGCAAGAAAATTGGTGCTCAATTAGGTTCAACACAAGAAAAAATAGCACAGGAAAAAGTAAAAGATGCAGACTTGCAGTTATTGGCAAATGTTAATAATTTAGTCCTCGAATTAAAAACAGGAAAGGTAAATGCTTTAATTACAGAAGAACCAGTAGCTAATATGGTTATAAAAACTAACCCAGAACTAGTACTTTCAAGTATTAAATTTGAGGATGAGGGTGGAGGAAATGCAATAGGTATAAGAAAAAATTCACCAAAGCTTCTAGAGCAACTTAACAAAACAATAAAAAGATTAAAGGATTCAGGAGAATTAGATAAGTTTATTGTTAATGCAAATGATTTAGCGGCAAAGAATCAAAGTAATTCTTAAGCTAAGCTAAAATAGAGGAGGATAATGATGTTTAAGTTTGACTTTTTAGGTAAGTATTTCGGTAAGTTTTGTGAAGGGGCATCTATAACATTAGGCATATCCGCAATTACAGTATTTTTAGGAATTATCCTAGGATCTATTTTATTCTTTATGAAGAATTCAAATGTAAAAATAGGAAAGTTTAATCCACTAAGAATTATATCATCAGTTTATGTTGAAGTAATTAGAGGGACACCTATGTTGTTACAAATAATGATGGTTTATTCAGGTTCTAAATTAATATTTGGTATAGATATATCAGCATTTACTGCTGCTATAATTGCTATATCTTTAAATTCTGCAGCCTATGTTTCAGAAATAGTTAGAGCAGGAATAGAGGCTGTAGATCCTGGTCAGCTAGAGGCTGCTAGAAGTCTAGGAATGAAAAATTCTATGGCTATGAAATTAATAATTATACCTCAGGCTATTAGAAATATCTTGCCGGCTATTGGAAATGAATTTGTTGCAATAATTAAAGATTCATCTATGGCATCAGTAATAGGTGTTGGTGAATTAATGTTTTCATCAAAAATTGTACAAGGTGCTACTTATTTATCCCTTGAACCACTAATGATTGCAGCTGTATTTTATTTCATGATGACATTCTTATTGGGAAGATTTATGGGATATGTTGAAAGGAGATTAAAGCAAAGTGATATACGTTAAAGATTTACATAAAAATTATGGACCTAATAGTGTGCTAAATGGAATAAACGAGCATATTAAAAAAGGTGAGGTAGTGTTGTAATAGGCCCATCGGGATCAGGAAAATCAACTTTTTTAAGATGTCTTAATCTATTGGAAGTGCCTAGTTCTGGAGAAATAATATTTGAAGGAAAAAATATTATGGAAAAGTCTATGGATATTAATAAACTTAGAGAAAAGGTAGGTATGGTATTTCAACATTTTAATCTTTTTCCTCATAAAACTGTTTTAGAGAATATAACTATTGCACCAATTAAGGTGAAAAATATAGAGCAAGAAGAAGCTAGTGAAAAAGCAATGGAACTTTTAGAAATGGTGGGTTTATTAGAAAAGAAAGATGCATATCCAGCATCCTTATCAGGAGGACAAAAACAGAGGATAGCCATAGCTAGAGCCTTAGCTATGGAACCAGATGTAATATTGTTCGATGAGCCTACTTCAGCTTTAGATCCTGAAACGGTAGGAGAAGTATTAGGTGTCATGAAAAAGTTGGCTAAGGCAGGAATGACTATGATTGTAGTAACACATGAAATGGGGTTTGCAAAAGAAGTTGGTGATAGAATTTTGTTTATTGATGGAGGAAAAGTGTTAGAAGCAAATACACCGGAAGAAATTTTTAATAACCCTAAAAATCCAAGGACTATAGAGTTTTTATCAAAGATTTTATAGAATTATTGGCATAAGATTAATTTTAAGATATAAAATTATATATAAGTGTAACATTTTATATGAAAAGGAGTCTATAAAGATGGAAAACTTTTGTTATTCAATACGAACAAAAATTTATTTTGGTAAAGGGCAAATTCATAACCTTGGTAATGCTATAAAGAATTATGGAGATAAGGTGCTTATTGTTTATGGTGGTGGAAGCATAAAAAAAATAGGTTTATATGATAGAATGATTAATATATTAAATGAAAATAATATTACATATAAGGAACTATCAGGAGTGGATCCAAACCCAAGAATAGAATCTGTTAGAGAAGGAGCTAAGATTTGTAGAGAAAATGATATTCAAGTAGTCTTAGCAGTTGGGGGAGGAAGTACAATAGATTGCGCAAAGGTTATTGCAGCAGCAGTTCACTATGAGAATGACCCATGGGATCTTGTAAAAAATCCAATAAAAATAACTAAGGCTTTACCAATAGTTACTGTATTAACTCTAGCAGCAACTGGTTCAGAGATGAATAAAAATGCAGTTATTAGTAATATGAGTATTAATGAAAAAGTAGGTACAGCAAGTGAACTTATTAAGCCTAAAGTATCAATTATGGATCCTGAGTACACCTATTCAGTATCAAAGTATCAAACAGCAGCAGGTACAGCAGATATTATGAGTCATATTTTCGAAAATTATTTTACCCATACTGAGGCTGTAGATATTCAAGATAGTACAGCAGAAGGTTTATTAAGAACTTGTATAAAGTATGGAAAGATCGCTGTTGAAGATCCAACTAACTATGATGCTAGAGCAAATTTAATGTGGGCATCAAGTTGGGCTATTAATGGGCTTATATCTTATGGAACCAAGAATATAGGATGGACAGTACATCCTATGGAGCATGAGCTTAGTGCGTATTATGATATAACTCATGGTGTTGGACTAGCTATTCTAACACCACACTGGATGAAGTATTCCTTAAATAATAGTACAGTAAATAAACTTGCTCAGTATGGAATTAATGTGTGGGGTATAGACAAAAACTTAGACAAATTTGAAATAGCTAATAAAGCAATTGATAAAACATCACAATTCTTTAAAGAACTAGGCATTCCTATGACATTAAGAGAAGTTGGTATAAATGAAGAGAAGTTTGAGATAATGGCAGAGAAGGTAACAGCAAAAGGAAAACTCGGGACATTATATCCGCTAACTAAAGAAGATGTAATAAATATTTATAAGATGTCTTTATAAGTCTATTGAAAAATATTCCAGAATTATTTACTATTATTGAATGTTACTGTATAATTAGCTAGTGGGATAAGGTAATTAAAATGGGTAAATAAAGAATAATAGGAGAGAATATATGAGGGTAAAAATGGAGAGGCAAAGTGTGTCTATGAGAGATGATAAAAAGGCGCCAAATAGTGAGATTATTGAGGTAATGGGTAATTGTAAATTGAAGAATTTTATACAGATACTTGTTAAAAATTATTGTCCAAAAGTAGATAAGGATAAAGCAATTTGGGTATTATGGGATAGACATAAAGCTGTGGCGGTTTTTGACAGTGTAAATAATTATTATAAATGTTTTTATAATGAAGATTTACAGTTAAATGAAATATCAAAAGATGAAGAGAATGCTAAAATGTATCTATATTATAGAGAAGAAGAAAATATAGATAATGTATATAATGAGATAAGAGAAGAATTAATAGGGTAGTTGAATAAATGGGTCTGTATTAAAATTTATATACAGACCCATTTATTTATTTAGGTAATTGAGATAACATTTTTGCCCATGTTACAAACTTATTTTGAAGATAATAGTGATAAATAGGTTCACGTTGAATCATTATTTCAAAGTGATCAATGTTATCAATCTTTTCAAGGTAATTCCAAACACCAATTTTTGGAGTCACGTCATAATTTTCTATTTTATCAGATGAGCCTTCATGTGGACCAATAGCTGATCTTACACTAACTAGGCCATCATTTTCCCACCAACTGGCATCAACCTTTACTTTATTTGGTTGATTTTGTGTGTATACTCCCATATCTATTGCACTTTTAATAAGTAGAGGATGCATATTTATGTTAGGCAATTGATATTTTGTAGCTGGATCTTTATGTGTGTCGGAACAAGCAATAGAGAAATAATATATATCATTTTCAGCAGATACTAAGTTATTAAATTCTCGAGCACCTTCTAAAGATAAATCCCAAATGCTTAAATCTTTTGTGTTTTTCCAAATATTACTTTGAAAAACTCTTTTTAGATAATTATCAAAAGATTCATTAGGTGTTTTTCTAAGTCCCCATTGATCCATTCTTAAATCAAAGTTTGGACTAGTTGATGGATCTAGACCAGCACTTGCTGCAACTGATGCAAAAAATTGATGTACAAAAGGTTCGAAATTTTCTTGTATCTCAGCTTCCTGACTGCCATCGTGAGGTGTTGCAATTGTTGTTATACTGTCAATCCAATGCTTATTTCCTGTAAATAAAGTACTTGTGTTATTACCTGTTGCATTAATTTCGTCCTTATCTCCATGTTCAAGTAAATGAGCTAGCATTCTACTAGTTTCTCCACCCATACTGTGGCCGATTAGATGAATTTTTTGCAATTCGTTTTTATCTGAATATTCTCCGAATTTAGGGTACACTCCAGGAAAAGTTCTTCCATAACGGGCATGTCCATATTTTTTTGAGTGAGCTTCACCATAATCAACAGTACCACCTTTTAAATAGGCATATAATTCACAAGCTCTATCCCAGTTACTAGATATAGGGCCAATGGTTGGAGTAAATACGGTATAGCCTTTGCTAATTAATAATTCTCTTAAACTTGAACTTCCACCCCAATAGTTTTCATTAAACATTTCTTTATTTCCCCAGCCACAAAGACCATGTACCATTACAATTGGGTAATTATTATTAAAATTGGGTATGTCGTTAGAAGTAGAAACCTTTGCTGTATTTGAAGATTGATTATTAGATCCTGTTGAAGCTAGTACATTATAAGGTATAGCAAAGATAATAAAAATGATAGATAGAAAATAAATAGCAATTTTTTTAATCTTTTTATTCATAAAATCCTCCTAAAAATCATATATTGTACGTACAACCATATAATACCATGGTTTACAGAATGTATCAAAATGCTGTATTTATGACTAAAAGTCATTTGATGCCATAATAGGAGAATAGCTAGATATATGTAAGTTTAAGTTTGTTTTTTGTTTTTTTAATAAATTATAGGTTTTACAGTTTATTAATTATGGAAAATTAAGATGTATGAAAAGGAGATTTTATAAAGCATACTGTTATTATATTTATTGAATATTGAGTACATAAATATAATAGAATCATATACTATTAATAAAGTATTTTTAGGAGAATAATAATGATTAATGAAAGAAAGTACGTAATTTTATCTCTTGAATTGCATTTGTTTTTTTTGAGAATAATGAAAGAGCATGCATTATTTATGGAAGTTACATTTGCACCTAAGAATTCAAAGCTAGTAAAAGAAGCAGCTTATCATAGAGTACAATTTGAAAAAGCTTTAAATGAAGTAGTAAAACTCAGCAATGGGGTGGTTAGAGAGCGTATTTTAGAGTCAGGAGAAATAGTAACAGACTATACTTTAAGTATAGAAGGAAAAACTGAGCACTATACGGGTATTCCAATAAATAGAAGGATTACTAGTGAAGAATTAAGGTTAGAGTGTGGCATGGATTCTAAGATTAAATCAGATCTTGTAAGACGTGTAAAACAATTAAATAGAAGAATTAATAAAATTCTCGATGATTTAATAAATTTTAAGGTTAAAGTATTAGAAGGGGTCTTATCATGCAATTTGTTTACAATGAATTATCCATCACTTATTAAGCATATAATACATGAAGCAAATTACTATAAAGCAAGTTTAATTGAAATTGAAAATAATAATAATATGGATTATAAGAATATTAAAGAAGGGGAAGTGTTTTGGGATGAGATTATGATGGAGCATGCATTAACTGTGCGAGGTTTACTTGATCCATCAGAAAAAGCATTAATTGATACAGCAAATATGTTTTCAGAAAATTATAATTATCTATTAGATAATGCTAAGAATATTACAGAAAGCAACATATTAGGTATAACAAACGAAAATTTAAATGAAACTTTAAAGTTGAGAGATTTTAAAGAAGTTGGACTAAAGGGAACAGAAGAGTGCAAAATACAAGGAATTATTTTACCGCTTCTTCTTGATCATGTACTTAGAGAGGCTAATCATTTTATTAGGTTATTAAAGGATTATAATAAGAAAATTAATAGATAGAAAAACATTTAATATAATTTTAATATTCAAAAAGATATAGTCTGAAATTTTCTCTAACACTTTTTTTAGTTATGAAGGTGTTGGAGATTTTTTCCTCAACTTTCCGCACATAAATTTATTTATTATTATAATACTAATAAAGTCAGGAGGTGATAAATATGAAGTTAGCACCACATGAGGCAATTGAAGCTCGTGAATTTATAAGTCAAGAAATGTTAGGGATAAAAAAAATTAGTGCAAGTATGAATATGGTTACTGATAGTGAGTTGAAAAGTTATATGCAAGATTGTATAGCATCTAAGAAAACTGCTCTTAAAAATATTCAGGCTACACTTCAAAGTCAGCAATAAATAAAAATAAGAGGTGAGAAAAGTAATGAATCAAAGTACTACTTTAACAGAAAAAGATGTTGCAATTGATTTACTTACAAGTTCAAAAGCAACAGTAACAACTTTAGCTAAAGCAATAACAGAAACAACAAATCCACAGTTAAGAGATACTCTTAGAAATCAATTAACCGCATGTGTTAATTCTCATTGTAGATTGTCTGATATAGCAATAAATAAAGGCTGGTACGATGCATATGCAACGCCTGAGCAACAATTGCAAAAAGATTTATCAGAAATCAGCACAGTAACTCAGTAGTTGTACTAAAATAAGAGGCTAACAAAAGTAGGAGAAAGAATATGGAAAATAAGAATATGTTGACACCTCATGAAATGATTGAACTTAGAGAATTGATAGATGTAAATATTATTGGAGCAAAAAAAATACAGGCATCTATGTCAATGGTAGATGACGATGAGTTAGAATCATTTATGGAAAAATGTTTGAAAAATAAAAAAGAAAATATTAGTAGTATGGAAAATTTTATTGAGAATAATTTGAATGTAAAATAGAGGTGGTAATAATGTCATTTCTTAATATGTTACTTGGAGATAATGATAAATTGACAGAAAAAGATATTGCACAAGATATGATTAAAGATTCAAAGTTTGGAGTAACTTCTTTAACAGGAGCAGTAGCAGAAGCTACTAATCCAGAACTAAGAGAAATGCTAAAATCACAGCTAGATAAAGCTGTTAGTGAGCATTTTGAATTATCTGATATACTCATAAATAAAAATTGGTATCCAGCTTATGATGGACCAGCTGAACAACTTAAAAAGGATTATGAAAAAGCTAAAGATTTATTATAAAGTGTTATACATATATTATAGTTATGATTTTTACTATTAAGCTAAAAAGTCCGTCCCAATAAGCATATAGCAATTGGGGACGGACATAATTATAAAATATTACTTGCAATAAAAATCGTTAGGTTTTGCAATGTCTTGAACATGCATTAATGCTTCACCAAATCGTTGATAATGGACAACTTCTCGCTCTCTTAAAAAGCCCAAAATTTCTTTTATTTCAGGGTCATCTGTTAAATTCATAAGCCATTCATAAGTAGTTCTTGCTTTTTGTTCTGCGGCCATGTTTTCGTGTAAATCTGTAATTGGATCTCCTTTAGCTTGAATATAGGTAGCTGTCCAAGGATTACCTGTAGCATCTGTATAAAATAATGCCTTACCATGGTCAGCATAATGTCCAGCTAGACCAGCTTCCTTAATTTCTTTAATAGATGCATTTTCCATTAGTTGATAAACCATAGTTGCTATAATTTCAACATGTGCCATTTCCTCAGTACCAATGTCTGTCAATAATCCTTTTGATCTGTTTGTTGGCATTGTATATCTTTGATTCAAATATCTAAGCGCAGCACTTAATTCACCATCAGGTCCACCATACTGTGTAACTAAAAGTTTAGCCATGTTAAGGTCTGAACTTTTAAGATTTACTGGATGTTGTAGAGTTTTAACGTAATACCACATTATTATTTTCCTCCTTTACGACTTTCCCAAGGCCATGGGGTATTGATCCAAGCTTCGGGATTTTCAATATATGCTGAGCCAAAATTTGATAATGGTCCATATTGTTGCTCATATTCACAAATAAGTTTCTCTAACTTGGAGGAAACAAACTTATAGTCTTCGGTAGCTTTTCTGTTTTCTGGAAAGTTGTCTAGATATAAATTTAAATCTACTGCAAAAAATAGTAATTTTCTAATTTTGCTTAAATATTCGTGAGGATTCATTATTATTTACACCCCCCAATATATTTAACTTCGCAATAAGGGCTGTAAAGGCTCTTAAATATTGTTCCGGCAGCAAACGCATCATTTATATTAAATAAGTCTTCATAAGGCTGGATACAGATGTTTGCTTTAGCATACATTTCAGGTTCAAATACTTTATAAGGTTCGCAACAATTTTTTTTCATGCTAGGGCAAGCTATATTGCAAGAAATGTTGGAAGGATCGTCAATACAATCCTGACAGTTAATAGATTTGTCGTCTCTTTGATAGTACATAATCATATTTCCTTTCGTTTCATTCTTATACCTATAGAATCATATTATGTATAAATAAAAAGAAATGTGAAAAAAATTTGCTAATTATGGGAGAAAAGCAGGATTAATATTATAGAAGGAGGGTTTGTTACATAGATAGAAGGATACTCAGGGTTAACGGATAAGTATGATAAAATATAATATAAGATAATATTAATTAAATATAATATTAAAGATTTCATAATTTATGAGTTTTGAAATTTTTATTTTTTATTAGTAAAAGTAATTGATAATGTTAAAAATAATATTTAAGATGAAGTAACTCTTTTAAAATAAGGAGGATTTTATGAATATACTTACAAAAGAATTTTACGAAAGAGATACACTGACAGTAGCTAAAGAATTATTGGGGAAAATTTTAATCCATGAAGTTGATGGGAAAATAATTGCAGGAAAGATTGTTGAAACAGAAGGATATGTTGGAGCGTTAGATAAAGCAGCACATGTTTATGGAAATAAGCGTACAGCTAGAGTAATGCCGATGTATGGTCCAGGCGGAACTGTATATATATTCAATATTTATGGTATGTATTTATGTCTTAATGCAATTACAAAAGAAGAAGGAGAACCACAGGGAGTTCTTATCCGTGCTCTTGAACCCTTAATAGGGCTTGACTTTATAGCAAATCAAAGATGTAAAAAAAATTATAGTGAATTAACTAAAAAGGAAAAGCTCAATTTAACATCAGGCCCATCTAAGCTGTGTATTGCTTTGGATATTACAAAAGAATTAAATAATACAACTTTCACTTCGGGAGAAATGTATATAGCTGAATTAGATGGGGAAGTTAAGAAGTTACTTGAAGCTCAGGAAGAGGAGTGCAAAGAAATAATAAAGAGCAAACGAATTGGAGTTGATTATGCAGAAGAGGCAAAGGATTTTTTATATAGATATTACTTTAAAGACAATCCATATGTTTCAAAGAAAGACAAAATAGAGATAAAAGTATAAGATGAAAAATTAAGGATTCCTAAGAGGGAATCTTTTTTAATTCTCTTTATGTGATTTTAGATTTATCCTTCCAATGAAATCTTTTTCAACTTTATTTTAATTCTTAGGTAATAGGAATAAAACTTTAAAAATATAGTAGATTATTATGAAACTACAAATTTAGGACGTGGATTTATGGATGAAGATCTTTTAGGCCTTTTTATGTATTTAGATGAAGGTCTGGTTAAAAATTTATCATCTCTATTTTTAAGTGGATATATTGAGGTAAGAACAACAAGGCTAATTCAAGATAAGACTATAACTGGAAGAGCTGGCACAGATAGTCGTGAGCGAATTTTTGGTGAAGATAGATTTACTAAGGATGAGAAAGAGGGATATAAAACTAATAATTGTGTAAATGTTGAACAGACTGATAATGGGAATAGTACTTCGGCTGGAGTAGAGAATAGAAATTTTGTAAGAATGGAGGAAGAACTAAAAAAAATTTACACAACATTCTCATTTCACAGACAAATAATTAGTAGTTTAAATGATTCTAATGCTATAAAAAATTTTGATAATAAAACAATAAATGAAGGAGATTTATCAGAAGGAGATTACGTTCAGATAAGAGGAAAGTTAACTACAGAATCAGTTAACTCTTATTTAGATTCACTTCTTACAGTATTTAATTGCTTTGGTTGCGATTCATTAAATAAAATTATTAGCAATAAAAATAGTCAGATTATGAATTTTACTGCAATCAATTCGATTATTGGACATTTAAATGATATTTTAAATAAAAATTCTACAAAAGATATGATTTTAAATTGTGGAGATACGCCTGTAGTCATTAATGTTAATGAAAATTTTTTTATGAATAATAATGCATATATTTATGACAGAGTGGATTGTCCATGCACTGTATTTGGTAAAGTTATAAGTATAGCACCTAATGGGAAATGTATAAGCCTCCTTAGAAAGACAGCACAACATGAGTATTATGAAAACATTTTGAAGGGGTGTAGTCCATATTGTGACATGCTTGATTCAAATGGAATTATAATGCCTAAAATGCCAAGGCTTAAATGTGAGGGAGTTTCAGTTGTTGTGGTACCAATAAGTATTCGTATGTGAGTTTTAGTGACAGATTTATTTAAGAAACTGTCACTAAAACTAAAAAATTATTTGACAAATCTTAATTATTTATATAAAATTGATTTAAATTAATAAATGTAATGAAGAGGAAGAGTAATAATAGGAACTTTTTAGAGAGACTGCGTGTAGCTGAGAGTAGTTAGGTGATTATTATGAATGGAGCCTTGGAGCATAGTGTGAGTAAAGTAGGGCTAGTGCCAAGAAGGGTGGAACCGCGGAATTTTTTCGTCCCTTTGTTTGGTATGGCTTTTTTATTTTATAAAAATTTATTTATAGGAGTTGTTGTTATGAAATCTATTTTAACAGTAATTGGTAAAGACCAAGTTGGTATTATTGCAGGTATAAGTTGTGAGTTGCAAAAGTTTAATATTAATATATTAAATGTTACACAAACTATAATGGATGAATATTTTACAATGATTATGCTTTTAGATCAAACAAATGCAAATGCTAATATTGATCAAGTGAAAAACGCCTTAATAGAAAAGGGAAAAGAATTAAAAGTTGATGTAAAGATACAAAGAGAAGAAATATTTAATTCAATGCATTCACTATAAGAAGAAAAGGGGGCAAACAATGAATACAAATTTTACACCACAAAATGTATTAGAAACAATAAAGATGATTGAAGAAGAAAATTTAGATATTAGAACCATAACAATGGGAATATCTTTACTAGATTGTATAGATTCAGATGGGGATAAGGCAAGAGAGAAAATATATAATAAGATTATGACTTCAGCCAAAGATTTAGTTAAGGTTGGAAGAGAAATAGAAAATGAATTTGGAATTCCTATAGTAAATAAAAGAGTTTCTGTAACACCGATTTCTATTATTGGTGGAGCAACAAATGAAGAAAGTTATGTAGAGTTTGCTAAAACTTTAGATAAGGCAGCAAATGAACTTGGAATAGATTTTATTGGTGGTTTTTCAGCACTCGTACATAAAGGATGTACAAAGGGAGACAAAATACTTATTAAGTCGATTCCTGAGGCATTAAAGGTTACTGAAAAAGTATGTTCTTCAGTAAATGTTGGATCTTCTAAATGTGGAATTAACATGAATGCTGTAAGAGATATGGGAGAAATAATAAAAGAAACAGCTGAGCTTACTAAAGATAAAAAGGGATTTGGTTGTGCAAAACTAGTGGTATTTGCTAATGCTGTTGAAGATAATCCATTTATGGCGGGCGCTTTTCATGGAGTAGGAGAAGCTGATATAGTAATAAATGTTGGAGTTAGTGGACCTGGAGTAGTTCAAAGAGCACTTGAAAAGGTTAAAGGAGAATCTTTTGATGTAGTTGCAGACACTATAAAAAATACTGCATTTAAGATAACTAGAATGGGTCAACTAGTAGCTAAGGAAGCTTCAAAAAGATTAGGGGTTCCATTTGGAATAGTGGATCTTTCTTTAGCACCAACTCCAGCTGTTGGAGATTCTGTAGCACATATATTGGAAGAAATTGGACTTGAATGTGTAGGAACTCATGGAACAACTGCTGCATTAGCTTTATTAAATGATGCTGTTAAAAAGGGTGGAGTTATGGCATGTAGTCATGTTGGAGGATTAAGTGGTGCTTTTATTCCAGTATCTGAGGATGCAGGAATGATAGACGCTGTTATTAATGGGTCATTAAATTTAGAAAAGCTTGAAGCAATGACTGCAGTTTGTTCTGTTGGACTCGATATGATAGCTATTCCTGGAGATACAAAAGCTTCAACAATCTCAGCTATGATAGCTGATGAAGCAGCAATTGGGGTTATTAATAATAAGACAACAGCTGTTAGAATAATACCAGCACCAGGTTGTAAAGTTGGTGATATGGTGGAATTTGGAGGCCTTCTAGGAAGAGCACCAGTTATGAAAGTTAATGAAAATTCTTCTGAATTGTTTGCAGCAAGAGGTGGAAGGATTCCAGCACCAATACATTCATTTAAAAATTAAAAAAATAGGGAATGAGATTTCATTCCCTTTATTTTTTGAACTAAATGTATTATTTAAACATAAATAGTAAATAATGTTGGTAATGAGGTAGATATGGAGTATAATAATTGTGGGGTTCTAAAATGAGGGGGAGATTACAATTATAAGAAAATATTTAAGGCCATTTATAGAGAAAAATAAAATAAAGTGTGTAACATATTGTTTATCATTAGTAATATCATTCATTTTAGGGTTTTGCGCATCGAAACTTAGTGAGGAAGGCTGGGTTATTAAAGGGGGAGTAAATTTAGTAACATTATTTGCATTACTATCAATTACAGTATCTATATTTTATTCTTTTACTTATGATTATATAGATAATTTAAATGTTAATCTGAAAAAATACAAATATTTATTCATTAACATAGATTTCTTCATATTTATTTATTATTATAGAATAAACTACGAAAATATTATAAATTCTATAGATAATACTCCAAAATGGATTTCTAAAACAGCGTTTGTGTTTTTACTTTATTTTTCCATATACTTAGTTATTAATTTTATAGTTATTGGAACAGTATCAAAAAGTATAAAGATGCTAAAGATAAGTGCAAACTCCTTTGAAGTGGAATTTCAAGATAAGATTAAAATTATAGAAGGACTTAATGATATTTCGTCATTAACAAGTAGCATTACCATTAGTAATGCAAAGTTAATAGATGCTATGGAAAATATCGTAAGAACTAGGTTTTATGATATTGATCTAAGTAAGGAATATGATTTAGATATATTTTTTGACTTCTATTCTGAAATTGTTACAACATTATTTTCAGAAACTATGGAAAATGTTAATGCAAGAGTGGTATCAAAAAGGGATGAAAATGAATTGAAATCTATTGTAGATGAGGTTGATTGTAGTATAATAGTAAAAGCTAATACTTTTGATAAAATTATTTCAGATCATATTGTAAGATTGAGTAATTATTTATTTGTTCCAGTTTCAATTGATTTAATTGAGACGAATGCTATAGTTATTATATCCTTTGATAAGGAGGAAAATTGTATTACTTATTTTGGGAACATAATTTATGCATTAATAAAATATACTGATACAGTAATCACAAATGTGCTAAGTGATAAAGCCTTGCAAGAACTAGATGAATACATGAGCAATTTATAGGAAAGGAGATAGTTAGATGAGTTCTAAAGTTACGTTGGGTAGAAAATATAAGAACATTTCTAAAATTCTTAGAAATGAGAATCAAAAGGAAGTAATTGATGTTCCTCAAATATCTATCACTGAAATTTTAAAGGATACTTCTAGAAAAGAAGCGATTAGCAATAATGATAGATTTGATAGAATAAAAAAAGAAATACTTACAGGTACTAAGTAACTTTTTTAGAGATTTATAATATTATAAATGAGAAATAGTTATTTAGGAGTAGGTCTTGGTTAAAATAAAGATAAAGAATAGATATAATAAAAAATTTGAACCTCTTAAGGTTAAATTGGCAGAACTAAACTTATATAAAGAGGTTTGTAGGCATATACAAATAAAGAATAAAAATAAATAACTACATATATTATAGAACCTCTAAGATTAAATTAATTTATACTTAGAGGTTTAATACTTTTTTTATACTTTTGCATATGTTATACTTTCATTAATCTTAATTAATAGGAGGAAAAGCATATGACAAAGATGATTTCTTGGAATGTAAATGGACTTAGAGCTGCTGTTACAAAGGGTTTTGTAGAGATTTTTAATTCTATAGATGCAGATATATTTTGTTTGCAAGAAACAAAATTACAAGAAGGTCAGATAGAATTGGATTTACCTGGGTATTATAAGTACTGGAACTATGCTGAAAAAAAAGGGTACTCAGGAACAGCTATTTTTACTAAAAATGAACCTATAGGTGTAACTTTAGGCATTGGAATAGAAGAGCATGATAAAGAAGGAAGAGTAATAACATTAGAGTTTAAGGATTACTATGTAGTTACAGTATATACTCCAAATTCGCAAAATGAACTAGCAAGACTTTCTTATAGAATGACTTGGGAAGATGATTTTTGTAATTATCTAAAAAAGCTAGAAAAAAATAAGCCTGTTATAGTATGTGGAGACTTGAATGTTGCACATAAAGAAATAGATTTAAAAAATCCTAAAAATAATAGAAAAAATGCGGGCTTTACTGATGAAGAACGACAGAAGTTTACGGAACTTATTAATAAAGGATTTATTGATACCTTTAGATATTTCTATCCTGATAAAGAGGGCATTTATTCTTGGTGGTCATATAGATTTAATGCTAGAAAGAATAATGCAGGGTGGAGAATTGATTATTTTCTTGCTTCGAGTGCATTAAAAGATAGATTAGTAGATGCAAAAATACATACTGATATTTTAGGTTCTGATCATTGCCCAGTCGAATTAATAATTAAATAGACTTTTAATACTAGATAATGATATAATTTAATGCGTGAATTCATTTAGATAGGAGTGGAGAACAATTAGTATATTGATTTGTTTATTCATATTTGGCTTTTTTATATTTGAAGCATCCTTATTAATTAGAGCGATAAATAAGAAAATTAAGAAGAGAGTACCTCTTCATTTAATAGGAACAATAGCCACATTGTTGTTATTTGTATTTATAATTCAAGTTACTTTGGGAGTTGAATTGAATTCAAATAAATTTATAACATTTACAACAGCAGTTTCGGTAATGTTTTATATTATTTATGGAATTGATTCATTATTTGTAGTAAAAAGTAAATAAGTTTAAATAAAGTGTACTCCTTTTAATAATGTTAAAATGGGTACATTTTATTATTTTACTGAAATTAGAGGTGACGTAATGATTAAGATTAAATTAGAGAAAAACAAAAGAGATGAATTTATAGCAAAATTAAGAGTAGAAAATGAACTTATAGATAAGTATAAAATATTAAAAAGAGTAGTGTTAGAAAGCAGAGAGATATCTGGAAAATATAATTACAAGGTACCAGTTAGGTTCTTGCCAATAATATTAAATAATATTCCAGTTGAAATTATAAATTTAGATTTAGATTCTATATGTAGCTATCTAGAATTTTCTGACGATTATGATGATAAATATTACTATGCTACAGAAGCTAATGCGAAATATATGAGAAAATGGAGAGAAGAAGGATGTCCTACAATATATAAGGTAAATATAGATAAGGATACAGTAAAAATAACAAAAGAGGTTGCTTTTAAGAGGATTACAAAAGTTATTGAATAATAAAATTTTTTGTAAATAAGTGCAATGGGGTGGGATTATGGAGAAAACTACTTACAAAATTGGTTATCAACATATTAAAGGGGGATGGGTAATTTACTTAGGCATAGTTGGAATTATAAGTTTTTTTATAAATAAATATTTTGCTATAATTTTGTTAATGCTCTCCTTACTATTTTTTTTGATTTATAAGAAAAGTTCTTATAATAAATCAGCAATTTGCTTTAATAAGGCAATAAGGCTTGTGAAAAATGGAGATATTAAAAATTCAAAACATCTATTAATTAATGCTATTAAATTTAATAAGTATAATAGAAAGGCATATTTTTTCTTAGGATGTCTATTTTTTGATGAGGAAGATTATACAAATGCTCTAGAGTACCTAAAAAGAGGAGGCGCTGATGAAGTTAATGATTCCAGTCTAGCCTTTGTTCTTGGAAGATGTTATTATCATATAGAAAACTACAATAAGTCAGTAGAGTATTTAGAGAGTGTAACTTATGATACTAATTCTAGACTTGAAAGAGAGAGAATATATACTTTAGGTAAGGCTTACTTAGAGTTAGAGAAATATTATGAAGCATATGAGCTTTTTGAGGGATTAGAAAAACCTAAAGGAGAACTTAGAGGTGAAACATTAGAATATTATTATTTCCTAGGCGTAGCATGTTATCATTTAGATAAAATTGCAGAGGCAAAAAAGTATATACTTATGGTAAGCAAGGTTAACAGAGATTACAAAAATGTTGATCTTTATGCAAAGAACTTGTAGTTTGAAATTAAATAAAAATAGAGGTTTTATATATTAGAAGGAGTATTAATATGAATTTAATTACATTAGAGAATATAAGTAAGAGTTACAGTGAAAAAATATTATTAAAAAATATTTCTCTTGGAATAAATGATGGAGACAAGATTGGAATTATAGGAATAAATGGGGCAGGAAAATCAACTTTATTAAAGATAGTTGCTGGAAAAGATGAATTTTATGAAGGTGATTTAATTAAAAATAAAAATGCTAGAATTGAATATTTATCACAAAATCCAGATTTTAAAGAAGATGCAACGGTAATAGAGCAGATTTTTAGAGGGGATACTAAAGAACTTAAGCTATTAATGGAATATGAAAAAATTATAGAAAAACTCCACAATACTAATTCTGATGCATTAAATGATAGATTGCTAAAACTTCAGGTAGAAATAGATAGTCTTAACCTTTGGGATTTAGAAAGTGAAGCTAAAAGTATATTAAATAAGTTAGGAATTACAAACTATGAGGAAAGGATGAAAAACTTATCTGGTGGACAAAAAAAGAGAGTTGCATTAGCATCGGCACTTATAACTCCATGCGATCTACTTATTTTAGACGAGCCAACTAACCATTTAGATTCAGACTCAATTGAATGGCTTGAAGAATATTTAAATTCAAGAAAAGGTGCTCTTTTAATGATTACTCATGACAGATATTTTTTAGATAGAGTAGCAAATAGAATAATTGAGCTTGATAGAGGAAATTTATATAGTTATGAGGGAAATTATACAAGTTTCTTGGAAAAGAAAATGGAAAGAGTAGAGAGAGAAGAATCAGAAGAACAAAAAAGGCAATCATTAATTAGGAAAGAATTAAAGTGGGTTAAAAGGGGAGCAAAAGCAAGATCCACAAAACAAAGAGCTAGATTGCAGAGGTTTGACGAATTAGTTAGTAGAGAGTATATTAAACAAGCAACTGATGTTGAGATGTCTTTTGTGGGAACAAGATTAGGAAAAAAGATTATTGAGATAAATGGATTAAATAAATCTTTTGACGATAGACTACTAATTAAAGATTTTAATTATATTTTTACAAAAGAAGATAGAATAGGTGTTGTTGGTCCTAATGGTGCAGGAAAATCTACACTTATCAATTTAATAAGAGGTAACATTAAGAGCGATAGCGGTGAAATAGTAATAGGTGAAACAGTAAAGATAGGATGTTTTGCTCAAGATGATAGAGAAATGGATATGAATATGAGAGTCATAGATTATGTCCGAGAAGGTGGAGAGTATATACCTGTTGCTGATGGTAGTAAGATAACAGCCTCTACCATGTGTGAGAGGTTTTTGTTTGATGGTACGATGCAATATACAAAGATAGAAAAATTATCTGGTGGAGAAAGAAGAAGACTTTATTTGCTAAGAGTATTGATGGAAGCACCAAACGTACTATTACTTGATGAACCTACTAACGATTTAGATATAAACACTCTAAATATTTTAGAAGACTTTTTAGATAAATTCATTGGAGTTGTAGTTGTAGTTTCTCATGATAGATACTTTTTAGATAGGGTATGTAATAAGATTTTTGCTTATAGAGACAAAGGAAGTATAAAGGTATATAATGGTAACTATAGTGATTATCAAATTACAATTGAAGTAGAAAAAGGCAGAATTGAACCTGAAGATAAGAAAGATAAAAAAGCAGTAACTAGCAGAACTAAAGAAAGAGATAATAGACCTAAATTTTCATTTAAAGAAACAAAGGAATATGAAGAAATTCCGGAAGTTATTGAAAAACTTGAAAACAGAATTTCTAATATAGAAGAAGAAATGGTTAAAAATTCTTCATCTTATGGAAAGCTACAAGAGCTAATGGAAGAAAAGGAAAAGTTAGAGGAAGAATTAATGGGAAAATATGAGAGATATGATTATTTAGAAGATCTAGCAAAGCAAATAGAAGCTTATAAGAATAACAAGTAGAAAAAGGTGATGAAGTGGAAGTGCATATAACCATAAAAGGGAAAAAGGAACCTTTATTATTTAAAGGAGATAGAATAGACGTATTAGATTTTGAAATGCAAGGCTTAAAATATAAACAAATAAGATTTTTTAGAAAAGGATTTTCAAAATCCGAATATATACAAGAAAACTTAATAACCAAAATAAAAGAGATAAATAAGTAATTAACATAATTTATATGTACTATTACGTATAATTTTACATATACATATAATAAAAAGATACAAACAGCGTATTTATGAAATAAAGTATCTTGAAAAAGACACCTACAGCTTTGCTTATGTAAGGTGTCTTGTTTATTTTCTAGGACAAAGGAGGGAATACCTTGAGTTTTGAATTTTTTAATTCTTTAAAAAAAGATATATTTTATTCAGAAGAAGAGTTGTATGAAGATCTTGAAGAATATTCACTTGTTGAAGATGCCCAAAATGATAGCTTGCTAAATTTTTATGCAAAGGCAGGTTTTCTAAGAGGAGAAAAAGAGGAAAAAATAATTAATTTATTTATGGATGCATATGATGAAGATCCTATATCCTCCATGAAATTACTGTTTTACGTTAGAGATAAAGAGAAAGGTTTGGGAGAAAGAAGAGTCTTTAGAATTATTTTAAACCATCTTGGGAGAATTAATAGTTCATACTTAGCTGCCAATATAAATCTTATTCCGATTTATGGTAGATGGGATGATTTATATAGCTTGTTTGATACCAATCTTCAAGGGAGGGCTATTAGCTTAATCCGTAAACAAATAGGTATTGATTTAAAATCAGAAAATCCATCTACACTGAGTAAATGGTTAAAATCAGAAAATTCTTCATCTGAGGAATCAAAGGAATTAGCGAAGAAAACAAGATTAGCTTTAGATTTGACTTCAAAGGAATATAGAGTATTACTTTCTCATCTTAGAAAAAGAATTAAACCAGTAGAAACTATTATAAGTAGAGGGAACTGGAATAAAGTTAAATATGGCGAATTAAGTTCAGGTGCTATGCATAAGTATAGCAAAGCTTTTTTTAAACACGATAAAGAAAGATATATGGATTATTTAGATATATTAAAAAGTCAAAAGATAAAAAAAGATGAAGTTTTAAGTTTCGGACATATATATCCATATAATATAGTTAAAAGTATAATTGAAGATTCAAGCAATGAGGAAAATTATTATCGGGAGATGTGGGAAAAAGTATTAAGCAACTTTAATTGCAAATACGGAGATACTATAGTATGTTTAGGAATGTCAGAAAAAAGTATTAATAAACTTTACAAGCCATCAATCTTCTATGGGGGGATTGGAACTGCATTATATTTATTAGATAAAAATAGAGGTAAATATAAAGATTACATTATTACTATGAATCCAAAGCCAAATTTGGTGAAAATAAGAACAGAAGTTTTGGGAGAGAGAATTGAAGAAATTACTAAAAAGTCAGTGACTGATGAGGTGAATGTAGAATCAGTTTTAGATATAGTTTTATTTGCGGCTATAAAAAATAGTATTAATCAAAATTCAATACCAAATAGAATTCTATTTATTCTAGAAGATAAGTGCAAAATTTCTTTTAGCGAAGAAAGACATTCTAATCACAAAGATTATTTTTTTGATGATAAAGATTATAATAGAATTAAGGAAAAGTGGGATAAAAGTGGATATCGAATACCAGACCTTTGTTTTTGGAGAATTGATGGTTATAAGGAAAATAGTAAAGTAATAGTTGATAGTAATGGCTTCCAGTATGCATTTGGTTATTCTAATGAGATATTTAAGTTTATTATAAAAGGAGAGAACTTATCTTCTACTAGTCTAGTTGATGAAGTGTTATCAAATATTAGATATAGTAAGATATGTAGTGATATATAAAAAATGCTGAAATAACTTCAGCATTTTTTTATATATTATCTTTAGTTGTGAAAATATTTATCTTGATTTTATGGACATAAATGGTAATAAGATGTATTCTGTTTTAGAGAAATAAATTTTAAATGAACAGATATGATAAATAAATTAGAGAGGAGAATATGGTGTGATTTGGACAATAAAAAAAGGATATTATAGGTTAAATCAAGCTGTTTTTAGAGCTGTTCTAAAAAGAATAAAATATAAGGAACAAAAGATAGTTTCAGGAGAAGGAAGTATTAATAAGCTGCCAGAGTTAATTAAAGAAACTGGAATAAACAATGTTTTAATTGTAACTGGTAAGATAATAATGAGTCTTGGATTAGTAGATGAGTTAATTGAGGGCTTAAAGAAAAATGACATAAAATATACTGTTTTTAATAATGTTCAAGCAAATCCAACTGTAGAAAATATCGAAGAAGGATTAAAATATTATGAAGAAAATAGTTGCCAAGCTATAATTGCCTTTGGAGGAGGGTCTCCAATGGATTGTGCTAAAATTATAGGGGTAAGAGCTACAAATAAGAATTTACAAGTTAAGGAACTTAAAGGACTTTTAAAGATTAAAAATTCTATGCCACCATTTTTTGCAGTACCAACTACAGCAGGAACTGGATCTGAAAGTACAGTTGCAGCAGTAGTTACAGATTCAGTTGATCATGAAAAGTACGCTATAGGAGATCCAAAACTTATGCCAGAATGTGCAGTTCTAGATCCTAAATTAACTATTGCATTGCCAAAGCATGTTACTGCAGCAACAGGGGTAGATGCATTAACCCATGCAATAGAAGCTTTTGTAGGAAATGATGGCACACCATTTACAGATGAACATGCCTTAAAGGCTATTAAAATGATTTTTGAAAATTTAGAACTTGTATATAATGATGGCAGTAACATAGATGGACGTAATAGCATGCTTTTAGCATCAAATTATGCAGGTTTAGCATTTACAAGAGCATATGTAGGTTATGTTCATGCAATAGCACATGCCTTGGGAGGATTATATGGTGTATCTCATGGATTAGCTAATGCAATTGTACTTCCATATGTATTAGAATTTTATGATGAATCAGTTTATAGCAAGTTAGCGAAGATTGCTACATATGTAGGTATAGAAGGAAAATCAGAAAAAGATTTGGCTGTAAAGGTAGTTGAAAGAATTAAGGAAATGAATAGAAATATGGATATACCTACAAAGGTAAAGAAATTACAAAAAAAGGATTTTCATATTATTGCAAAGAGAGTTATGAAGGAAGCTAATCCAGCATATCCTGTCCCTAAAATTATGAATGAAGATGAGTGTAAAGATATATTAAGAAAACTTATGGCTTAGAATAAAAACGCAGGAAAGACTAAAAAACTTTCCTGCGTTTTTTACATTAGACTATTTATAAAATATATATGATTTATTAGGCTTATTTTAAAAGTTAGGTTATAATGATTATTAGAATAAACAGAGAAATAGGAGATAAGAAATGAGTAAAATATTAGTACTAGCTGAAAAACCTTCAGTTGGGAGAGATTTAGCAAAGGTTTTGAAATGTAATAATAATAAAGGAAGTTATATAGAAGGAAGCAAGTATATAGTAACTTGGGCATTAGGGCATTTAGTTGGTCTTATGGATCCAGAAGGTTATGGAGATAAATATAAAACTTGGAGTATTGAGACACTTCCAATGCTACCTAAGTATATGAAGCTTAGCATATTAAAAAAAACAGGAAAGCAGTTTGCTTCAGTTAAAAAACAACTTTTAAGAGATGATGTAAGTGAAATAGTTATAGCTACAGATGCAGGGCGTGAGGGAGAACTTGTAGCAAGATGGATAATTGAAAAGGCAGGAGTTAAAAAGCCCCTTAAAAGACTTTGGATATCATCACAAACAAACAAAGCTATTTTAGATGGATTTAATAATTTAAAAGACGCAAAAGCATATGAAAATCTTTATAGAGCAGCAGTATGTAGAGCAGAAGCTGACTGGCTTGTTGGATTAAATGTAACAAGAGCCTTGACTTGCAAATATAATGCTCAATTATCAGCTGGACGTGTACAGTCACCAACTTTAGCTATGATAGTTAATAGAGAAGAAGAGATTAAAAACTTTAAGCCAGTAGATTATTATACAATTAATGCAAAAGGAAATGGATTTACTTTAAATTGGATAAATGATAAGGGAAATTCATCTATATTTAAAGAAGACTTTGCAAATTCAGTTGTAGCTAAGACAAAAGGAGGAGTAGGAGAAGTAATAGATGTAAATAAAACAACTAAGAAAAAGTATTCTCCAGCTCTTTATGATTTAACAGAACTACAAAGGGATGCTAATAAAATATGGGGATATTCTGCAAAACAAACATTAAACATAATGCAAAGACTATATGAAAATCATAAGGTATTAACTTATCCAAGAACTGATTCAAGATATGTTACTACAGATATAGTAGCTACTATTCCTGATAGATTAAAAGCTGTTGGAACTGGGGAATATAGAGCTATTACAGAAGGCTTATTGAAATCAGGAGTAAAGGCTAATAAGAGTTTTGTTGATAACAGTAAGGTAAGTGATCACCACGCTATTATTCCAACAGAAGAAAAGGGAAGTTTAGCAAATTTAAGTAGCGAAGAAAAACATATTTATAATCTTGTAATTAAGAGATTTTTAAGCGTATTACTACCACCTTATGAATATGAACAAACTACTATAAAGGTATCTATTAATGGAGAAAACTTTATAGCTAAAGGAAACATTACTAAGAGTAAGGGCTGGAAGAAGCTTTATGAAAAAGATTCTTTTGATGAGGAAGAACAAAATCAAGAGCTACCTGAGATTAAAAAGGGAGATAAGATTCAAATAGCTGGAGTAAATCTAGTTAAAAAGCAAACTACACCACCAGCAAGATTTAATGAAGCTACACTTTTATCAGCTATGGAAAATCCTCATAAATATATGCAGGTTGAAAAGGAAGCGGCTAAAACTTTAGGAGAAACAGGGGGCCTTGGAACAGTTGCAACACGTGCCGATATTATAGAAAAACTGTTTAATTCCTTTGTTATAGAGAAGAGAGGTAAGGAAATAGTTCCAACTTCAAAGGGAAAACAACTTATAGATCTTGTACCAACAGATTTAAAATCGCCTCTTTTAACTGCTAAGTGGGAAAAAGAACTTGATGATATAGCTAAGGGAAAAGCAAATTCAAAAGCATTTGTTGATAATATGAAGGGATATGCTACTAAACTTGTTACTGATGTTAAAGGAGGAACTTCTAAGTTCCATCATGACAATCAAACAGGTAGAAAGTGTCCTAACTGTGGTAAGTACTTACTTGAAGTAAAGGGTAAGAATGGAACAATGTATGTATGCCAAGATAGAGAATGTGGATATAGAGAAAATGTTGCAAGACTTACTAACGCTAGATGTCCTGAGTGTAAGAAGAAATTAGAGCTTAGAGGACAAGGGGAAGGTAAAATCTACGTTTGTCCAGGAACTAACTGTAACTTTAGAGAAAAGGCTAGCCAATTCGAAAAGAGATTTGATAAGACTGGTAAGGTAGATAAGAGGCAAGTTAATAATTATATGAAGAAACTTAAGAAGGAAGCAGAACAAGCGGAAGAAAGTCCATTTGCTGCACTTCTTGGTGGATTAAAATTTGATGATAAATAGTAGTAATAAGTAAATTATGATTTAATTAAATTGTTAAACAAAAGAAAGACAAAAATATAACTGGAAATGAAATTTCCAGTTATATTTTTATCTAATATTCAATTTACAATAGTTATTCTATATTCTCAAGAAATATCATAACTGCTGATTGTTGCTGAATTCTAGTAGTAAATTAAAAAAACAAGTTTGAATTATTTGTGATAATTTTACTTAGCTCAATTGAAAGTTCATTAAGTGAACTTTCAATTTCACCACGGCACCATACTTGAAATATATTAATTATACCACCAGTAAAGAAATGCGCTTGTATAAGAAATTCAGGCGTTTTCTTTATGTGCTTTTGGATGTCACTATCATTTTCCATATAATTTACAAATATATTCTTGAGTTTTACAAGGAATTGTTCAGAACCATTTGAATTGATCAGAATTTTATAGAAATTTAAATCATCTTCTAGCCACTTTGAAATCTTTAAAAGAAGTGGCAGAGGATTTTGAAAAAAATTCTTATAGTGTGATTCGCCCAAGAATTCCAACAATTTTTCTATAATATCATTTTCAATTTGCTCAATAACTGCTCGTGTATCTTGATAGTGGGCATAAAAAGTTCCACGATTAATATCAGCACGGGTAACAATATCTGTAACTGTAATCTTTTCTAAATTTTTTTCTTGCATCAAATCAACAAATGCTTGACGAATTAATCGCCGTGATCTTATGGCACTTTTATATTCTGCTTTTCCACCCATATGTATGCTCCTCAAAAAAAAGTTTCTAAAATCCAACAGATTAAATCAGATATGTCCAATTTTGAATATATCTGATTTAATCTGTTGGTTGTTTCATATATTTAAGCCCATTATAATATAATTACAAACAAAGTTCAACATGTGTTTTATTTTGATAAAGTATATAATATTAAAAGAATGTTAAAATAGGAAATTATAAATATTTAAAATATGTTAAGAAAGGAAGGATACAATGTCTAAAATCATATTTTTTGCTCAACCAACTATGGGACATACAAATGCAATGTTAAGTATTGCGGTAAGATTAAAAGAACTTGGACATGATGTTTCGTTTGTGGTTCCTACTGTAGAGAGAGTTCCTAAAAAAGTAATTGATAGGTTCCCAGAGTTTGTTAAAACTGCCTTGTCAGTACCTGAAAAGGTGAAAGTAAACGAAATTAACTACATTAGTATAGATATGCCTAATAAATTATGTTTTAAATATATGCTATTGCCTTTGGCTAAAGGCTTTACAGAAACTCAATATGCTATGAATGTATTTTCAGATTGTTTATATAAATATTCTAAACTAATTGAAGATATTGTCTTAAAGGAAAAACCGGATGTGATAGTGAATGATTTTTTCTTTTTGCCTCCATATATTGTTGCAGAAAAATACACTATTCCCTGTATAACTATATATCATAGTGGATTACCCTTTAGCGGAGATGGCATACCACCATTTGGAAGTGGATTAGATATAAATGGACAATGGGGATGGAAAGGAAAACTATATCATAATCTTTCAAGAAATACTAATAAATTAGTAACAAAAAGATATGTCAAAGCTTGTAAAAGAATGGGCATTTCAGATATTAGAGAAGTTGATTGGAGTAAACCATATTCAAAATGGCTAAATTTATTACTTACAGTAAAAGAAGTTGAAGCACCAAGAGAATTAAATAATAGTACAATTTTTGTAGGGCCATGCGTTTCGTGTAAACGAGTAGATCTAATAGAAAAATTTCCTTTTGAAGTTTTGAGAGATGATGTTTCAAAAATATATGTATCTCTGGGAACGGTATTTAATAATAAACCTGAAGTTTTCAAAAAAATCTTGAATGGAATTGAAAAAGAGAATTTTCAAGTTATAGTTAGTGCTGGAGGATCTTATGACAAACTAATGAAATGTGGATTTGGTGATAATATATTGATATTTAAAAGAGTGCCTCAACTTGAAATTTTAAAAAAGGTTGATCTTGTTATTAGTCATGGTGGAAATAATACAATAAATGAAACTTTGGCAGCTGGAAAACCAATTGTTGTGATACCTATAGGTGGTGAACAGGGAGACAATGCTAGTAAAATTGAGTATTTAAAGGTTGCTAAGAAAATAAATATTTCAAATTTTAGTAGTAATGAAGTATTAGAAAAAGTGAAAAGTATCCTTGATAATCCTATATATAAGGAAAATGCTGATAGGATTAGAGAAATCATAAGTAAAACGGATGGAGTTAATACTTCTGTTGAATTAATAAATTGGGTAGCTGAAAACGGAAAGACTATACTTATTTAAAAGGTTACTTAATTAATTAATATAAGAAAGGGTTGAAATAAATATGAAAGTGAAAAAAGCAGTAATTCCTGCAGCTGGACTAGGTACAAGATTTTTACCAGCTACAAAAGCACAGCCAAAGGAAATGTTACCTATAGTAGATAAACCAACAATTCAATATATAGTAGAGGAAGCTGTTGCTTCTGGTATAGAAGAAATATTGATAATTACAGGAAGGAATAAAAGAGCCATAGAAGATCATTTTGATAAATCAGTAGAATTGGAAGATGAACTTGAAAGTAAGGATAAAGAAGAATTACTTGAATTAGTACAAAATATAAGTAATTTAGTTAACATATATTATATACGCCAAAAAGAACCTAAGGGATTAGGTCATGCAGTAAGCCTTGCAAAAACCTTTGTTGGTGATGAAACTTTTGCAGTAATGCTTGGTGATGATATAGTGGATAGTGAGGTTCCTTGTCTTAAGCAGCTAATAAATTGTTATGATGAATATAAAACTACAATATTAGGAGTACAATCAGTTTTTGAATCCGAGGTGGAAAAGTACGGTATAATAGACGGTGTTGAAGTTGAAAAGGATGTTTATAAGGTTAAAGATATGATAGAAAAGCCTAGGATTGAAGAAGCACCAACTAATATAGCTGTTTTAGGAAGATATATAATAACACCTAATATATTTGATGTACTTGAAAAAGTTGAGCCTGGAAGGGGTGGGGAAATACAATTAACTGACGCAGTAAAAGAAATTGCAAGAAAAGAAGCTGTATATGCCCACTCTTTTGAGGGGATAAGATATGATGTTGGAGACAAGTTTGGATTTTTACAAGCTAATATAGATTATGCATTAAAGAGAGCAGATTTAAGAGAAAAACTTATACCATACATTTCAAGTATTCAATAAATTGCAAGGCATTCCTAGAGCGTAATCATTAATTGAGTACGCTCTTTTAAATTGTATATCAGTATGGTACTTGCTTTTACATAGGGAAATCTAAAGGATATGTACCTAAAGATGCTATAACAAAGTCAAAAAGAAATATAAACTAAAAACGCAGATAATCTAGTACATAATACAATAAATACATATATTTGATTTTATTTTTTAATATAAAAATTTAAACAGAAAACTATTTGTTAATTTTTTGGGGAGAAAATGAGTGAAAATTATCAAAATATTAATTACTAACCTTAAATAATCTGAAAATGAAAAAAAATATGTCATTTTGTTGTATTTTTATAATTTTTAGTGCAATATATAATATGTTGTTAATTATAATAGTGTATAAAGAAATTTTCTTGGGGTATGGAAGTTATAACGTTTTTAGGAGGGCATTATGAATATTTTTAAGAAAAAATCCGTAGATCAAGTTTTGAAAGATGCCAATAAGACAGCTTTAAAGAAAAATCTTAAAGCTAAAGATATAGCTGCTTTTGGTATAGGTGCAGTGGTAGGAGTGGGAATTTTTGTTGCAACGGGAGAAGGTGCACACTTAGCAGGGCCTGCAGTAATTATTTCATTTATCATAGCTGGTATAGTTGCTTGCCTTTGTGCATTAAATTATTGTGAACTTTCAACTATGTTTCCAGTAGCAGGAAGTACATATTCTTATTCCTATATTGTGTTTGGAGAAATAATTGCAATGATAATTGGATGGTGTCTCACTGCAGAATATTTAGTTGCTTGTAGTGCTGTAGCATCTGGATGGTCAGGGACATTTGTTGGTATATTAAAATCAATGGGAATAACATTACCTGCAACTTTTATTGCATCACCAAGTAAAGGTGGAATAGTTGATTTGCCTGCTGTTTTAATTATTGCAGTAATAACTTATATTTTATTTTATGGCATGAAGGAAAGTGCAAGGGTAAATAACCTAATAGTAGGTATAAAAATAGCTATTATTATTATATTTGTAGCCCTTGGGGTAGGACATATAGATACAGCTAATTATCAACCTTTTGCTCCATTTGGATTTGGTGGAATCTTTGCAGCAACAGCTACTATTTTCTTTTCTTTTATAGGTTTTGATGCGATATCAACAGCAGCAGAAGAAGCTGAAAATCCTAAAAGAGATATTCCTTTAGGGCTTATTATTTGTCTAATAGCTGTTACGATACTTTATGTTGCTGTTGCTTTTGTACTTACAGGAATGGTACCATTCAAAGAAATAATTTCTGAAAATGCTGTACCAGGGGCTTTAGCAAGTGTAGGTATTAATTGGGGTGCAGCATTAGTTGGAACAGGAGCTATACTTGGAATGATCTCTACTATGATGGTAGTACTTTATGGTCAAGTTAGAGTGTTTATGGTTATGTCAAGAGATGGACTTTTGCCAAAAATATTTTCAAAGGTACATCCTACACATAAAACGCCATATGTTTCAACAATTATAACTGGTAGTATAGCAGCAGTAATAGCTGGATTTTTGCCATTAGATTTCATTGTGCAATTTTTAAGCATAGGAACATTAATAAGCTTTATAGTTGTATCATTAGCTGTTATAGTACTTAGAATTACTATGCCAAATTTCAAAAGAATGTTTAAAGCTCCTGGAGTTCCATTTACTCCAGCAATAGCAATAATATGTTGTTTAGTATTATTGAGTAGATTACATATAAAAACTTGGATAGGATTTCTAGTTTGGCTTTTCATAGGACTTTTAATGTATTATTTTTATGGAAGAAAGCATAGCTTGCTACAACATGAAGAAAACAGAGAAGAGTAATGGAAATTTTAGTAATAAGTAAAAGCAAATCTTAAAATGAAAAGTATATCTTGTTATGATGAGTAACAAAATATACTTTTTTATTATATAAATGGTCTTTTATATAGATTAAATTATTTAGGTCTATGGAATATCATGACCTAATGAAGCAACATAAATTTCAAACCATTGTTCTTTTGTTAATTTGATTTTTGTAGCATTAACGGCAGAATGTATACGATTTAAATTGCTGGAGCCAACAATTGGAATCATCTTGGCAGGATGATTTAGAAGCCAGGCATATGCAATTTCATCAATTGAACTCGCAGAAGTCTCCCATTTTACCTTTTCTAATACTTTTCTAATATTTAATGTTTTAGTATCTTCATTAGTAAATAATGTGCCGCCAGCAAGTGGAGACCATATCATTGGAGAAATTCTTTTTTCTAGCATTAAGTCAATAGTGCCGTTTTTAAATTGTTCTAAGTTTAAGACTGAAGCTTCAATTTGGTTGGTGACCAAAGGAAAATCTAAATAGGAACTTAGTAAGTTGAATTGTGATGGGAGAAAGTTAGAAACACCAAAATTTAAGACTTTCCCATCTTTTTTTAACTTGGTAAATGCCTCAGAAACTTCTGAAGGATCCATTAACGGATCAGGCCTATGTATTAATAATAAATCAATATAGTCTGTATTAAAGTTTTTAAGAGAATTGTTAACAGAATTAATTATATGACTGCTGCTAGTGTTATAAATATGTGCCTTGTAATTTGGTCTTTTTTCACATGGAAAGACTATGCCACATTTGGTTACTAATTGAATTTCTTTTCTAAGTGATGGTTTTAGTGAAAGGGCTTCTCCAAACTTTTCTTCACAGGTAAAAGCGCCATATATATCAGCATGATCCATAGTAGTAATACCTAGAGAAACTACCTCTTCTATTAATTTTAAAAGTTCTTCTTTTGATAAATTCCATTGATCCAATCTCCAGTATCCATGTACGATTTTGGACATAGATAGAGATTCGTTTAATTTAACGTTCATCATAAACAATCATCTCCTACTAAAAGTCATAAATATAATTATAGTTTAAGCTATTATATCATTTACAAAACTTATTTGTAATGATTTATCTACTTGGTATTGAAATTATTTTGGTAATATTTTAAATAGCAAAGTTAAGTATATTCTTGTATGGTAGTATTCTTAAGAATATGCTGATTTAATGCTGGTTTGCATAGAATTTATTTAAAAATGGTTGTAAATTAAAACCTATTATTATATGCTAAAAAGTAGGGAAGTTTTTGATAAATTATAGAATATTGGCAGAAGTAATTATATTTACAAATGATTGGGGGAGTTAATATGAAGATTGAGATAATTAAAATGGAAAAATATCATTGGGAAAATGTAAAAGATATATATTTTCAAGGGATTAGCACTAATATAGCCACTTTTCAAAGAAGCGTTCCAACATTTCAGGAATGGGATAGTAGTCATATAAAGGAATGTAGGTTAGTTGCTAGCTTTGGAGAAAAAGTTTTAGGATGGACTGCTTTAAGTAAAGTTTCTAGCAGATGTGTTTATAATGGTGTGGCAGAAGTAAGTATTTATATAGGAGAAGAGTTCAGAGGAAAAGGGGTTGGGAAGGCTTTATTGAATGCTCTTATAAAAGAATCAGAAGAAAATGGATTTTGGACACTGCAATCAGGAATAATTAGAGAAAATGTAAATAGTATAGAATTACATAAAATGTGTGGGTTTAGAGAACTAGGAATAAGGGAAAAGGTTGCAAGAATGAGTAACGGTGTATGGCATGATGTAGTTTTAATGGAGCGTAGAAGTGCTGTTACAGGAATAAATTAGATTTTGAGAGGAATGATTAAAATGGACCAGTTAAATATATATAATAAAATGGATTCAATTTTTGCTAAGAAAGCTAATGGTACAGAAGTAAATTATTTTATATTTGATGAATATGAAATTCATTTAAATAACATGCCTCCAAATTCAATACAAGAATGGCATAAACATTTAACAATTGAAGAATCACTTTTAGTTACAAAAGGTGAAGTAAGTGTTAAATGGAGAGATGATAAGAGGGAGTATAGTAAAAAGGTAACTAAAGATATGATAGTTAGAGTGAAAGATTCTATTCATACTATTGAAAATATAACAAATGAATGGGCGAAATTTGTTGTTTTTAGAATGGTTCCATCTGGTGAGAGTAAACGAGATATTATTAAAAATGATAAAATAAATATTTTATAGTCAATATGCTTTTAAGGAACATAGTTATAAAAATATAATGCTAGACAGGATTGTTGCTAATGTATAAAAGTAAGGAATTATTAGCTGTAAGATATATAAGTTTTTTTATATTGTTTGTACAGATATTTATAGAAAATAATAATGATAAATTTTTAAGTACCATTTTTATATTGAGTATTATAATAAATAATCAATTAAGGATTAATTTTATTGAAGATAGTAAAAAGTTATGTTTATCCGTTTTTATTGAAGTGATTATAGTATCATTTAGTGAGTGTTATTTTGGAGGATGTATTGTATTTTACCTGCTTGGAGCATTAATAGATGTATTTGTAATTAAAAATAAAGCTAGTAAGAATTTGTTGATAATTATGATTAATTTAATTTCAGTAATAATATCTATAACAAATTGGAGTGAGGAATGGTTTGTTACAATGTTTTTATTACCGATAATTACATTTTTGTTAGCTTATGTTGAAAAACTTTATAATAGTAAACTAGATGCTCAAAGTCTTTATGATAAATTAAGAATATCTGAAATAAAGCTTAAAGAAGTAAATAAAAATCTTGAAAACTATGCTGATTCTATTGAAGAATTAACAAGATTAAAAGAACGGAATAGAATCTCAAGGGAAATTCATGACAGTGTTGGACATGCATTATCTACATCAATGATTCAACTAGCTGCTATGGAAAGTATTTCACAAAAAGAAAATCCAAAGATTGGAGAAATGGCAAGAGAATTAAGGAAGTTTATAAATGATAGCCTAATAGATGTAAGAAGTGCTGTTAGGGAATTAAAGTCTGATGAATACGATAGTTATCAAGGGGTTTTTAGACTGGAGGAGATTTGCAAAAATTTCGAAAAACTTTCGGGAGTGAAGATTAAAACACAAATAGCAAAAAGTAATTGGCGTTTGACGCAAAAACAATTTCATCATTTAGAAAAGATAACAAAAGAATCTTTATCTAATTCATTAAAGCATGGTAAAGCTACTTTAATAAATGTAGTAATAAATTTTACTCTAGATGAGTTTGTAATTTCATTCAAGGACAATGGAGTAGGAACTAAAAAAATACTAGAAAGTGGAATTGGCTTAACGGGAATAAGGGAAAGAGTTCAGGAGATGGATGGGATATTGGAAATGAAGTCACAGGAAGGTAAAGGGTTTTTTATTAAAATAATAATACCAAAAGAGATGGAGGGTTAAGACATTGGACAGAATAAAACTTTTAATAGTAGATGATGAAAAACTCATAAGAGAAGGCATAAAAATAATGATGTCAACCTTTGAAGATATTGAAGTTATAGGTACAGCTGAGAATGGATATGAAGCTTTAGAAGTGTGCAAGAGAGAAAATGTGGATATAGTGTTAATGGATATTAGAATGAAAACTTGTGATGGTGTTATGGGAACAAGACTTATTAAAGAACAATTTGAAAAGATTAAAGTTTTAATACTTACTACCTTTAAGGATAAGATGTATATTGAGGAAGCCTTGAATTATGGTGCTTTTGGGTATCTTTTAAAAGACAGTTCTTATGAGGTGATTTATGAAGGAGTCAAAAGTGCACATAAAGGTAATATGGCATTAAATCCACAGGTTGCTAAGGAAATATTCAATTTAAGCAATGGAACGAAAAAGATTAATATAGAAAAGCTTAATCTTTCTGAAAAAGAGGTTAAAATAATTGAAGGAATAGCAAGTGGACTTACCAATAAAGAAATATCAGATAAATTATTTTTATCTGAAGGTACAATAAAAAATAATATAACAAATATACTAGCTAAACTTAAGCTAAGGGATAGAACACAAATTGCAATTTTTGCTTTTAAAAATAGAATAGTGACTTAAGTCATTTAAGTAGTGACTATAAGGTATGGTTAACACTCCTAGGTTATCGTATTATAAATTTAAGATAATCTAGGAGGTTTTTTATGAAGGTTATAGAGATAAATAATATATCTAAACGATTTAGTGATAAGCTTGTTCTTGATAATATAAGCTTTCAGGTAGATAAGGGAGAAATATTTGGGCTACTTGGACCAAACGGTGCTGGAAAGTCTACATTAATAAATATAATTGTTAATATATTGATACCTGATAGTGGGAAAATAGTTATATGTGGCAATGATGTTGTAAAAGACTCAATAGAATCAAAGAAGCACATAGGTTATGTTCCACAAGATATAGCTTTAATGGAGAACTTAAATGCTTATGATAATTTGGAGTTTTTTGGAGTATTATATGGATTAAAAGGAACATTGCTTAAGCATAGAATAAATGAAGTGTTAGATATTGTAGGATTAAGGGATAAGAAAAAGGAAAAGGTTAAAAAATTTTCAGGTGGGATGAAGAGAAGATTAAACATAGCAGCTGCAATTATGCATCATCCGGAGGTTCTAATTTTAGATGAACCAACAGTAGGGGTAGATCCACAATCAAGACAGCATATATTTAATTTTATTAAGAAGATAGGAAAGGAATGGGGGACAACAGTTCTTTATACATCACATTATATGGAAGAGGTTGAAGAGTTATGTGAGAGAGTTATGATTATGGATCTAGGTGTAGAAATTGCTTATGGTAATAAGGAAGATATTAAATATTCAGTATTTCCCAATAATAAAGTAGTTATTGATACAAATGGGATAAAAGGGCAAACTATTTTAAGTATTAGAGAAATTAATGGAGTAATAAAGGTTACAGAGAATGAAAAATCTATAAGCTTAACTGTAAATGATAAGTTTAAGCTTGGGGAGTGTTTGAGAATATTTGAAGAAGAAGATATAAGTGTAAATAAGATCAGCTATGAAGAAGCAAAACTTGAAGATGTTTTCTTAACTCTTACAGGGAAAAATCTTAGGGATTAGGAGAGAAAATGAAACTTTTAGTTTACTTGAAAACAACATTTAAAGGGGTAATTGCAACTTTGGTACCGACTTTAGCTATGTTTATACTATTACCTGTTGTTATAGCAGGAGTCATGGGCTTTGTAAAGAGTGATGAAGGTGAAAATTCATTAAAGTTGAAACAGCTTAAGGTTAGCATTATAGATGAGGATAACTCTAAAGCATCTAATTCATTAATAGAATTTTTAAAAACCGATGATATAAATAAGCTTATAGAAGTAACTAATTATGGTGATGCTTATATTAAGATTCCCAAAGGGTATGAAGAAAGTTTATTATTACAAAAAGATAGCAATATTATATTAGAGGAAAGTGGTAAAGGACATTCTGTATTGAGTACATTAAAGGTTGTAATTGATAAATATCATGAAAATTTAAATTTAGTTCGGCATGGAGAAAATGCTCGGGAATTATCTAAAATATTAAATGAAAGCTTTATAGAGAATGAGATAATTGATTATAAAAAAGATTTGACTTCTTATGAGTTAATGGCATCTACTTTAAGTGAATTTGTAATTAGTATGATGATTCTTAATTTGATTAGAGCTAGTTATGTTGAGGTTTCAAGAAATATAAATATGAGAATTTTAGTCACACCGATAACTAGACAAAGAGTACTAGTATATGAGTCCATTGGAATCTTTTTTTATTCATTCATAATTTTACTTTGCTACACATTATTCTTTAAAGCATTTGGGATAGCCTTTAAGGGAAGTTTATTAGTAATTTTAGAAATAATAATTCCAGCAGCATTATTGATAACAACTATGAGTAAATTTATAACTTGTTGTATTGGTAAAAAATATGGGCAAGTTGTTGGAATTATGATATTTGCTTTGCCAATTTTAGGAATGGAGATGTTTACTGGAAAAGGAAACTTATTAGCTAAATTTGCACCAACACATTATATTACAAAGGCATTTGAGTCGTTCAGTTTAAATGGAAGTATAACAGGGAGTGAGAAAGAATTATTATGGATAATTGGAATTTCAATATTGCTATTTATAATAGTTTTTATAAAAGAAGGGATAAGTAAGGGGGGAAGAAGGTGCGCTTAATAAGGATAACTCTAATCAATATGAAAAGATATTTAAAAAATCCTCTAATTATTATTATGTCATTTGTTTTCCCAGTTGCTATGGCTATTGGAATAATGGGAGATAGTAACGATAATAGTAAAGTTATTGGCATAATTGATAGTGATAAATCTGAGTATTCAGAGAACCTTATCGGTAATCTTTCAGATAATTATAAAGTTATAACATATACTGGTATAGCAGAAGAAAATTTTGATGCATTGAGAAATAACCAGGTTGGAGCTTTATATGTAATAGATAATGGCTTTCAGAAAAATATTCAAAACAAAGTAGCACCTCAAATTAAAGCATACAAAAAACAAGATGAAAGTGGTGCTATTATAGCTGAGAATACAATTGATAAGTATATAAAAGAAAAATTACAGGATAATTTCAATGTAAGTAAAAATTTAATATCAACTAGCATTGAAAAAGATGAAAGTAAAGATAATACCGATTTTATCATTGCAACTTTGATGATTTGTTATTTTATGATGATAGGATCATCAATAATTACTGAAGATATTATAAAGTTAAAGGCCTGCAAAGTTTTAAAAAGAACCATAGTTACACCTAATTCTGATAGACAAATATTAGGTGGAATGTTTCTCGGAACTTTTATAATACAGGCAATATTAAGCTCAGTAGCATTTATAGTAGTTAGTGAGGTAATAACCTTAAGTAATATGAACATTTTATTAGGAATACTAGTGATAACTTTATGTAGCTTGGTTTCAACATCAATAATTGTAGCTACAAATAGGTGGATAAAGATACCATCAATGGCGAATTTAACTGTTGTCATGGTTTCTTTAATTAGTTTTATTTTAGGTATTATGAATATGAGTTTACTTGAATTTTCTAATGTGCCAAATATATTTATTAGATTATCATTAATTTCTCCGTTTTATTGGTTTATAGAAATATTAAATAATGTATCTTTAATTAAGGCAATATTCGTTTTGATACTGACTTCTCTAGTATTTTTCACATGTGGTAGCTTTAAACTTAGAGGGTTTATTGAAGAAGACTAAAACATATAAGGTAGGTTAATAAATATTTATTTTATATTAACTTACCTATAATTTGCTCTTAACTTTTTTAAGGTAGAATAAAGAAAAATGTTAGGAGTGATTATATATGGATACATTACTTCATGGAAAACTTGGAAAGATTTTAGGAGAAGATCTAAATAGAAGAGGATACAATATTAATGTAGGTTATTTTATTTATGGGAGTATGTTGCCAGATATAAGTCCATTTTATAGATTTTCAATGCATACTAAAGAAACTAATTATACTGATGTAATTAAACTTATGAAGGATTTAGTGATTGGAAATGACAAGTTAACAGTAAGAAGCATATCTATTAAGTTAGGAATGTTAAATCACTATTTATGTGACTTCTTTACTTTTCCTCATAATAGAGGATTTAAGGAGTCAATAATTCAACATGAGCTTTATGAACAGGTACAAAGAATAGTTCTATGGAGCAAACTTCAGAAAATATGGAATAAGTATTCTGAAGAGGCAAAAATTAAACTAAGAACTTTTGAAGAAATAATAATGTATATTGAAGATATGCATTTGATTTATAATAATAACTTAAGTAATAGAGAAAGAGACATATATTTCATGAGCATATTATCTAGAGTTGTATCTTCTTCGTTATTAGATTTAAGAAGAAAATGTTCTTCTGATATTGAAACAAAAGTTGAGAATATTAAAGTAAGTTGTTTATAAGAATATATGATGTATAATAATAGTTATACATTATATATTTTACATGAGGAGAAAAATATGAATAACGAATTTAATAGATTTAAATTGAGCGAGGATATCTTAAAATCCTTAAAAGCTTTAGATTATAAAAAACCAACAGAGGTTCAAGAAAGTGTTATAAATGAAGCGCTATATAATAAGGACTTAATAGTAAAAGCACAAACAGGAACGGGAAAAACAGCATCTTTTGTTATTCCACTTTGTGAAAAAGTGATATGGGAAGAAAATTTGCCACAGGTTTTAATTCTTAGTCCTACAAGGGAACTTGCACTTCAAATAGCTGAAGATGTAAGAAATATTGGAAGATTTAAAAGGATTAAGGGAATAGCAGTTTATGGAAAGTCGCCTTTTAAGGATCAAGCAAGAGAATTAAAGGGAAAAACTCATATGGTTATTGGGACTCCAGGAAGAGTTTTAGATCATATAGACAGAGGTAGTTTTAATACTAAAGGTATAAGGTATTTAGTTATTGATGAAGCAGATGAAATGCTCAACATGGGCTTTATAAAGCAAGTTGAAGGAATTCTTCGAAGGATACCAAAAAAAAGAGTAACTATGCTTTTTTCAGCTACTTTACCAGAGGAAATAAAAATTCTATGCGAAAAGTATATGAATAAGCCTAAAGATATAGAGGTTAAGAGTGAGGGGGTAATTACGGATAAAATAGATCACTATATTTATAGGGCTCTAGAAGAAGAAAAGTTAGATAATTTAATTAGGCTTTTAATTAAAGAGAGACCTGAAACAGCAGTGATTTTTTGCAAGACAAAAGAGAGAGTTGATTTAGTTTATGAAAAGTTAAGAAAAAAAAGATTTTCTATAGATAAAATTCACGGTGGAATGCTTCAAAAAGAAAGAATAGAAGCAATGGAAAGATATAAGAAAGGTGCTTTTAGAATATTAGTAGCTACAGATGTTGCTTCAAGAGGAATTGATGTGGAAGGAATAACTCATGTAGTTAATTTTGATGTGCCAGTTGAAAAGGAAGCCTATGTCCATAGAATAGGAAGGACAGGGAGAGCTGGGAGGAAAGGGAAGGCAATAACTTTTGTTACTTCATATGAAGAGAAACTTTTTGAAGAAATTCAACAATACATAGATTTTAAAGTGCCAGAAAGAAACTTGAAGGAATTAGAATTAAGTAAGGATGAAGAAATAATAGGAAATGAATTTCTTAGGAAGACTGGTACCCAAAAAGCATTAAAAGCAAAAGAGGTTAATAAAGGGATAACAAAGTTATATTTAAACGGAGGAAAAAAGAAAAAGATTAGAGCATTAGATTTAGTCGGAACTATTTCAAACATTAATGGTATTACATCAGAAGATATTGGTATAATTGATATACAAGATATGGGATCTTATGTGGAAATATTAAATGGTAAAGGGAAAATAGTACTTGAAGCTTTACAAAATATGACTGTAAAAGGCAAAAAATTAAGAGTTGAAAAGGCAAGATAAAGTTTGGGGGAGTTTTTGGTGAATGATGAAGAGATAATGAGAAAATGTATAGAGGAAGCTATTAAAGGAGTAAAGAATGGTGAAGGTGGTCCATTTGGAGCGGCTATTGTTAAAGATCATGAAATAATAGCTTTAGGGCATAATACTGTGATTAAGGACAATGATCCAACAGCTCATGGCGAAGTTAATGTAATAAGAGCAGCTTGTGAAAAACTTGGAACATTCCAATTAGATGATTGTATTATTTATACTTCAGCAGAACCATGTCCAATGTGTTTATCAGCTATAATGTGGGCTGGAATAAAAAAAGTATATTTTGGGTGCAGCGCTGAAGACACTGAAAAAATAGGGTTTGCAGATAAATTTATATATGATTTTCTTAGAAATGAAAAACCTATAAATGGATTGGAAGTTATACCTCTATTAAGAGAGGAATCTTTAAAAGCCTTCAATGTTTGGTCAGGAAAAACTGATAAAATTGATTATGATCCAAGAGGAATATAAAAAATAATGGCAGTTGATTGCAATCAGCTGCCATTATTTTTATTACCTAAGTTTTATAGTATTTTCTAAAGTAGGAACATGTTGAAATTGAATTTTTTTGTTATTGTATAAGAAGTCAACTGAATTAATCCATTCACCAGCATATGATGATTGTTTAAAAGTTTCAGTTAATATCTTAGTAGTCACTGCTCCTCCTGTAGTACCTTCAAAATAAGTATTGCCCCATTTTATAGATGTATTATTAGCTAAATCTTTTAAATTTATGGTAGCTTTGTTTATTCCATTTATATTTTCTACCTTAAGAACTTCAATAGGTAGTCCTTTAAATTCTTTTATTGAAAGCTCTTTAGCAAGTTTAGAGAGTTTTTCCTTAAGTGATAAACTATCATCAATTTGAATTGTGCTATCAATTTGTGCTTTCAAGTTATTAATATCAACAGTATAAATTGATAAAGTAACTAATTTAGGAGTAGAAGTATTGGAATTTTTAGTGTCCTTTGATGTTGTATCTGTACTATTTTGTGAATCTTGTTCTTTTTTTTGATTATTAGAATTTTCAGTTAAAGTCTTTGTGTCATTGTCAGGCTTTTCGTTTGAAGAGCAAGATATAAGAGTTAGACCCAAAGTTAGACATAATATAAAGGAAAATAACTTTTTCATAATATACACCTCCTACTATTATTTAATATAATTATATAATAAATAGATAAATATAACAATATCTTATATTATTCTACAAAGGAGAGTTATTAATCATGAAGGTTAAAACTTTGAAAATTAAATTTTTCAAATCTTCATCTCCCAAGTTTGATAAATCATGGTCAGTATTATTAAGTGTAACAAGACTGACTTTATTACCAAAAGCTTTACTAGAATCATACAAATTAGAAGAATTAGTATATGGAACCATAGTGTCAGCCTTGCTATGAACAATAAGGGTCTTAGGAAGCCCTTCTTTTACATAGTTAATGGGGCTAAATTTTTTTATATATTCATCTTTATTTTTTATTGATGAAATGAACGGAATTGATTCTTTAATTGCAAGATTTTCATCTAAACTTGATAGATCAGTAGGACCAAAAAAGTCTATAAGATACTTTATTTTGTAAGGATATTCTTTAAGAGAACCATCATCTACAAATTCTTCATTATCAGAGTAAGTAGCTAAAAGAGAAAGATGTGCTCCGGCAGAGATGCCAATAACACCAATTTCATTTACATTAAAATTATAAGTGGTTTTATTTTTATATATCCATCTTATAGAATCTTTTACATCTGAAACTTGCTTAGAAAAATTCACATTCTTATTTAATAGTTCATAGGAAACGCTTATGATTGTATATCCCTGGTTAAGGAAAGATTTTAAAATTGGTGATAATACCTTGGGGAATTCGCTGTTTCCATAAGCCCAACTTCCGCCATGAACGTAAAGAATTACGGGGGATCCCTTTGATGGTATATTTTCTGGCCTGTAAATATCTAAATATACAGGAGTATTCTTTGTATTTTTGTATTGAATAGTTTCCTTCTTTAAATCATCAGTATTAGCACCAACAAGTAGTGAGGATGAGTCAAGAGAACTAAATTCATTTTTATATAAATCATATTGTCTATATATGTCATAATAAAGTGATAGTCTTTGTCTAAATATTATAGTAATAAAAATGATAGAAATGAGAGAAACTAATAAAAAGTATTTTAAAAATTTTTTCAATTACAATATAACCTCCATTTTATTATTCTTGTAACTTTATCATTTTATTATATACTATTTTTAATAAGTTTTATGAAAAGAATATTATTTTAGTATTTCTAATTTGAATATGTATTGAAAAATTGCTATTCCAATTTGGGGATAAGAGTGTTGTTGATTATATTTACAATCTCCCAAGTATTGTTATCTATAAAGAAATGCCCACCAGAAAACTTTAAAAAAGTACATTTGTTATTAGTATGCTCTTTCCACTTTTCTAGGTTATTGATCGTCAGATAGTCCTTTTCACCATATAAAATTGTGAGATCACAGTTGAGTTTATTAGCTTTAATAGTATATGTGTATTCTTCTACAACTTTAAAATCTGCTCTTAAAACTGGGAGAAAAATTTTAGCCCAATCGTCGTTTTCTAACACTTCTATAGGAGTTTCTCCTAGCCTTAAAAGTTCTTTTTTGAACTCGACGTCGTTTAAATTATGAATGGATCTATAATCACTCTTTATAAAAGAAAATTTATATAACAAAAGGAGCAAAAGAAAAGTTTTGTTTTATGGATGAGAGTGGTGAGTTTCAGTATATGGACAACTATTCTTAAACTTAGTTTTCTTTATATTACTTATAGAAAATAGCATTAATATAGTATTGCTTATTTCAAAATTAGGAGTGGTTTATAGTAATAAAAGTAAAAAAGATGAGGAATAATAACAAAGATTACTAAAAAAAATTTAGAATATGCAAAACCTTCATGTACAAAGAAATGAAATATTAATAGTTTTTACCATGTAAACTTCAAAGTTGTTGACAAAGTATTTTGATTGTAGTATATTTTGAGTATCAAAGTATTTTTGCTGCTTTGGCTATTTCCGGTTCCCATGGGAGAAATTCTTTTGTGGGGCTAGATACTATTAGAAGTGGAGGATTTTAATGGAAGTGGGAAATAGAGTGATGAACAAATTATTCGTTCAGCTTTTTAATGATATTTTGGAAATTGAAGAAAAGACTTTAAAAAATGGGCCACTTCAAGATATTTCTATAACAGAGATGCATACAATTGAAGGAATAGGCATGTATAAAGAAAGAACTATGACAGAAGTTGCTCAAGATTTAAGAATAACTGTTGGAACTTTAACTACAGCTATTAATAAGTTAATTAAAAAGGGCTATGTTGAACGAAAAAGAATAGAAGAAGATAGAAGAGTAGTGCTAATTCGTTTAACAAAGAAAGGAAAACTTGCTTATAGATTACATGAAAAATTCCATAACGATATGGTTAGTCAAACTATCGAGGGATTAAATGAAGAAGAAGAAAAAATATTGATTTCATCCTTAGATAAGATAAATGTATTCTTTAAAGGAAAAATAGTAAGTATTGGTAAGGAGAAATAATGGAAGTGATTAATATTAAAGGGTATGGAGCGTATGCGCCACCCCTTGTAGTATCAAATGAAGATCTTAGTAAAATCGTAGATACTAGCAATGAATGGATTGTAACTAGAACTGGAATTGAGGAAAGAAGAATTTCTCAGGGAGAAGATACATCTATGTTAGCTACAAAAGCGGCTCAAATAGCGTTAAGTAGAGCAGATGTGTTGGCAGAAGAGATTGATTTGATAGTAGTTGCAACAATAACTCCGGATATGGCTACGCCATCTGTTGCGTGTATGGTCCAGAAAGCTACAGGAGCTAAAAATGCTATGGCCTTTGATGTTAGTGCAGCATGCTCTGGGTTTATTTATGGATTAGAAATTGCCTTTTCCATGATGAATAATAATAGTAAGTTTAAAAAAGCTATTGTTATTGGGGCAGAAGTGCTTTCGAAAATATTAGATTGGGAAGACAGAAGTACTTGTGTATTATTTGGAGATGGTGCAGGGGCAGTAGTTTTATCAAAAGAAGAATCAGATGAAAATAAGGTTGTAAGCTTTTATTCATTATCTGAGGGGGAAAAAGGCGATGCTCTTTGTTCAGGATCTTTTGATGTGCTTAATCCGTTTGTTGAAAACCCTATAGTTAAAAATAAAAAGGTAGCAATGGATGGAAAAGAAGTATTTAAGTTTGCTTCAACTGCAATGGTTAATTCTATCAAAGAATTACTAAAGGTAAATAATCTTTCTTTAGATGAAATTGATTATTTAGTACCTCATCAAGCTAATATAAGAATAATAGAATATGCAGCTAAGAAGCTTGGAGTGGGTATAGAAAAATTTTATATAAACTTACAAAAGTATGGAAATACTTCGTCGGCAACTATTCCACTTGCATTAAATGAGATGTATGAAGCTGGAATGCTGACAAAAGGAAAGAAACTGATAATGGTTGGTTTCGGTGGTGGCTTAACATTTGGTTCAACATTGATTGAATTATAAATATAAATTTTTAGTTAGGAATTATTTGATTTTTTAGGAGGATTTTAAAATGATATTTGAAGAAATTAGAGAAGTAATATGTGAACAATTAGAGGTATCAAAGGAGGAAGTTTTATTAGATACTACTTTTGAAGATTTAGGAGCAGATTCGTTAGATTTATTCCAAGTAGTTATTGAAATAGAAGAGAAGTATGGAATACAACTTGAAGATGCAGAAAAGATTAAAAGTGTTAGAGACGCAGTTAATTACGTAGAAGCACAAGTTAAGGCATAATAAAATATTTTACTTAATAAATCGGGGGTTAAAAGTTAGTTTCCCGATTTATTATTTATTTGAAATTAGATTGTTTAATATAGTAGGGATTTAGGAGGATATTTTAATGAAGAGTAGTAGGATTTGTGAATTGTTTAATATACAATATCCAATAATTCAAGGAGGAATGGCTTGGATTGCAGATTCATCCTTGGCTGCAGCAGTTAGTGAAGCTGGAGGGCTTGGTATAATAACTGGAACAGCACCTATTGAATGGATTAGAAGTGAAATAAGAAAAACAAAAGAGCTTACTGACAAACCTTTTGGAGTAAATATAATGTTAATGATGCCAAATGCTGATGATGTGGCAAAATTAGTATGTGAAGAAAAAGTACCTGTAGTTACAACTGGTGCAGGAAGTCCAGCGAAATATATGGATATGTGGAAAGAACATGGAATTAAAGTTGTTCCAGTAGTTGCTTCTGTTGCACTAGCAAAGAGGATGGAGAAAGCTGGAGCTGATGCCATAATAGCTGAAGGAACTGAATCAGGTGGACATATAGGTCAATTAACAACAATGGCTTTAGTGCCGCAAGTGGTTGATGCTGTTGAAATACCAGTTTTAGCAGCAGGAGGAATTGGCGATGGAAGAGGAATGGCAGCAAGTTTTATGCTTGGAGCTGAAGGGGTACAGATTGGTACAAGATTCTTAGTAGCTAATGAATGTACAGTTCATGAAAATTATAAAGCTAAAGTTATTAAAGCAAAAGATATTGATACAGATGTGACTGGTAAATCTACAGGACATCCAGTTAGAGTTATAAAAAATAAAATGTCAAAGCAGTATTTAAAATTAGAGATGAAGGATGTAACGCCAGAAGAACTAGAAGCTTTAGGAGCTGGAGCATTAAGAAAAGCTGCAGTAGAGGGCGATGTAGATAATGGATCAGTTATGGCTGGTCAAATATCAGGACTTATAAAAGAAGAGCAAAGTGCAAAAGAAATTATTGAAGAAATTATAAATGAAACAAATGAAATATTAAGATATTTTGGAGGACAAAATGAATAATAAAGTAGCTTTTTTGTTTGCAGGGCAGGGAGCACAATATGTTGGAATGGCTAAAGAGTTATATGACAATATTCCAGAGTGCAAAGAGATTTTCGATAAAGGAGAAGAAATTCTAAAGATGCCTATTAAAGATTTAATATTTAATGGGCCAGAAGAAGAACTAATGCTTACTGAAAATGCTCAACCGGCTATCGTATTAACAGAGCTGGCTATATTAAAAGCATTGAAAGATAGAGGAGTAGAATGTAATTCTTCTGCAGGACTTTCTCTTGGAGAATATGTATCATTAATAAATGATGGTGTATTGAGTTTTGAAGATGGATTATTACTTGTAAAAGAAAGAGGAAGAATTATGGGGTGTGCCCTCCCAAAAGGACTTGGGAAAATGGCAGCTATAATGAGACTAGATGATGAAAAAGTTGAAAAACTAATAAGTCAAGCTAAAACTTTTGGAGTATGCGAAGGAGCAAACTATAATTGTCCAGGGCAAGTTGTAATTGCAGGGGAGAATGAGGCGATAGAAAAAGCTGTTGAAATAGCGAAAGATTTTGGTGGAAAAGGAATAGAGCTTAAAGTAAGTGGACCATTTCATAGTTCATTATTGAAAGATGCAAGTGATAAATTCTATGAAACTATTGAAGGTGTTAATGTAAATAAACTACAAGGTAAGGTATATTCAAATATTAAGGGTGAATTATATAGAGAAGATGATGATATAAGGTTATTATTAAAAAACCATATAATGTCACCAGTTTATTTTGAGAAAATTATCAGAAATATGATTAATGATGGTGTTGATACTTTTGTAGAAATTGGACCAGGAAAAGCTTTAAGAGGTTTTGTGAAAAAAATTGACAGGAGTGCCAATGTATTGAATGTTGAAGATTTACAATCATTAAATAATACATTAGATATGTTAATAAAATAGATTAGGAGGTTTTTCTATGTTAACTGGAAAATGTGCAATTGTAACAGGTGGAGCCAAAGGAATAGGAAGAGCTATAGCTATAAAACTTGCATCATTAGGTGCAAACATAGTTCTTAATTACAGAAGTAGTGAAGAAAAAGCTATAGAAGTGGAAAATGAAATTAAGGAATTAGGTGTTGAAGTATTAAGAGTTAAGGGTGATATCAGCAATATTGAGGATGTCGAAAACCTAATTAACAAAGCAAAAGAGAAATTTGGAAAAATAGATATAATGATAAATAATGCAGGGATAACTAAAGATACTTTAATCTTAAGAATGAGTAAAGATGATTTTGATTCAGTAATTGATGTTAATCTAAAGGGAGTATTTAATTGCCTAAAAGTTATAACTCCAGTTATGGTTAAGCAAAGAAGTGGAAGAATAATAAATATGTCTTCTGTGGTTGGATTAGTTGGTAATGCAGGGCAAGTAAATTATGCAGCTTCTAAAGCAGGGGTTATAGGAATGACTAAATCACTTGCAAAAGAAATTGGAGCAAGAGGGATAACAGTAAATGCTGTTGCACCAGGATTTATAGAAACAGATATGACTGAAGTTTTAGGCGACAAATTTAAAGAAGAAGCTAAGAAAGAAATTCCACTAAAGAGATTAGGTAAACCAGAAGATGTAGCAGAGGTTGTTGCTTTCCTTACAAGTGATGGCGCTAGTTATGTAACAGGGCAAGTTATTAATGTAGACGGCGGAATGGTTATGTAGGAGGATATTATGAGTAGAAAAGTTGTAATCACAGGAATGGGAGCTGTAACACCAATAGGAAATAATGTAGAAACTTATTGGAACAGTGTAAAAGAAGGTAAACTTGGAATAGACTATATTAAAAATTTAGACAGCGAAAATCTTGATGTAAAAATAGCAGGGGAAGTAAAAGATTTTAGTCCAGAAGAACTTATAGGAAAAAAGGAAGCTAGAAGACTTGATAGATTTACTCAATTTGCATTAGTAGCAGCAGATGAAGCTATAAAGAATTCAGGATTAGATTTAGAAAAAGTAGATAAAAAGAGATTTGGAGTTTATGTAGGTTCTGGTATAGGTGGTCTTATGACTATAGACGCAGATATAAGAAAGCATGAAAATAGCACTAATAAGAGAGTTTCTCCATTTTTTATAACAATGGCTATAGTAAATTTAGTAGCAGGAAATATAGCAATAAGATATGGAGCAAAGGGACCATGTACTTCTATGGTTACAGCTTGCGCTACTGGGAATAATAATATAGGTGAAGCTTTTAGATTAATTAAAAACGGATATGCAGATGTTATGATAGCAGGAGGAAGTGAAGCTTCTATCACACCTATAGGTCTTGGTGGATTCTATAGCATGAAAGCTTTAAGTCCAACTGAAGATCCAATTAGAGCATCAATTCCATTCGATAAAGATAGAAATGGATTTGTAATGGGTGAAGGTGGAGCTGTCCTTGTACTTGAAACTGAGGAATCAGCAGTAAAGAGAGGTGCTACAATACTTGCAGAGATAGTTGGGTATGGAAGTACTTGTGACGCTTATCATATAACAAGTCCAGATCCAGAAGGTGAAGGTGCAGCTGATGCTATGTTAGATGCTATTGCTGAAGCAGGAATAGCTAAAGAAGAAGTATCATATATTAATGCACATGGAACATCTACGCCATTAAATGATAAATATGAAACAATTGCAATAAAGAAAGCATTAGGTGAACATGCTTATAAAGTACCAGTTTCTTCAACTAAATCTATGACAGGACATTTATTAGGTGGAGCTGGAGCTATTGAAGCAGTTGTTTGTGTAAAATCTCTTATGGATGGTTTTGTTCCAGCAACTATAGGATTAAAGAATGTAGATGAAGGATTAGATTTAGATTATGTACCAAATATTGGTAGAAAGCAAGAATTAAAATATGTTTTATCTAATTCGTTAGGATTTGGAGGACATAATGCTACATTACTTTTCAAAAAGTGGGAAAAGTAGTAGGAGGTAATAAAATGAATTTTAAAGAAGTTAAAGAGTTAATAGATACAATTAATTCATCAGATATAGCACTATTTGAAATAAAGACAGAAAATATTGAAATAAAAATGGATAAATCTTTTAGTAGAGGTAATAGTGTAGAAAAAAAGACAGTTACAGATGAAAATTTAGTTGTTAAATCAAAAGAAACAAATAAAGAAACAAATGTTGAAAAGGAACTTAAACCTGATACTTCGCTAAAGGTCTCAGAAGAAACAATTGAAAATGATGAGGAGTTAACTGTAATTAAATCTCCTATGGTGGGAACGTACTATAGTGCTTCATCACCAGATAGTGATGCTTTTGCAAAGGTTGGCGATAACATTAATGTAGGAGATACATTATGTATAATTGAAGCTATGAAACTAATGAACGAGATTGAAGCTGAAGTTAAAGGTACTATTAAAAAAGTCTTAGTGAAAGATGGAGAAATGGTAGAATACGGTCAACCTATCTTCATGGTTAAGGAGGATTAATTATGATGGGTATAAAAGAAATACAAGAAATATTGCCTCATAGATATCCATTTCTATTAGTTGATAGAGTTACAGAAGTTATTGAAGGAAAAAGCGTTAAGGGATATAAAAATGTTACTATGAATGAACCTTTTTTCCAAGGACATTTTCCAGGTGAGCCAATAATGCCAGGAGTACTTGTATTAGAAGCATTAGCTCAAGTTGGAGGCATAGCTATATTGCAAATGGATCAATATAAAGGAAAGATTCCTTTATTTGCTGGAGCAGATAAAGTTAGATGGAGAAAGCAAGTTGTGCCAGGAGATAAATTAGAATTAAGTTGCGAAATAATAAAGTTGAGAGGCCCTATTGGAATTGGAAAAGGTATAGCTACTGTTGAAGGCAAGATAGCCTGTGAAGCAGAGATAATGTTTGCAATAGGATAGGTGGATAAAATGTTTAAGAAAATACTTATTGCCAATAGAGGAGAAATAGCCGTTAGAATAATTAGAGCTTGTAGAGAAATGGGAATTTTAACAGTAGCTGTTTATTCTGATATTGATAAAGAAGCTCTTCATACTCAACTTGCAGATGAAGCAGTATGTATTGGACCTGCAGCAGCTAAAGATAGTTATTTAAATGAAGCAAATATAATTAGTGCTTGTGTTTTAACAGGTGCTGAGGCTATACATCCAGGTTTTGGTTTCTTATCAGAAAACTCAAAGTTTGCTAAGATGTGTCAAGAGTGTAATATCACATTTATAGGACCGGATTACACTTCAATCGAACTTATGGGAAATAAGGCTGCAGCAAGAAGACTTATGAAAGAAGCTGGAGTTCCTGTTGTTCCAGGATTTGAAGGTGTAATCGATAATGAAGACCATGGTGTTAGCATTGCAAAAGAAATTGGATATCCTGTAATGATAAAAGCATCAGCTGGCGGTGGTGGAAAGGGAATCAGAATTGCCTTTAATGAAGAAGAGTTTAGAAAAGGCTTTAATACAGCAAAAGCAGAGGCAAAAGCATGTTTTGGTGATGATACTCTTTATATTGAAAAGTTTGTTGAAAAACCAAGGCATATTGAGTTTCAAGTTTTAGCAGATGAACATGGGAATGTAATTCATTTAGGAGAAAGAGAATGTTCCCTTCAAAGAAAAAATCAAAAAGTATTAGAAGAAGCACCATCAACATTTCTATCTGAAGAATTAAGAAATGAAATGGGTGAAATAGCTAAAAGAGCTGCAAAAGCAGCTAATTATAAGAATGCAGGAACCATTGAATTTTTAGTAGATAAACATTGTAATTATTATTTTATGGAAATGAATACAAGAATTCAAGTTGAGCATCCTATTACAGAAATGATTACTCGTGTTGATATAGTAAAGGAACAGTTGAAAATAGCAGCTGGACTTCCACTTGAATTAGCACAAGAAGACATTAAGCTTAGAGGACATGCAATTGAATGTAGAATAAATGCTGAAGATCCAAGTAAAAATTTTATGCCATGTCCAGGAAAAATAGAAGAATTATATGTTCCTGGTGGTATGGGAATAAGATTGGATTCAGCTGCATATTGTGGATATAAAATACCACATTGTTATGATTCTATGATTGCTAAGCTTATAGCATTTGGCCAAGATAGGGATGAAGCTATTATAAAGATGAAAAGAGCTCTAGGTGAATTCGGTGTTGGTGGAGTAAAAACAAATATTGATTTTCAATATTCGCTTTTAGAACAAGAAGAATTTTTAAAAGGAGAATATGATACTTCTTTTATCGGAGAAAAGATGGTGATTGGAAATGCTTAAGGATTTATTTAAAAAGAGTCAGTATGCTACTGTAAAGAACATTAGTAGAGATAGCGAAGATAAACCCAATATTCCTTCTGGGCTATGGGCAAAATGTGATAAGTGCGGAAGTATTATCTATAAAGAAGATTTAATCAGTAATTATTATGTTTGCACTAGTTGTAAAAATCATCTTAGAATAAAAGCTAGCACGAGGATTGAGTTGTTCTTTGATAAAGGTTCATTTAGAGCTTATGGAGAAGAGATAAAAACATCAAATCCATTGAAGTTTAAAGGATATGAAGAAAAAGTTGTTAAAGGAAAAAAGAGTACTGATAGTAGTGAGGCGGTAGTTACAGGAATTGCTAAGGTAAATGGAATTGAAGTAGCTACAGCAGTTATGGATAGCTTTTTTATGATGGGAAGCATGGGATCTGTAGTTGGTGAAAGAATTACATCTATAGTTGAATATGCAACTGAAAACAGATTGCCATTAATTATATTTACTACTTCAGGTGGAGCAAGAATGCAAGAAGGAATTATTTCACTTATGCAAATGGCAAAGGTAAGTGCAGCTATTGCAAAACATGATGATGCAGGACTATTGTATATCACTGTTTTGACTGATCCAACAACTGGAGGTGTCACTGCTAGTTTTGCTATGGAAGGCGATATTATAATTAGTGAACCTAATGCTTTAGTCGGATTTGCAGGAAGAAGAGTAATTGAAGATACAATAAAGGAAGTTTTACCTGATGATTTCCAAAAGGCTGAATTTTTATTAAAAAAAGGATTTATAGATACTATTATAGATAGAAGAAACTTAAGAAAAGAAATTTATAATATTTTGTCTATACATGAGGTGAAGAATTATGGGTAGAGATATTATAAAAGCAACAGCTTGGGATAAGGTAAATATTGCTAGACATAAAGAAAGACCTACTGGAGCATTTTATATAGAAAATATATTTAATAATTTTTTAGAATTGCATGGAGATAGATTGTTTGGAGATGATGGAGCAGTAATAGGTGGAATAGCTACTATTGAAGGTAGACCTGTTACAGTTATATCTATATCAAAGGGAGCTAATACTAAAGAAAATATACAGAGAAATTTTGGTATGCCAAAGCCGGAAGGGTATAGAAAAGCTTTAAGACTTATGAAAAATGCAGAAAAATTTAAGAGACCAGTAATCTGTTTTATCGATACTCCAGGAGCTTTCTGTGGAGTTGATGCTGAAGAAAGAGGGCAGGGTGAAGCAATTGCAAGAAATTTGCTTGAAATGAGTAGGCTTAAAACTCCAATAATATCAGTTTTAATGGGAGAAGGAGGAAGTGGTGGTGCACTTGCATTAGGTGTTGCTGATAGAGTCTTAATGCTTGAAAACTCTATATATTCAATACTTTCACCAGAAGGGTTTGCTTCTATACTGTGGAAAGATGGAAGTAAAGCTAAGGAAGCTGCTGAAGTTATGAAAATAACTGCAGAGAACTTAAAGCAATATAACATAATTGATAAAGTTATATCTGAGCCAAGAGGCGGAGCTCATAAGAATCCTATAAAAATGGTTGAGATACTAAAAAGTGTTATAGTAGAAGAATTAAAATATTTGAGCAAATCATCAATAGATGAAATTGTATCAGAAAGATACAAGAAATTTAGACATATGGGAAATTTTAATTCCTAGAAATTAACCTTTCAAATTTAAGAGCATAACTTAAATTTGAAAGGTTTTTGCCTTCTAAATACATAAAATGAAAGATTAAAGGAAAGTTGTCCAGAGTTTAGAAAATGATTAGGAAGTTTTAAAAAATACAAGATTTTCTTTAATAAAAAATATCCAAGATAAATTATTTTTATGGTATTATATAAGAAGAGAATAACATATAAAAAAGGATGATGATATGGATATTGAGCTGAGAAGTAAGGTTGATTTACTTTCTGAGAATTATAGAGAGGTAAAAAAAGTTTTAAGATGGTATGGGAGAAGATTAAATATAGTTGAAGCACTTTTGTATGGTAGAACAGATAAAGAAATTGATTTAAAAAAAGTGAAGGAAGTTAGAAGATATTTAGATTTAGTAACTTCAAGAGAAATTAATTTTACCAAGAAGTTTAAAAATATATTCTCAATTTTGATAAATGAAAATAAGGAATACAAAAAAGTATATGGAGATACTCTTGAAGTTTATAAGCATTTAATTTCTAAAGGATTTTTAGAAGAAGAAATTACTTTGTTTTCTTCATTTATGTTAGCAAATAGATTTTGTGATGAAGAATTAGATAGTAAATTACAGAGATTATTAGAAGTTAAGAATGCGTTAAATGGCGATGATTATATTGGATATGCATTGTTAGCAACAACTAGTAAACCAATTGATGTTATTAAAAACGAGTTTAATTTAGTATCAGAAAATATAAGACAAGCAGGAAATTGTAATGAAGATATGATAAAAAGTCTTACATTTTCTCTTATTTTAGAAGATAAAGAAATTGAAAAGAAGGTAGAAAAAGCATTTGAAATAGTGTGTAACATAAAAAGTGAAATGTCTTTTTTACCATTTGATGCTTATCCTTTATTAGGATTAGCGGCTATGTTAATAGATGATTCGGAGAACTTTTCTAAAGAAATTAAAGATGTTTATGATATGGTAAATGAGAAAAAAACTTTTAAGTTCTTTTTAAATAAAGAGCTGAAATTGCTTTTTTCAATAGGAATAGTTCTAGATAGGTATATAGAGGAAGTAAAGGCTGATCTAATTGATATAAGTATTAATGATGAAATGAACATTCTATTAACATTAGAAGAATGTATAGTTTTTTCAGTTTGTCGCTAAAATTTTATTTTACGAATGGAGATAAATAAATGAGTGGTGAGACTAGTACTCAAGTTGCAAAAATTGCAACAAGAATGGCTATTAGTAGTAGAGAAGAAGAAGAATTCCTTAAGAATGAGTATGCAAAGTTGTCTGCAAAGGTTACAGCTGTAAATATAGGTGGAAATATAAATGAGTCAATTCATAAAATATTAGAAAGAGCATTGGTTGCATCAAAGAGAAATGGACTTATTCGAGAAGAACATCTTCATGAAGGTGCTGTAATAGGTGCTACTAGGGATGCTCTAATGCAAATAAGTACTAGAGCCAATGGACAAAATGTAGGTGGTAAAGTTGGTATTGCAAGAAAAGGTGAACATATTTCTGTATGCATATTTTTAAGTATAGGGCTTCTGCATTTAGATGAAGTTGTTATTGGTATAGGACATAGATCCTTGCCAGAATAGTTAGATAGAAATAAAAAAGATTAGGATTATAATCCTGATCTTTTTTTTGTAAAAAATACAAAAGGTGATTTCTATAGATTTAATTAAATTATAAATAAAATTCAAAAATGATCAAAATATATCTTGACTATAATGAATTATGCAATTAATATATAAAAGACAAAAACTAATAGTTAAGTATTTTTAAATATGAAAACGTTTATTAGTAAATGAATTATTTTGTAATATAGTGTCAATAAT
>NZ_JACSRA010000050.1 GCF_014836335.1 Clostridium cibarium
TCCAAGTATTACATATATTATAAGAGTATATTTAAACTACTATAAATACTATCTAATTACCTACACTATATTCCTTTTAAATATTATATTACCTATTATAAATTACATTTATAACAATTATATGTCATTATTATTAATATGAATTTTCATTCATATAGAATGCTATTTAAAAATTTCTCTTTATATGATTACTTTTTCGAAACAAAAGAATTCACCCTTTCTAAAGGTTATAATGCCCCTTTTTTCATAGCCATTCTTTGCATATAACCTGCATGAATATTTATTTAAAGTAAATGTATCTAAGCGTATCGATTCATAACCTTTCTCTTTTCCTAGCAATTCCGCATATTTTAGAAAACTTGTTGCAATTCCATTACCTTTATACCTGGGATCAATACACACTCTATGAATCACTAAACTTTTCCCTTTAGTATATTGCCAATTTATTTCTTTATATTCTATATCCTGAAATTCATTTAATGTAATAATTCCTTTAATAATGCCATCTTCTTCATATACAAAAAGATTTTCTTCAATAATATCATTAGTTATTACTTCTTCGTTAGGGTATAGATCATCCCATTGCATTATATTTTCTGATTCCATATCACTGGTAGCACTTTTTATTATACTTATTATTCTTTTAATATCTTCTTTTTTTCCTTTTCTTATTTCCATATGTATTGCCCCCTAAATATATTTTTAAAAAAGAGCGTTTTAATATTCTAATATAGAATACTAAAACGCTCTTTTCATTGAATTTGGCTAGGGTAAGAGGATTTGAACCTCCGATACTCAGAGTCAGAATCTGATGCCTTACCACTTGGCTATACCCCATTACACAAGATATTATACCACATTTTATATAAATTACACACATATTTCATAATTTTTTTTAATTACTTCCACTCTATTTTAAAGTAGAAATTTAGAATAGCTGTTGACTAACCAAGTTTTTACCATAACTACAGATAATGATTATTTTATATTCACATTAGTACCAATATATACATAAGATAAATTAAGAACGTAAAACAAAATATATTATATGAGGATGATGAACTATGGGTAAAAAAGAATATAATGAAAAAGAGTATGTAGAAAACTTTTATGAAGAAGAAAGCATATATAGAAGACCTAATCCTTGTGACTGTGATGAAAACTACGAAGAAGAAATAGAAAATCTCATTAACTTCATATTGAGAGAATTATGCGAAGTTGAAAGAGACGTTGATGAAATCGAAAAAGCTTTCGTAAGACTTGCTAAATTGTTGGTAAAAGAAGCTTGCTTAGATGATGAAGAAACTGAAGTTGTTTGTACTGTTGCAAAAGATCTTAAAGCTCTTGATTGTTTAGTTGATAAAACTATAAGAGATATGAAATGCTTAAGAAAGGTTATCCTAAAGTAATTTTGTAATAAATATCACCAATACCTTGGTATTGGTGATATCCTAAATTATCCTCATATGAAAAAGGCTATAAGAGTAATTCTCTTATAGCCTTTGCAACATTCTCTTAGAAACTATCTTCTGTTGTTTTGTTGCTTCTTAGCTCTTCTGCAGTCTGGGCATCTCTTTGGTTCGTTTTCGAATCCTTTTTCTTTGTAGAACGCTTGTTCTCCTTCAGTGAAGATGAATTCCTTACCGCAATCAACACATACTAAAGTCTTATCCATTTTAATTCCTCCAATTTAAAGACCATTTCGATTAATGAATCCTAAACCGGAGAACATTATTATCTACTGAATCTTTAATTTCTAATTTTATTTTGTATTTCTACAAAATCATAGTATCATATCTAAATAAAAATTGCAAGAAAATTTTCTGAATTTTTTATAATATTTTTAACCTTTTAAAAAGCTTTACATATGTTGATTTTGAGCCAAATACAGCAATATATAGATATGTAAGTTCTTCATGAATACTTTCCCTTAATTTTCTATAAAAGTTCGCTTTTTACCATGCACTTTTATAGATACAAATAAAGATTTTCTGAAACAAAAATTCCTAATATGATATTAACATTAATTGTATTAAAATGAATAAAAAAACATAGCCATATCTACATGGCCATGTTCTAAAATCTATCTATTCTTGATTATTATTTTTTTGTTCCATTCTCTCGTTTTTAGAAAAAACACATCCACAGTAATCTTGCCTATAAAGACCATATTCCTTAGAAAGCTCGATAGATCTTTTATAACCATTTTTCTTCTTAAAATCAGAGAACAAATAATTTGTCCCATGTTTTTTAGCTACTAGTTCACCTATTTCATTTAACTTCTTTGCATTTTTATGTGGACTTATAGTTAATGTAGTTGTAAAGTAATCATAATTTTTTTCTTTAGAAACAATAGCTGCTTCATTAAGTCTTAATTCATAACACCTAAAACAACGTTCTCCACCTTCTCTTACCTTTTCCAACCCTTTTGAAATAGCATAAAAACTTTCTGTATCATATTTTCCTATAATAAAATTTATATCATACTTAGTATTAAGTGATGAAATAAATTTTTTTTGTTCCTCTACCCTTCTTAAATATTCCTCTTCAGGATAAATATTAGGATTATAGAAAAAAACTGTTATCTTAAAGTAATTTGATAAATACTCTAAAACATAACTACTACAAGGAGCACAACAACTGTGTAGTAAAAGTCTTGGAACTTTTTCCTCTTTCACTAAATTTTTTATAAGAGAATCTAATTCTTTTTGATAATTTATATTGACATCCATACTTTTCCAGTCCTTCTTAAGTAAATTTTCTTTAGTTCTTATTATACCATGTCTTTACCCTCAATATAAATCTGATGCCACAAACAAAATATAAATATTGTCCAAATCTTTCTAGAATTATCCTTTTCATCTTTAAGATGTTCATCTAGAAGTTCCATAACATAATCTTTTTTTATATATCTATCTACCTTTGAATCATTTATAGTTCTTCTGACTACTTCTCCAAGCTTGCTTTTTAACCATACCCTTATAGGTGTTGGAAAACCTAATTTTTTTCTATCAACAACATGTCTTGGAACTATATTTCTAAAAGCTTCTCTAAGTAATAGCTTTGTATTTTTTCTAGAAACTCTTTGTTTTAGAGGAATTTTTTCTGCCACCTTTAATACCTCTTTATCTAAAAAAGGTACTCTAAGCTCAATAGAATTAGCCATAGACATTTTATCACCTTTTGCTAAAATATCCCCTATAAGCCAAGTATTAATATCAATATTTTGCATAGTTGTAACATAGTCATATCCTTTTTCTTTACAATCATTATATATTCTTTTTACTACATTTTGAAAATCATTATTTGGATTATAATTGACTAAAACTTTCTCTGTTTCTTCATTATTAAAAATTTTGGCATTTCCAATATATCTCTCCCTCAAAGGAGTAGTTCCTCTTAACAAGAAATTTTTCCCTACTATATTAGGTAACTTTTTTGCAATAAAATTAATGAACTTCTTAATTATTTTAGGTAGCTTAAAAACTTTCTTTAGAGGATAATATTCTTTATATATATTATACCCCGCAAATAATTCATCAGAACCTTCTCCTGACAATACTACCTTAACATGTTTGCTGGCTTCCTTTGATAAAAAATATAAACCAACAGCAGAAGGATCAGCAACTGGATCGTCAAATTTATATACTACATCCTTAATTGCATTAATATAATCATTTTCCCCTACTTTAATATAAGTATTTTCAATATTTAACTCTTCACTAGTCTTCTTAGCAACATCTATTTCATCATATCCTTCTACATCAAATCCTACAGTAAAAGATTTTATTTTAGGATTTTTTTTGCTAGCTATAGTTGCTATGATAGATGAATCAACACCTCCAGATAAAAACGTTCCAACCTCAACATCTGAAATCATATGAGAACTAACTGAATCTACCATAACGTCATAAACTTCTTTTCTATTAATTATTTTTTCTTGATTAAAATTCACCTTATGATAACATCGAAAACTTATTTTGTTATCTTTAACTGTGAAATAATGTGCTTGTGGAACTTTTTTTATTTCCTTTATCATGGTCTCTTCACCTGGAACATATTGAAATGATAAATATTTTTGAAGGCTATCCTCATTAACAGTTGGATGCTCTAGAAATGGTAATAATGCCTTATATTCTGATGCAAATGCAATTATATTTTCATTATCTATATAATATAATGGTTTTATTCCAAACTGATCTCTAGCCCCAAATACTTCCTTATTTTCTTTATCGTATATTAGAAAAGTAAACATTCCCCTTAAATCATATATAGATTTTTCTTTCTTTTCTATATAATCAGTAAGTAATACTTCTGTATCAGAATTTGATATAAAATTGTACCCTTTCAATTCAAGATATTCTTTTATATTCTTATAATTATAAATTTCACCATTAAATATGATTTCGTATGAATCTTTTTCAAATGGTTGATGTCCATTTGCCAAATCAATAATACTAAGTCTTCTAAACCCCAGAAAAGCACTATCATCTTCATAAATACCTATATCATCTGGACCCCTATGCTCAATAGTTTTTAATGATTCAAGAACTTTTTCCTTATCTACTTTATAGGTATCTTTTTTAATGAAAACCGAAACATGTCCACACATAAATTACTGCTCCCTTTCCTGCTTTAATTGCTCTTATAATAAATAGTAATTTTATAGTTACTATTTATATGTATTAACTTTACAGAATATTAGTTCTATCATTTTATCGTCATGTTTCATTATCCTATAATATATGCTTAAATACGTGAATTTGACAAAAAGAAACCTACTAAAATGAAAAATTTCGCATTTTAGTAGGTTTCTTTACTGACTATTCTATTCCAACAACATCATAGCCTTCTTCTTCTACAGCTTCCTTTAGCACCTCATCTGATGTTGTAGATTCAACTATTGCACAGTTATCTTCTAAACTCACCTCAACTAAAGAAACTCCTTCTAAAGCTTCTAAAGCCTCTTTAACGTGTGCCACACAATGATTACAACTCATGCCTTCTATTAATAATTTCTTTTTCATATTTATCTCCTCCTATATTATATTCTTTAAGCTTTAAACTTTCTAAGTCTTAAAGCATTAAGTAGTACTGATACTGAACTTAAACTCATAGCTCCAGCAGCTATCATTGGATTTAAAAGCGGCCCTCCAAATATATGAAGCACTCCCATAGCAACTGGTATTCCTAAAACATTATAACCAAATGCCCAACCTAAGTTTTCTTTTATATTTTTTATAGTTGCTTTACTTAACTTAATTGCAGTTGCTACATCTGTTAAGTCACTTTTCATAAGTACTATATCTGCTGATTCTATAGCTACATCTGTTCCAGAACCTATAGCTATACCTATATCTGCTTTTGCTAATGCTGGAGCATCATTTATACCATCCCCAACCATTGCAACTTTATATCCTTGTTCTTGAAGTTTTGCTACTTCATTAGCCTTATCTTCCGGAAGAACTTCTGCTAAAACTAAATCTATTCCCACTTGCCTAGCTATAGCTTCAGCAGTCTTTTTGTTATCTCCTGTTATCATAGCTACCTTAATTCCTAAATTCTTAAGATTTTCTATTGCCTTTTTACTATTTTCCTTAACTATATCTGCAACAGCAATTATGCCTTTAAGTTCTCCATCTATAGCAATATACATAGGCGTTTTTCCTTCTTCTGCAAATTTATCTGATTTTGCATTAAACTTATCTATGATTATATTCTTATCTAGCATTAATTTTTTATTCCCTAGAAGAATATTTTTATTTTCTATCTTAACTTCAATTCCATGACCTGGAAGTGCATTAAATTTCTCTATCTCTTTGAGCTTTAACCCTTTTTCCTCAGCACCCTTTACTATTGCTTCCCCTAAAGGATGTTCCGAACCTTTTTCTGCACTTGCAGCTAATATAATGATTTCTTCTTCTGATATTTCATCTACTATAATATCGGTAACCATCGGCTTTCCTTCAGTAATTGTACCAGTTTTATCAAATACTACAGTATTTAACTTATAGGTAGTTTCTAAAGCTTCTCCGCCTTTAATTAATACACCATTTTCTGCACCTTTTCCTGTACCAACCATGATTGCTGTTGGGGTTGCTAGTCCTAAAGCACATGGACAAGCTATAACAAGTACTGATATAAATATTGTAAGTGCAAACACATTGTTTTCACCTGATATTTTCCAAGCTAAAGATGAAATTACGGCAAGTCCTATTACTATAGGAACAAAATAGGATGAAATTACATCTGCAAGTTTAGCTATCGGTGCCTTTGACCCCTGTGCATCTTCAACTAACTTAACTATTTGAGCTAATGCAGTATCTTTTCCAACCTTTGTTGCTTTGTATTTTATAAATCCTGTTTTATTTAAGCTTCCACCAATAACAGAGCTTCCTATTTCCTTTTCAACTGGGATACTTTCCCCTGTCAACATAGATTCATCTATTGAAGTATTTCCTTCAACTATTTCTCCATCAACAGGTAACTTTTCTCCTGGTTTAACTATAACTATATCGCCTACATTAACATTTTCAGCTTTTACTTGTAGTTCTCTGCCATTCCTTTCAACAGTTGCGACCTTAGGAGCCAGCCCCATAAGTGCCTTTATTGCTTCAGAGGTTTTCCCTTTAGATACTGCTTCTAAATACTTACCTAAAGTAATTAAAGTCAATATTACTGCTGCTGATTCGAAATACAAATTCATAACATAATGTACTTCACCTTCAGTAATTTTAACTATAGCAAAAACTCCATATAAGAATGCTGATAAAGTTCCAATTGCAATTAATGAATCCATATTAGGACTAAGCTGAAATATATTCTTTATCCCAACTTTGTAAAATTTGAAACCTATAAACATAACTATTAAAGCTAATACCAGCTGCACTAATGCAAAATTTAATGGCTTCATTTCAGGATCAATTATAGTAGGCAAATGCATGCCTAGCATATGACCCATACTTATTACAAGTAGCGGAATTGTAAAAATTATTGATATTATGAACCTTCTAAATAACTTACTCCATTCAGTATCAGATTTATCTTTCTCTTTGACTTTACTTTCCTCTACAAGTTTATATCCTGCTTTTTCTACTACTTCTTTTATTTTTTCATCATCTATCACTTCATTATTCATAGTCAATGTAAGTTTTTCTGTTGCAAAATTAACACTAGCATTTTCAATCCCTTCTAGCTTTTTTACAACTCTTTCAACTCTATTTGAACATGCTGAGCATGTCATTCCCTCAACTAAAAAAGTTTTATTTTCCATATTCCACACCTTCTTTATTTTGACATTACTTTTTCTAAAATACTTATTATTTCTTCTATCTTAACATCTGCATCTCCTGTGCTACATGCATCCTTAACACAAGTGTGCATATGCTTCTTTAATATAATCAAGTTAGCTTTCTTTAGTAAGGACTGAGCAGCCATTATTTGATTTGAAATATCAACACAATATCTTTCATCTTCTATCATTTTAATAATTCCTTCGATTTGTCCCTTTGCCGTCTTTAAAGATTGCATAGCTTTTTTTCTTTCTTCATTCATATTTTTCCTCCTCCCTCCCCTGGGGGGTGTTGTAGTTTTATTATATTCCTTTTTTTCTTTATGTCAACATGATTTCAAATTTATTATTGACTTAAATTGTTTTTATATACATCACGGATAAATCAATTCTTAGTTAACAAATCATGATGAATGATTAACATTTAAATAAAAAAAACACTCCTCTATATCTGTTTCATTAAATATAGCTATAAACTATATCCAATTTCCCAGAATACAAAGGAATGTCAGGTGTAGGCCAATTAAATTGTCTAACAGTTTCAATATCCATTGTTAACAAGGACTTGAATTGTTAGTCCATCATCCTAATTTACTATTTGAAATATCATTTCATCCAAACATTAAATTAGAAACTCTAAATTTTTATAACTATTATACAAAAGTTATTGAAGATCTTACCTCCTATACAACTTGTACAATATTTTCTCAATCTCAATAATATATACTAACAGGGATAGTTACCTTGCTATTATTTTTATAAACTGAGAAAACTAAGATAGTTTGTTACTATAATTAATTAAATAAAAAACAGAGACATATTCAAATTTTCCAATCTATATAATTCCCCTTAGAACTATTATCTACATTTTTTTTCTAAACACTTTTAGTATTTAATTTATTGTTGTAGAAATATTTATGAAGTCTAACTAACTTGTAGTACCCCCCAGTAACATAAGCTATTCAAAGCATTCATTATCCTCTAGTTCTATACTTCAATCTATTAATTACTACTTACTAATTAAGTAACAATACTTTTCTTTAATACTATTCTACATAAATTTTATATAATTTAAATTTTTTTCTCACATCTTCCATTTATTTAATCCTCAACTCTGTAATATTTTATTTCACGACATTATAATAACATTTCACGACTTGAATCCAAAAAAGAAAAAGCAGTCTCATCTATATCTGAGACTGCTTTTTATACTACATCCATACTAATATATATTCGTTCCACTGAAAATCTCTATCATCTCTTTACGCAGATTATTTGTAATTTCGAGCCTTTCCTTTGGCTTAAGTTCATATACATCTTTATTAAAAAGATAATTTTGTAGTTCAATTTCTTTAATTAACATTTTTGTGTGAAATATGTTAGACTGATATACATTCATATCCATAGCATCATATTTCTTTAATGTATTTTCATCAATATAATCTTGTATTGATTTAATTTTATGGTCTATAAATAACTTTTTACCATCAACATCTCTGGTGAATCCTCTAACACGATAGTCTATTGTAATAATGTCAGAATCAAAACTTTCTATTAAATATTTTAATGCATTCAATGGAGAAATTTCTCCACAAGTGGATACATCAATATCCACACGAAAAGTAGCAATTGAATTATCTGGATGATATTCTGGATATGTATGAACTGTTACATGACTTTTATCTAAATGTCCAACTACCGTTTCTCTTGTTTTCAATATATCTATTTCACCATGATTACAAGATTTGTCAACTAAATGAACTGGCAGTGCTTCTTCTGAAATAAGAATCGTCACACTAGCACCTTGTGGGTCATAATCTTGTTTAGATACATTAAGTACATGCGCTCCTATAATCTCAGTTACATCACAGAGAATTTTTGTAAGTCTTTCTGAATTGTATTGCTCATCAATATAAGCAATATAGTCCTTTTGTTCTCGCTCACTTTTTGCATAGCATACATCATAGATGTTAAAGCTAAGTGTTTTTGTGAGGTTGTTAAAGCCGTATAATTTCAGCTTGTTTTCCAACCCTAACATCACACCCTTTCTAATTAAAATTTTATAGCAATGCAATTATACTATATCGTTAATCAAAATTCTACTTTTTATGTAGGAAATTTAGTGGTATATGATGAAAATTTAATTTTTTTCAATATATCTATTACTACTTAAAATATTCTCGTATTTTTGTAGGTCCTGCTATTATATCTTTTCCAATATACAAAGTACCATCATCTTTTGTTTTCATACTCCATTTTATTAAAACTATTTCACCATGTTCAATTTCTATTCCTGTTATACATCGTGGATGCACGCAGCTTCCATCATTAAAATAAGGAGCTTCACCAACCTCTGGAAAAATTGGTTTATGAGTATGTCCTGCGATAAGCATGTGTTTTTCTTTTTTAACCCATTGAACTAACCTCTTTTCAACTACTTCCTTTTTTGCATAATTCTTAGCTGGGCTAGTTGGATCATTAAATCCAAACAAATTTAATGGTTTCCAAAAAAACCTAACTAAAAATCTATTTAATTTCCATAATCTATAGTTTCTATAATTTCCTTGATGTCCATGTATTAAAAATATCTTATCTTCAGTAAATTTATGTTTCAATATTAATCCTTCCCCTATTTTTATATTATCAAACAGAGAAAAATTCTTCTTTTCACGTTCATCAAAATATTTATACAAATTATCTTTTACAAATTCATCACTCTGCTTAACTATATCATGATTTCCATAAATAAAATAAAGCCTACCTCTTCTATAAAATTTCCTTAATAGCCAGAAAATATCACTATGTGCATGAATGATTTCAGACATATCACTATTTTCCCAAAGTTCATCTCCATCTCCAAGTTCTATATAAGTAAAATCTTCCTTGTAATAGTGTGTTAAAGCTGCAAAATAAAGATTTTGATTTTTCGAGAAATCATCTCCCCAGCTTCCATTTCCTCTATGACAGTCACTCATTAAAATTATCTTTGAAGAATTATCAAATAATACTTCATCAGCTGATTCATAGACTTCAGATATGTGCTCTAATAAACTCATAATATTTCCTCCACATAAAATACTACTAAATGATATGTTTAAAAATTTATTTTTTATTTAAATACTAGTAGAAAAGCAGGAATTTAACTTCCTGCTATATAATATTAGTCAATATAACTTCTGATTTTATCATATATCTTAAATATTCCTTTAATATTTCCTATATTTATAATATCATTAAACATTTCAGGAAACTCCTCTGAAACGGCCTTCATTTTCTCTTCCATACTATTATATGAACCTGTTAATTCATTATACTCATTACATAGCCATTGATTTTTTCTTTGTTCTCTCCTCTCTATCTCTTGTGTTCTAGAAACAGGTTGTGCTGTATGTGGTCTATCAAATTTCAAAATTACTGTGTTCTTCTTTTTTACTATAATTTCTGAATTGGTATATCCTGCTTTCTTTAGCCCATTAACAAATTTATAACACATCTCTCTATCTTTTAAATTGATCTTTATATGCATTTTTAATTCTGAGGGCTCTGAAAACATACCAAGTTTAAATCCTGTTAACCACCAATGCTTTTCTGATCTATTGAAAACTTTTTTTCCATCTTTAATTAAAACTACAGACATCTGCAATCTATCTTCATCACTTACACATTCATAAAAGGGCCCTTTGTAGACACCTGGAACATCTATATCATGATTTTTCATTTTATAAACCCCTATTTCACACCCTGTAGCTACCCCATATTGACCTTTCCAAAATTCAATTAGCCAATTTTCTCCTCTATACTCAAAAGGTATAGGCTCACAATCTATTACCATTCCTAAAGGTGTAGTTGATTCGTCATAAAGTTTACAATACCCCATGCTTCTTTGCCAAACATCCATATTGTAATAAAATATATCTTGTTTTGAATCATAAGAATAACCAGCTAATTCTATTACTTTATTAAATATTTCACTGCTTGTCCCCTTTTTCATGAAAAGCTTACGAAACTTTTCTTTTACTCTTGCTATTACATTAGCCATTAGCTCACATATTTCAAATTCAAATATAATCAAAATGACTAAAATTAAAATTAGAGAAATTGGAAACCATGACTCTTTTATTATTTGCAAATTAAGTCCTTCAAACATAAAACTCACTCCAAATATATTGTTATATACCATAATATTCTTAACATATCAGTTATGTTAATGTTTTATTTATAATCTTTTTAATTAAAATATAATTTTACAATTAAATTCACCTTAAAATATCTTTAAATTATGTATTATTATACCTCATAGTGTAAATTTTAGTATATAATTTATACATAATATCTAAAAATCAATAAATATAAGGAGATTATCACATGAATAAAAATTTAAAAACAAAAAAGTTATCATTATTTCTTGTTCTAACAACGATATTGTCTATTTTTTTTAGTAACACTATCGTATTTGCTGCTAATAACTTGTCCTCATCAGTTATATTTGCCACCAATCCTCAAATAAAGTATTTTGATTTTAAAAAATCCCAATTCACACCTCCACCAAGAACCGACTTTAGTTGGTTTAATAAAAATATAGTAAGTGTACACACACCTCACCATAATGGTTATGATTCAATAGTTACAACTAATGAATCTCAATATATTGAAGGAAAATTTCAATATGGTGACTTTAATAAGGATTTAGAAAATGAATGGATTTCCATATATGAATATTCTCTAGATTCTAGTACAAGTCATTGGGAAAAGTTAACTAGATTAAAAACTAATAGCGACGGACGTGTTAAATATACTATTCCAAATTCAATGAAATTAGCTCCTGGATTACATTTAATCAAACTTTATGTTGAAGGTGATGGTACTGAAGCTAATATGTATCTACAAGTTTTAGATACTAGTAAAAAATATGTTATTTTTGATATTGACGGCACCCTTACCACCAGTGATTTTGAAAATGTTAAAGAATATACAAGTGAACTTACAAATATAAATTACATACCTCAAATGTACTCTAATGCAAATGATGTAGCAAAATATTATAGTTCTAAAGGTTATAATATTCTTTACTTAACAGCTCGCCCTTATTGGTTAACTGAAAATAGCCAAAGATGGCTATTAGAAAAAGGATTCCCTATGGGCTTAGTACATACTTCTTATGGAAGTAGCTTATTAATAGGACAAGCTGCAGCTGATTATAAGGCAAATTACTTAAAACAATTACAAACTAAAGGCATTCAATTTTGCTATGGCTATGGAAATGCACAATCAGATGTACAAGCATATTCTAATGTAGGAATTAACAAAAGCAACATATTTATCATTGGATCAGAAGCAGGAGTTTTAGGCTCTACTCCAATAACAACTTACTCTGAACACTTAAAAATATTACATTAAATTTAATCCAAACTATTTTATCTTCAAATATTAAAAATAAGCACTGGTTAAATTTTAAATTATATTCCAAATCGAGTAGGAGGTAGATAATTATTTTATCTACCGACCTCTCACACCACCGTACGTACCGTTCGGTATACGGCGG
>NZ_JACSRA010000051.1 GCF_014836335.1 Clostridium cibarium
CTAATGGTTGGCACTATCAACCCCCATATCGGACTTTCACCGACTAGTACGTGCCCATGCTGGGCACACATAAAAAAGTACTAAAGTATAATTTTACTTTAGTACTTTTTAAATTAATAAGAATTTAACCTTTGTCTCCTTCTGAATATATAAATAAATTGTCTAAAACAATCTATATTCTAATAAAGTAGTAAAAAAAACTATTTTCATTTTCCTTGAAATCGAATATACTTATAGTGTTTGAGTATTAAAATATAATACTATATTGTATAAAGGAAGTGACCAAATGTTTAATAACAAACCAAAAGAAGACAAGTTTTATAGAATGTTTTCAGATTCAGCAAAAAATGTAAACGAAGCAGCACTAATCTTAAGATCAACCTTAAACTCACTAGTTAACAAAAATACCGATGTAAATATGACAGAGGATTGTGAAAATAAGGGTGATGAATTAGTACGTAACGTAATTAGGGAATTAAATGAAGCCTTTATAACACCAATAGATAGAGAAGATATTTACGAACTAGTTACTGAAATGGATAACATACTAGATTTAATCAATTCAACTATGCATAGATTTATAATGTTTAATATAGAGGAATGTACTGAAGGTTCTAAAAAAATATGTGACTTATTAGTGCAAGCTACTACAGAACTTGTTGCAGTAATGGATGAGCTTAGGATTAAAGGCTATAAGTCTAAAAATATATCTCAGCAACTTTCAAACATATGTAAGTACGAAAGTGAAGCTGACAAGGTATTTAGAAAAACAGTTGCAGAATTATTTAATACCGAAACAGATCCACTAACAGTTATTAAGTGGAAAGAAATATATCAAATTTTAGAAAACACTATCGATAACTGCGAGAAGATCGCAAAAATCGTAGAAGGAGTGGTTATTAAGAATGCCTAATGCTGTTATAATAACAACATTAATAGTAATTTTTACATTAATCTTTGATTTTATTAATGGATTTCATGATACAGCAACAGCTGTTGCTACTACTATAACTACAAAAGCCCTTAATCCCAAACGCGCTATACTTTTATGTGCCATATTTAATTTTATTGGTGCTTTTACGGGAACTGCAGTTGCTAAAACTGTAGGTAGTAACATTGTTAGTGGACTCCCACAATGGGTTATACTATGTGTTTTAATTTCAGCTATAATTTGGAACTTAATCACATGGTATTTTGGTATTCCAAGTAGTTCTTCTCATGCATTAATCGGTGCATTGGTTGGCGGCGGAATAGCTTATTTTGCATCATTTAATTCAATTAATTGGTATAACCTTCTAAGCAGTGTTGTTTTATGGTTATTCCTTTCTCCAGTGATAGGATTCGCTGTTGGTTACATATTAATGATAATATTAAACTTTATTTTAAAACCTTTTAAAATAAGCGTAATAAATAGACTTTTTTTAAAACTTCAAGTATTAGCTGGAGCTTTTATGTCTCTAAATCACGGTGGAAATGATGCTCAAAAATCCATGGGAATAATAACTATGGCTCTAGTAAGTGGTGGTTTTGTAAGCGAATTTAAAGTTCCAACTTGGGTTATTGCATGCTGTGCTTTAGCTATGGCACTAGGAACTTCTTTAGGTGGAAAGAAAATAATTAAAACTATGGGAAGCGGTGTTGCTAAATTAAATCCAGTTAGTGGTTTCGCATCACAATTAGGAGCTGCTTCAGTAATCCTTACAGCTTCATTATTTCACGCTCCAGTTAGTACAACCCATATAGCTACAACAACTATAATGGGTGTTGGTTCTTCAAAAAATGTAAAGTCAGTTAAATGGGGCGTTGCTAAGAATATAGTTTGGGCTTGGGTATTGACTATCCCAATAACTGCAATTATTTCTGGAATTCTTATTTATGCAATAAAATTATTTATATAATAAAAAGTACTAAAGCAAGTAAATGCTTTAGTACTTTTTTATATCCTATACTATTTGTTTTTAAGATCTTCTCTATCAACTATCTCTCCATCTATCAATCTTATAACAGATGTTCCATATCTTGCTGATTCAGCTGAATGAGTAACTTGAATTAAAGTTTTTCCATATTCTCGATTTACTCTTCTAAATATCTCCATAATCTCAGTTCCTGTTTTAGAGTCTAAATTACCTATAGGCTCATCCAAGAAAATTATCTCTGGCTCAAAAATTAATGCCCTAGCTATAGCAACTCGCTGCTGCTGTCCTCCTGACAACTCCCTTGGAGTCATCTTTCTCTTTTCCTTCATCCCAATTATATCTAATATTTCATCAAGCCTTTTATTATAATCCTTAATCTTTTTGCCATCTAATATTACTGGCAACATTATATTATCTTCTACACTTAAATTAGGTACTAAATTATAAAATTGAAATACAAAACCTATTCTATTTCTTCTCATCCAACTTATTTCTTTCTTTTTGATTTTACTAATATCCTTACCCTCTATGCTTACTATTCCTGAAGTAGGTTTATCTAACCCCCCTAATAAATATAGTAATGTGGATTTTCCACCTCCTGATGGACCCATAATTGAAATAAATTCACCTTTTCGAACATTTAAATTTATATTCTTCAATACATGTATACACTCTTTTCCAACATTAAATGATTTATTTAAATTTTTAACCTCTATTATATTCATAAAAATCTCACCTTTACTCATACTTTAATTCATTTATAATTGATAACTTCTTGTTCTTTAACATTATAGGTAATGATGCTAATAAAATTAATATTAAAGCCGCTACTCCATATACAGGCACAGATTTCACATCTAGTACTATATCCATAGGCAGGCCTATTATAGTCATAGTTTTTGTAAGCAATGATAGTCCTAAATAGCTATAAGGCATTGCTATAGCTACAGCCCATATTACTGATAATATAGATTCAGTAAGTAACATTTTACTTCTCGATCCATCAGACATTCCTATTGAACTTAACACTGCTAATTCTCTCTTTCTTTGCAAGAAACTTATTATTATATTATTTAACACACCTAAAGTAGCTATAAAAATAGCTAAGTATGAAAATATACTTAAAATATTAACAGTTAATTGATTGTTTTCTATATTATCCTTCTGAATTTCATCTTTTGTAATTACTTTTGCTCCAAGTTCTTTTATAACAGGCTTTAACTCATCTCTAACCTCTTCTTGAGACTTAGTAGTTTTAAATACTATTTTACTAGCTTCTTCAATCATAAATTCTTTTTTCATATCTGAATTTTTCATTAATATAAATTGTCCAGTATAATATAACTTTCCATCAATTATACCTATAATTTTTAAGTCTTTTTTAATGTCATTCACTTCAACAGAAACTTTATCTCCAACTTTCACATTTAAAGATTTTTTTAGCTTATCAGTAATAATAATCTCACTATCCGTAGATTCTTGAAACCTTTTATACATGTCCCGATATTTACTGTTATCTAGTTCTAAATAACTATTAAAACTTTGGTACTTATCGCTATCTATTCCTTCAAAAAAGGCCATAGTTTCGTTATTAACTTTTGCATTTGCCTCTTTTGATATTTGAATACTACCTAGATCAATATTAGGATTTCCTTTAATTTTATCTATTATCTTATCAGTTATACTATATCCATTAATGCCAGGCACACCTACAATATTACTTACTGATATATCAAAATTCATAACGTCATAAGCTCCAACAACTAAATTCTTAAGGCTTGTCCCTATTGATGTAATCATGAATATTGATAACATCGAAATAACAATAAGAGTAATATTTCCCATAAGAACCTTTGATGTTTTTAAATTATTAAGAGCTAATATTATTACTTTACTCTTTCCCCTAAATATCTTGAATAAAAAATTAGTTAATAAATCAATAATTTTAGGATACATAAGAATTACACCTATTACTGATACCAGTATAAGTATCCCACTTAAATAATTAACCCATTCTTCTGATCTTGAATTTATAAGTATCGAAATAACTATCAAATTTGTTCCAATAATAAATCTTTTCCATCCTATACTCATTGATATATTTACATTGTTTAATATAACTTCTTTTACCTCTAATTTTCTTATCCTTAATATTGGAACGAAAGCAGATATAACAGAAAAAATAATTGCAAAAGCAGATCCCATTAAAAAACATCTTGGGTCTACTGAGAAACTTTCAATATTACCTATATCGCTTAGTTTCGAAATATATGTATTTACTAAATATAACCCTCCATACCCTAAAGCATCTCCTAAAATTGCTCCTACTGCTCCATATCCTATACTCTCAAAAAACAGGATTTTTTCTACATTCCAATTTGTTGCTCCCTGGCTTAGAAATGTTCCTATTACTGATAATCTTTCTGTAATAGTTAATTTAAATGAACCATAAATAATTATTGCACTCATGCATAACACTATAATAAGCATTGCATATAATACTGAAGTAAATGACTTCAACTCTTCTTCTACAGCTTTAATATCATAAAGTTCCTTTGCTTTAAACTGTGTATTGTTATCATTAAATTTACTTATACTTTCTTTTATATTATCTAAATCCTTATTAGCTGTTACATAATTATATTTTCCTTCAACCTTTAAAAACTTAGCTATATCTTCATATGGCACTATTATTGAATAAGAACTTTTATTATCATTATAGAATAAATTATCGTTTGCACTTACTACCGCAATCCTGTACTTTTTGATTTGTCCTGCTATGATTATTTCTAATTCATCATCTATATTCAGATTTTTTTCATTAGATATTTTCTTAGAGATTATACACTTCTGCCCACTGAAATTATCTATACTACCTTCAATTAAGTTGTCCTTATTTATATTTTTTTCTACTCTTCCTGAAACGCTAATATTATTTTCTTCTTCCTTAGTTGTTGCTAATAATTCAATTTCTCCCTCTAAATCCTTAATCCCTTCCATTTTAATTTCTTCTAACTTTAAGAAAGGCTCTCCATTTTTTGTAGATATACTTATTTCTTTATTTTCAAATGATTCCTTCATAGGCTTTTCAAAACTACTAACTGCAACTTTAACAGTTCCTGAAATTGTTATTAACAATCCTGTGCTCATTGCTATAGCTAAAATCAACAAGCAAAATCTAGCTTTCTTCTCTATCATACATCTAGTTATATATTTCAAAAGAATTCTCACAATACTCCCCCTATCTTTATAACTTATTCTTCATAATTATAATTCAAATAAGTTAAGAAAACCAACAACTATTCTAAAAATTTCATTAATAAGTATTTTCAATTTGTAATATTTGTGCGTAAATTGACTTATTTTGTTTCTTTTTTAAGAAAAATATGGTATTATTCATAAGTATATACTGTATTTTTAACTACGATAAAAAGGAGATTTATAATGAGAAAGAAGATTATGCTGCTAGCACTTATTGCTTTAGTATCTATAAACTTATTAGCTTGTGGTAGCAAAAAAGAAGAACTAAAAAATAATGAGATATCATCTACTGAAGAAAACACTCCAAAATCAGATGATACTGCTCAAAAAGAAGAAACACCTGCAACAAATAGTAGTGAGGCTAAACAATCTACTTTAACATCATTACTTCAAATTGGACAAACAGGTATTGCATCAAAATTTGCTGTAGATTCATCTATTCATGATGCTAATGTATCATTAACAAATGTTATTAGAGGTGAAGACGCCCAAAGAATAGTTGCTGAATATAATTCTACTCATAATACTAGAATTTCACCTCTTGACAGTGATCAAATTGAATATGCTGTTGCCGAATATGCTATAACACTACCAGCTGGATTTCCTACTAATGAATATGGACCTAATGAAGAAATTAATGCTGAAATAGACGGTTTAGATGGCGAAGGATTAACATATAATGGAATACTTTTTGTTACAACTACTTTAAATTTAAATGAGCCTAGTGAAAAAGTATTAAAAATAGGTGTACCTGAAAAAGGACGTTTAATTTTTACTCTACCAAAAGGATGCACCGATTATCTAATTTCTTTTGGAGAATATGATGGTACTCATGCTTATTTTAAAGGTAAATAAAAATTATATATAAAAAGGTATTGATTCTAATATTATTTCCTTATTAGAATCAATACCTTTTTCAGTACTAAATTATATTATTTTCTTCTACAATAGTAGTGTAATTTCCTTTACTATAATCTTTAACACCCTTAAAATAATTTGTCCCCCATACCCCTATCAATATCATTATTGAACCTATAATATGATACATATGAAAACTTTCATGCAAGAATACTACTCCAGCTATTATAGATACAATAGTTGAAATATTTGCAAATATTGCTGATCTTGAAGCTTCAAGCTTTGCTAATGTATAATTAGCTAAAAAATAAGCCAATACTGATGATATTATTCCAAGATATAAAACAGAAATTATGAAAGTTGTATTTTCCAAGGGTTTAAAATATGTTGAAATATTCTTATCCATTATATGATTGAATATTGAAATTCCATTAAAACATATAGCTCCTAAAAACATCATAAAATAAGTTACTTCAATAGGAGTAAAATCATTTGATATCTTTCTAGCAATTATATTAAAAAAAGCCGCTGAAAGCACTGCCCCACTAAGAAGAAACACTCCTAGCATTGAACCTCCAGTATCATTTGAATTCTCCATCAAAATTATTAACATCACTCCTGATACTGACAACACGATACTTACTGATTGTTTTAATGATGGTTTTTCATTTAGTAGGAATACAGCTAAAATCGTTACTATTATAGGTATTAGAGCAATCATCAGACCACCTAAAGAAGTTGATGTCTTTTTTAATCCAAAAGTTTCAAAAATAAAATAAATAATAGGCTCTATGGTAGCTAGAATAATTAACCACTTTAACGGCTTATTTTTATAGTTTACTTTTATTACTTTTAACATTATAAGTACTGTCATTACAAGAAAAGCCGCTAAAAATCTAAAAGCCAGTAAACTTATAGGATCAGATATACTTAAGGCATTCTTTGAAAATAGAAAACTAAATCCAAAAATAAAATTAGTTATTATTGCAGTGATATACGGGATTAAATGACCTTTATTCTTCATATTATTCTTAAATTCCTTTCTACTTGCGTTAACCCACTAGAAATTATTATATCAAAAAAATAACCTTATATGTAGCAAATCTAAATAATAAGTTATGAAACTCATTTTTCCTTTATATATAGCTTTCCACAACTCTAAAGATAATTAGATGAATTAAAAAACATCAAAAAATCTCTTCATCCTGCTCAATTCCAACTATCTCAGCGTCAGTATTACACTCAATATAATCTATTATATTGAGTGCAGTTGAACTTAGCACTGCTGAACTTCCACATACAGCTGCAATTCCAATAACAATAGTTTGATGAATATCCTGCTTATCAACTTCTCCAACTGAAATATTATATTTATTTCTTAACTTTTGCAAAATACTTTTTACTATCATCCTCTTTTCCTTTAATGAATGTACCCAAGATGCTCTCAAAGTAATACTCATAAGTAACACTTTCATTCTAAAATCCCCCTTATAATTATTATATAGTCATAGCATAAATTAGCTTCATTAGTAAACATATCACTAATGGCTTTCCTTTTTATCCTTATTTCTTACTGGTACAAATTCTGAATTTTTATCTCTACTATCTATATAGACATAATCACCATTCATACTTTTCTTAAGACCTAAGGATGCCATCTTCTTTTTAGTATTCTTATATTTGGTACTCATTTTATCACCTCTCTTAATTATTTTTATTAATATAATTTATATTATTCTCAAAATTAAAACATATATAAAAAAATAAAAACATCAATTAAAATAAATATAAAACTTTAAGCATTTTATTAAACATACTCTAAGTAAATCCTTTTAAAATATTTAATATTTTAGCAAATAATTAAAAGTTTATTAATTATTATCCATATTTTTTTCGTTTTTTATCTTTATTTTTCACGAAGCATTTATGTATTGACTTATTCATATTTTTATTGCATAATAACTTATAAAACAAAAAGTAGATAACTGAGATAGAGGTGCGAAATTTAAGAGTAGTATTATGGAGGTAAGCTCAATGAAGTAATACGAAAGGAACTTTCGCCGAAGTAAATAGCTAATTGCTTTAATACTATTTACTGGTCCTATGTATAACATGCATAAGACTGTCACAAAATATTTTGTGGAGAGCTATTTTCAATGAAAATATACGTTACTTCTAATATTTATTAAAATATATAGTTTTCGTATTTATGTCATGAATATGCTTTCATGGCTTTTTTTATTGTCTAAATTTATTATATTATCTTAGTTAGTTACTTATGGAAATTTAAAACCATAAGGAGGATATATTAAAATGAGTGAAAAAAATCACGAGTTAAAAAGAAGTTTAAAAGCAAGGCATTTAAACATGATAGCCTTAGGAGGATCCATTGGTACAGGTATATTCCTTGCAATGGGAGATACTATTAACCAAGCTGGCCCAGGTGGGGCATTATTAGCTTACGGTCTAATAGGTGTTATGGTATATTTTTTAATTACTAGCCTTGGAGAAATGGCAACATTTATGCCAATCTCTGGTTCATTTAGTACTTATGCTACAAAATTTATAGATCCAGCTCTTGGATTTGCCCTTGGATGGAACTACTGGTATAACTGGGCAATAACTATAGCTGCTGAGATGGTTGCAGGTTCTTTAATTATGAAATACTGGTTTCCTGATATAGATGGATTTTTCTGGAGCATATTATTTTTAGTAATTATAGTAGGATTAAACCTTCTATCTTCAAAAGCATACGGTGAATCAGAATACTGGTTTGCTGGAATTAAGGTAGTGACAGTTATTATATTTTTAGTAATTGGTGTACTAATGATTTTAGGTATAATGGGCGGAGATGAAATAGGCTTTCATAATTATTTTATTGCTGATGGCCCATTCCATGGTGGCATAAACTCTATATTTGCTATTTTTCTAATTGCAGGTTTCTCCTTTCAAGGAACTGAACTTATTGGAATTGCTGCAGGTGAAAGTGAAAATCCTGAAAAAACTATTCCTAGAGCTATAAAATCAATATTCTGGAGAATACTAGTATTTTATTTAGGAACAATAATTGTTTTGGGAGCTATTATACCATTTACTGAAGCTAGCGTTGATACAAGTCCTTTTACAATGGTATTTGAAAAGGCTGGTATAGCTGGAGCTGCTTCATTAATAAATGCAATTATATTAACTTCTGTATTATCAGCAGGTAACTCAGGTATGTATGCTTCAAGTAGAATGCTTTTCTCAATGGCTAAAGAAGGAATGGCTCCTAAATTATTTTCAAAAACAAACAAAAGAGGAGTACCAGTAAATGCAATTATTTTAACAACTTTAATTTCTTCTGCTTGCTTTTTAACAGGTCTATATGCAGAAAGTACCGTTTACGTTTGGCTAGTTGCAGCTTCTGGACTTGCAGGATTTATAGCTTGGTTAGGTATAGCAATCTGTCATTATAGATTTAGAAAAGCCTATGTCCATAGCGGCAGAAATATAAAAGATTTAAAATATAAATCTAGATTATTTCCCTTTGGGCCTATACTTGCTCTTATAATGTGTATACTTATAATATTAGGTCAAGGTTATTCATGTATAAAACCTGATGGTATTGATTGGCAAGGCTTAATTGCATCATACATAGGAATCCCATTATTCGTTGGATTATATTTATGGTATAAAATTAAACATAAGACTAAAGTTGTACCTTTAGATGATGTTGATTTAAATATGGATTAATTTATATAAAAGTTGAGAAAGAGATATTTCATGCAGATCTACATGAAATATCTCTTTTGATTTGAAAATTTATAAATACTAAACTAAAAATCTAACTAAGAACATAGTTATAATTAATACTTGCCACTATTAAATCCCCTTATGCCTGCCAAGTTCCTTGTAATTGCCACCTCTGACGTCCACTTCCATCATCATAATCCCATAAATTAACTTGAGATCCATCAGCAGTACAACTTAGATATCTTTTAAATGTTGAAACACCAGCTGCAACTTTAATAAGATAAGTTGAACAAGTTGGAGATGCTTCAACAGGTATAACTTTCCATCTTTGACGTCCTGTACCGTCATCTTGATCCCATAAATTAACCTGAGATCCATCAGCAGTACAGCTTAAATATTTAAGAGTAGAAGTAACCCCTTCAACAATTTTAATATTATAAACATCAGTTTCACCATTAACAAGTGTAAATTTCCATCTCTAGCGTCCCATACCATCATCTATACTCCATAAGTTAATTTCGGATCCATCAGCAGTACAACTTAGTAAAGATCTATTGGTTTGTAAACCACGAAGTATCTGTACATTGTGTAACCCTTCAATAGCCATATTTTTTTACTCCTTCTATTTAATAATCATTAATTTGAAATTCATATCACTAAATTTGTGATAAGTCTCTTCTATTTATAATATGTGTTAATTATAATTTTCGTGAAACATAACCAGGTATTTACATTAAAAAGATTGTTTGTATTAAAAATATATTTAATGAAATCATTAAATCTTTGTATTGCAATATGCAAAGCACTTGGGAAAATACTAAATGATTTATTTTGGGAGGAATCAATATGAAAAAAAATATTATCATAGATGAAAGAGTTTCAATTCAAAAACAAAAAATAACAACTGAAGCGTTTTTTAGTTATGATGTTTTTAATCGGATCAATTTTGGTAAGACAATTTATTTTTTAAGCAGAATTTCATGAGTATGATGTAGAATTTATTGCTTTCTTTGGCGGATGCCTATATATACTTATACGTAATATATGTGTTGGAAATGCTTTGTTTAGAGAAAATAAGTAGAAAAACTAGTACATATAGTACTAGTTTTTCTACTTAAAGCGAAATCTTCTATAATATAACTACTGCTTTAATCAAATCTTTTGGCTTATTCTTCATAAGTAAAAGAGCTTCTTCTATATGTTCAAAACCATGATATACATGAGTAACTAACTTACTTAAATCAACTCTATTATACACTACCATGTCCCTTAGCATTTCTGCTCTAAGTCGTCCTCCTGGACATAATCCTCCTCTTATAGTCTTATGTGCCATTCCGCATCCCCATTCAACACGAGGTATTGGCAAAGTTTCACCATTTCCATGATAATTGATATTTGAAATTATTCCACCAGGTTTAACCATAGATACTGCCTGTGCTAAAGTTTCTGCACCACCGCCAGCCATGATTACACGGTCAACACCCTTATTGTCTGTCAAATTCATAATTTGTTTAACTATATCTCCATCTTTATAGTTCACAATATCTGTGGCACCATAAAACTTAGCTGTTTCAACACACACAGGTCTACTTCCTACACCTATTATTCTACCTGCTCCACGCAATTTAGCTCCTGCTATAGCCATTAGTCCAACTGCACCAATTCCAATAACTACAACACTTGATCCCATCTGTATTTCTGCAAGTTCAGCCCCATGAAAACCTGTTGTCATCATATCTGTTATCATAACTGCATTTTCTACTGATATCTCTTTTGGCAAAATTGCAAGATTCATATCTGCATCATTTACATGAAAATATTCTGCAAATACTCCATCTTTAAAATTTGAAAACTTCCATCCTGCAAGCATACCATTTGAATGTTGTTGAAAACCAGCTTGGACCTCTAATGATCTCCAATCTGGAGTTGTACAAGGTACAATAACTCTGTCTCCCACTTTAAATTCCTTAACTTCACTTCCAATTTCAACAATTTCACCTACAGCCTCATGTCCCAGAATCATGTTTTTTCTTTCCCCTAAAGCGCCTTCAAAAACAGTGTGTATATCTGATGTACATGGTGATACAGCTAATGGGCGTACAATTGCATCATATGCCCCTGCAATGGGCTTCTCCTTTTCTATCCATCCTACCTTATTAACACCTAACATTGCAAAACCCTTCATAAATATCATCTCCATAATAATTTTAATTCACAATATATTTGTAATGTAGCAATGGTATTATATATTTTTCTCCATAGATAACTCAATATAATTACATCACTACATTAGTATGAATATGCTTAAATAATTCAATAATGAATTATAAATGCACAATTTTTAAAATTAAATCTCTTACTTCTTACCTATGAGTTATCTCATATATTTTTAATTTCAAGATAAAAAATAATTGACAAGTGATAGCAAAGCAGTTAAAATATAATCAAAGTTGATAATGATTATCAATAACATTGTATTTATAATTGTGATTTAGAAGTCAAAAAACACCTCAATGCATATTCGCACATTTATGCATAATAATTAAGTTAATACATCATATTCTATATATTAATTTCTTTTCACAATTGTATCTAGAATATACAGAAAAAAGATCTATACATTCTGTATAGATCTTTTTTTAACAAATTATAAAAAGCAAGGAGTGATCTTATGAAAAAATATGTTGAAATTGTTGATATAGTAGGAAGACAAATATTAGATTCTAGATGTTTTCCAACAGTTGAAGTTGAGGTTTATTTAGATGATGGAACTATAGG
>NZ_JACSRA010000052.1 GCF_014836335.1 Clostridium cibarium
TTGCTTAAATATATAAAGTATTTCATATATTGATATGCTAGGATCAGTTTTTTTACTTTTTATGAATATTCTTTATAGTATGAATTTTTATCAATATATCTTAACTATAGATGTTTACTAACATTACTCATATTAAACTTATAAACCAAAAGTATCTCAAAATAGAAATTCTATTTTGAGATACCTCTTTAAACAACTTTATTTTTTTTAATAAATAGGGGATATAATCGCGATCCTATTAATTTTTCGTCTTTCTTAATTTCTATACCCTTATCTGCAATAACATTATCTAATACAGAATAATCGCCTATTACACTATTCTGCATAATTACACAATTTTTAAGTTTTACACCTTCACCTATATAAACTCGTCTTCCAATTACACAGTTCTCAACCTCACCTTTTACATAGCATCCATTTGCTATAATAGAATTTATTACTTTGCTTGAACTAGTATAATGTGTTGGAGCTTCATCCTTTGTTTTAGTGAATATAGGCCTTTCTTCACTAAATATTTCCTTACTTATTCTCCTATTTAATAATGCCAAATTTGCATCATATAATGCTTTAAGTGAATTAATGCATTCCAAATGCCCAGTAAATTCATAAGCTCCTACTCTCAAATTTCTCAAATTAGCAGATATATAGCTTCTTACTTTTCTATACATTCCACTTCTTATACATTCATGAATTATATCTATAAATGTGCTGGTCTCCAAAACGTACATCTCCATGCTAATATTTACATTTTTACTATGGCCTACATTTTCCCCAATACTTATAACCTCCCCTAAATCTCCAAAATTTAGCACACTGCAATCATCAAAAGCATTTTGAGGCTCCTTAATATTTTTATATACCATAGTTACATCTTTTCCACTTTTTTTATGATAATCTATTACCTCTTCAAAATCTATATTGCAAATCATATATGATGGTGCAAGTAAAACATATTCTTTTCGACTGTATTTAAAGAATTCAATATTCTCAGAAAAGTTGTGAACATCTTCATATGATGGATCATAATCTCCAAAGTTGAATACTTTTAAACCATCTTTTTTTCTATTTAAGTCCCATGGCTTTCCATTTGTTAAATGATCAATTAGAGATCTCGACTTATTTTTTGTAAATATACCTATACAGTCAATTCCGGAATTTGTCATATTGGATAATACAAAATCAATAATTCTATATCTAGCTGCTATTGGAACTGATGCAAGAGGTCTGTTAACAACTAATTCCCCCATTTTACTCTCGTTTCCATCTAAATTTATTATTCCTAAACAATTATTCATATTTCTCTTCCCCCATACCTCATGTTAAGTTTATTTTCTAACATATACCTATATAAATAATGCAAAACTTTACACTATAACTTATACTATGTTACACAGCCTTATTACTTTCTATTATTGTACCCATCTTAACTTCTTCTTTTGCTGCTATTATTGCTATATCATCTTCTAGTCCAATCCTACAGTCTTTCCTGACTATAGCATTTGATCCAACTATAGCTTTCTCAATAATTACATTGTCACCTATCTTAGCATTAGTCATTATTACCGAATCTCTAATAATTGAATTCTTACCTACCTGCACACCTTGAAACAATACAGAATTTTCTACATCTCCATTAACAACACATCCTTCAACTATTAGCGAATTTTTAACCTTAGCCCCTTCACCAATGTATTGAGCTGGTCTTACTGGATTTACAGAATATATCTTCCACTCCTCATCATATAAATTCAATTCATTATCATCCTTTAATAAATCCATATTAGCTTCCCAAAGACTATCTATTGTTCCAACATCCTTCCAATATCCTTTAAATGGGTACGCCACCATCTTATTTCCGTCTCCTAACATGCTTGGAATTATATCCTTTCCGAAATCATTACTTGAATTCTTATTTATTTCATCTTCCTTTAAATACTTTTTTAGAGTTTTCCAATTAAAAATATAAATTCCCATAGATGCTAAATTACTTTTAGGATTTTCCGGTTTCTCTTCAAATTCGTAAATTGTCATATCTTCTCTAGTATTCATTATTCCAAATCTACTTGCTTCATCTTTCGGAACTTCTATTACTGCTATAGTTGCTTCTGCTTTTCTTTCTTTATGGAAATCTATCATTTTAGTATAATCCATTTTATAAATATGATCTCCTGAAAGAATTAAAATGTATTCAGGGTCAGCTCCATCCACAAATTCTATATTTTGATATATAGCATTAGCTGTTCCTTTATACCACTTACCACCTTTTTCTTCTTGATATGGTGGCAGAACCCTTACCCCACCATTCTTTCTATCCAAGTCCCATGGCTCACCAATTCCTATATGTGCATTTAATTCTAAAGGCTTATATTGTGTTAATACTCCAACTGTATATATTCCTGAATTGGCACAGTTACTTAATGGAAAATCAATAATTCTGTATTTTCCTCCGAATGGTACTGCTGGTTTTGCAAGTTTCTTTGTTAATACCCCTAACCTTGATCCTTGTCCTCCAGCTAATATCATTGCTACAATCTCATTTTTTCCCATGAATACATATCCCCTCTCTGTCACATAAATTCTCATTAATAAAAAAATCTATTATTTGCCTTTTAACACCTTAACACCATAACCATCAAGGGTTAAAATGTTGTTTATTCCTAAACCCTTATATTCTTTATTTTTATCTAATATATCAATATATGATCCTTCAATATTCACATTATCTAAAGTTATTCTTCTCTCACTTATATTTACAGCAACTATTATTCTCTCGCTTTCATAGCATCTTTCAAAAACACATACATCCAAATCTGCATTGTAGAATTTGAAATCACCCTTTTTTAATGCATTTTCGTTATTCCTTATTCCTATAATAACTTTATAAAAATCTATGATTTCTTTACTCTCTCTCCCCCACGGATAGGCTCTTCTATTTTCTGGATCCTTTCCTCCTTCAAGTCCAGCTTCATCACCATAATATATTAAAGGTACTCCTGGCAATGTCATTTGTAATGCTATTATTATTTTTAGTAATTCTATGCGCTTATCTAATACTGTAAATATTCTTTCTGTATCATGAGTACTAATAATGTTCATATTCCCATAAAAATTTTCTCTTGGATAATTTTCAAATAAAGACAACACCTTTTTTGCAAACTTGTCCGACTTTATATATCCCTTTACAAAATTTATTAGATTTTCTCTTAATGGATAATTAGTAACAGAATCAAGTTCTCTGCCATAAAGATATCTTCTGCGTTTGGAATAACTTATCTTATTGGATGCATCTTCCCATACCTCTCCAATAAGAACATTATCACTAGATACCTCATTCATTTTTTCTTTTATCATCCTAATAAATTCATCAGGAAGCTCATCTGCTACATCTAATCTCCACCCACTGGCTCCAAGGTCCATCCACTTTTTTATTATTGAATTATTTCCTTTAATTATATATTCAACATAACTTGGTTCCATCTCTTCAACATTAGGCTGGTTATCTACACCCCACCAACATTCATAACTTTGTGGATAATTAATAAACCTATACCAACTGTAATATGGTGAACTTGGTGATTGATATGCCCCCGTTGTTTCATAATTTCCAAACTTATTAAAATATTTACTATCAGCTCCTGTATGGCTAAAAACGCCATCAAGTATTATTCTTATCCCCATTTCTTTAGCTTTCGTGCATAAAACTTTAAAATCTTCATTTGTTCCAAACATCTCATCAACAATTTCATAATCCCCCGTATCATATTTATGGCAACTAGATGCTTTGAAAATAGGATTTAAATATATTATGCTTATACCTAATTTTCTAAGATAATCTAGCTTATTAATTACACCTTTTAAATTTCCTCCATAAAAATCCCACCTAATAATTCTTCCTGAACTATCTTTAATATACATGGGGGAATCATTCCAAGAACCATATATGAACGAGTTACTTTTAGAAGAAATTATTTTTCCCTCTTCATTTCCATTAAAAAATCTATCTACAAATATTTGATAAATAACTCCTTCTTTATACCAATTTGGCATTATACTTTTTTCGTAAACGGTAATTTGATATGGTATTGGATCATAATTGTATACTCTCCCTACTCCACCTAATCTTTCATCATTATTCCCATAATATAACCTACTGTATCCATCAATAATTACAAAGTAATACTCAATGATCCCAGTATAATTAGATGTATCTATTACAGCAGAATACTTGTATGAACCATTATTTAAATACTCTTTGTTCATACCTATATTTTTAATTGGTTCATTTCCTTTAAGTAATTCAACAGCTACTATAACATCTCTATCCATTTCTATTGATAGCTTTACCTTTTGCTGAATTTCAACAGCTCCAAATGGACTTCTAAATTTCATATTTTGAGAATCATGAATTATTCTTAATTCATCCATCAAAAATTACCCCTCCTTATAGATTCTTATAAATTACTTCTGATCCCCATATCCCTGTTGCATATTGCTCAATAGTTCTATCAGAAGAAAAGATTCCTGAATGGGCTATATTTTGACCACACATCTTCTGCCATCTTCTTTCATCCTTATAAAGCATATCAATCTTGTTTTGCGCTTTAACATATGAGTCAAAGTCTTTTAGCACAAAAAATTCATCATTATAGTTAACTAAATTTTCATATATACTTCTGAATCTATCTTTATCTGGGTTATATCTTCCACTTACTAAATCATCTACTACTCTCTTAACTCTAATGTCACTGTTATATATTTCTGAAGAATTGTATCCCCCACTTCTGTAATAGCTTAATACTTCATCAGCTGTTAATCCAAAAATAACAATATTCTCATCAGTTACTTCATCTTTGATTTCTATATTAGCGCCATCTAGAGTTGCAATTGTTACTGCCCCGTTCATCATGAACTTCATATTTGATGTCCCAGATGCCTCTTTAGTGGTAGTAGAAATTTGTTCACTTAAATCTGTCCCTGGTATTATTTGTTCTGCTAACGAAACATTATAATTTTCCATAAACACCACTTTGATTTTATTATTAACTCTTGAATCATTATTAATTGTTTTTGCTATAGAGTTAATTAATTCAATTGTATTTTTAGCCAAATAATATCCGGGTGCCGCTTTACCTGCAAATATGAAAGTCCTGGATTCAATATCTTTGTCTGGATTATCTATTAACGAATTATACAAATCCATTATCCTTAAGCAATTTAATATTTGTCTTTTATATGCATGTATCCTTTTAACTTGGACATCAAAAATAGAATAAGGATCAACCTCTATCTTCTGATTTTTTAATATTGTACTCGCCAGCCTCTTTTTATTTTCCAACTTAATTCGAGACAACTTTTCTAATACAGAATCATCACTTAAATATTTTTGAAAATTATTCAAATCCGTAGGATGTTTTATAAAACTATCTCCAATAGTATCCTTTAGGAGATTGGTAAGCTTAGGATTACTCTTTAATAGCCAACGTCTATGTGTAATTCCATTTGTTTTATTGTTAAACTTATTAGGATATAGATAATAAAAATTACTCATTTCCTTCTTTTTCAATATTTCTGTATGAAGCTTTGCTACTCCATTGACGCTATGACTCCCAACGATAGCTAGGTGAGCCATCTTAACCTGACCATCTGCTATTATAGACATATCAGATATCTTTTGCCATTGCCCCTGAAATCTATTCCAAAGCTCTTCGCAATATCTCTTATTTATCTCCTCAACTATCATATAGATCCTAGGAAGTAACGATTTAAACATATCTATAGGCCATTTTTCTAAAGCCTCTGCCAAAATAGTGTGATTTGTATAAGACACTGTATTAGTTGTAATTCTCCATGCCACATTCCAGTCTAAGCCCTCTTCATCTACTAATATTCTCATTATTTCTGGTATAGCTAGAGTTGGATGTGTATCATTTATATGAATTGCAATTTTCTCATCTAATTCCTCAATATTTCCACCATATTTTTTAAAATGTCTAATTATACTTTGAATTCCTGCTGATACAAAAAAGTATTGCTGCTTTAGCCTAAGTATTTTCCCTTTATAGAATGAATCTTCTGGATATAAAACTTGAGAAATTGATTCAATTGAATTTTTGTACTCTATAGCCTTTAAAAAATCTCCTCTACTAAAAGAAGAAAAATCAAATTCATTGGAAACTGCTTCCGCACTCCACAATCTTAATGTATTAACAACATCATTGTCATAACCAACTATCGGGGTATCATAAGGAATTGCTAATACTGGCTCATAATTTACATGAGTAAAAGTTAGATTATTATTTATGTAATCTACTTTTACTTCTCCTCCAAATTTAACTATTTCAGACTTGTTGGCTTTTCTCATTTCCCACGCATTTCCTTCCTTAAGCCAATCATCTGAAACCTCAACTTGTTTTCCATCTACAATTTTTTGTTCAAAAAATCCGTACTTATATCTAATTCCACACCCGTTTCCTGGTATATTTAGTGATGCCATTGAGTCTAGAAAACAGGCAGCTAATCTACCCAACCCTCCATTTCCCAGGCCTTGGTCATGCTCTAGGTTCTCTAATTCTTCCAGTGGTATGTTTAATTCACTCAAGGCTTCTTTACATATATCCCTTATTCCAAGATTTAATAAAGCATCACCTAGTAATCTCCCCATCAAAAATTCCATAGAAAAATAATATACCTGTTTCTGACCAGATTTATTATTTTTCTTATTAGTTTTAAGCCACATTCTAGAAACATAATCCCTAATAAGTCCTGCTAAAGCTTCGTACTTTTGTTGATTATTTCCTTCCTTCAAATCAATTCCGTGCAATTCTAAAAACTTATTTATATAGGCTAGCTTAAAACTTTTCTTATCTACTGATACCACTTCTCAATCCTCCTTATTGCATATAACAATTATCTATAACTTAATTCTCTATACATATTCAAATATTCCTCAGCAGACTTGCTCCAACTATTATCGGAACGCATTGCATGTCTTATAATTTTATTCCATTGCCTCTTGTCATAATAAATATTTATAGCATATTGTATTATGCTTAGCATTTCTTCCCCATTAAAATTTGCAAAACTAAATCCATTACCTGATTCATCATACTGATTATAAGGAGTAACAGTATCTCTCAATCCTCCTGTTTCCCTAACAATAGGTATGCTTCCGTATCTTAATGCAATAAGTTGTCCAAGTCCACATGGCTCAAATAGCGATGGCATTAAAAACATATCTGATGCTGCATATACCTTATGAGCTAAGGTATTATCAAATCTAATATTTGCTGATACTTTATCTCCATATCTGTAATCTAACCATTTGAAATAATCCTCAAAGTTCTTATCTCCTGTTCCAACTATAACAAGTTGTACATCTTGTTGTAATAATCTCTCCGCAATATATACTAGCAACTCAATGCCTTTCTGCTTAGTTAATCTAGTTATCATTCCTATCATTGGTGTATTTCTATTTTCATACAATCCCAACTCTCTTTGTAACTCTACTTTATTAGTTTGTTTATCCTTAAGAGTTGAAACATCATACTTTTTATATATATAATTATCAGTGGCTGGATTGAATTCTTCATAATCAATCCCATTTAGAATTCCTCTTAATGCACCCTCTCTACACCTAAGTAGTCCATCTAGTTTCTCTCCATAGTCAGGTGTTTTTATCTCATTAGCATAACTATAACTAACCGTACTAATTAGATCTGAATAGTTTAATCCTCCCTTCATAAAACTTACACCTTTATCAAATTCTAAACTTTTATTTTTATATGGTTCATAATCATATCCGAATAATTCAGGTAGTATTGTTTTATCGAAACATCCTTGAAATAAAATGTTATGAATTGAAAATACAGTTCTAATACTACTGTAAAATAAATCCTTACTATATTCTAATCTCAGCAATACTGGAATCATCCCTGTCTGCCAATCATTACAATGAATCACATCTGGCTGCCAAGCAATTTGTTTGAGCATATTTAATACTGCTCTGTCAAAAAAAGCAAACCTTTCTCCATCATCATAAAAGCCATATAGCCCATCTCTGTCAAAATAAGCTTCATTATCTATTAAATAATAAATTACGCCTTCATGATTATACTCAAATACTCCACAATACTGAGCTCTCCATCCTACATTCACCGTGTACCATTTGATAAATCTGATTTTCCCTTTAAGCTCCCAATTAATAGATCTATACTTTGGTATAACCACCCTAACATCAACACCCTTTTTAGCAAGCTCCTTTGGCAAAGCTCCTGCAACATCTCCAAGACCTCCGCTCTTTATAAAAGGATGTGCTTCTGAGGCTACAAATAAAATTTTCATAAATATTCTCTCCCACCTATCGCACTATTAAATTTCTTTTTCCTTAATAACTTCTACTTCCTTAATAAGTTCTTTCCCTTCATCAGCTAGCTCTTTCTCTATTTTTTTAATCTTCAAAATTAAAGTTGCCATTGGTGGTATTTTCACTTTTATTGAATATGGCTGATTATGAAAAGGCTCCTTTACTGCCTTTAATATTTCCCCCATAACTTGTCCTGACCCACCATACTTCTCATCATCCGTATTCATTATTTCTTCATATTCACCTAAAAATGGCACCCCGACTTTATAATCGTAATAAACATCCTGCTTAAAGTTATTTATAATTATTAAAGTGTCTTCAGCATCCCTACTTTTTCTCATAAATATTAGAATGCTCTGATCACTATTCCTTGGTTCTATCCATGTGAATCCATTATAATCATAATCTAATTGCCAAAATGCCTTATTGTTTAGGTATAATTTATTTAAATCCTTAAAGAACAAATGAGTTTTTTTGTAAATATCATCATCTTCCATAGAAATCCACTCTAACTCTTCATATTCTCTCCACTCTATATATTGTGCAAACTCACTACCCATGAAAGTTAACTTCTTACCTGGATGAGCCATCATATATGAACAAAATACCCTTACTCCAGCAAACTTATTCCACTTGTCTCCCCACATCTTATTAACTAAAGACTTTTTTCCATGAACTACTTCATCATGTGAAAGTGGTAAAATGAAGTTCTCTGAATAGTTGTACATCATTGAAAATGTAATATTTTTATGATGATGTTTTCTGTACAATGGATCTAATTGAATGTATTCTAGTACGTCATTCATCCATCCCATATTCCACTTAAAGTTAAATCCTAGTCCATCACTTTCTACAGGCTTACTTATATTAGGCCAAGCTGTAGACTCTTCTGCAATCATAAGTGCAGTTGGAAATTCCTTAAAGACTGCTTTGTTCAACTCCTTCAAAAACTCCATACCTTCTAGGTTTCCATTTCCACCATATTTATTAGGAACCCATTCTCCATGACTTTTTCCATAGTCTAAATACAAAATGCTAGATACTGCATCTACTCTTAACCCATCTACATGGAATTCTCTAAACCAGTATAAAGCATTTGATATTAAATAACTTTTTACTTCTGATCTTCCTAAATCAAAATTGCATGTGCCCCATCCAGAGTTTTCTGCCCTCCAGTTTTCCTTATACTCATAAGTTGGTGTCCCATCAAACCTATATAATCCATGAGCATCCTTGCAAAAATGGCCTGGTACCCAATCTAAAATTACACCTATATCTGCTTTGTGTAGACTTTCAATCAATTTTTTAGCACCTTCCAAGCTTCCATATCTTGATGTTGGAGAATAATACCCTGTTCCTTGATATCCCCAGGACGCATCTAAAGGATGCTCTACTATTGGCATAATCTCTACATGTGTATACCCCATTTCTTTTACATAACTAGGTAAAATTTCGCTTAGCTCTTCATAGCTTAAAAAATCACCATTTTCTTTTCTTCTCCATGAACCTAGATGAATTTCATATATGTTTAACGGACTTTCATACACATTTATTTTCTTTTGCTTTGCCACCCATTTTCTATCATCCCATTTAAACTTTTCTGATTGATATATAATAGATGCATTGTTTGGTCTTAATTCACTCTGTACAGCATACGGATCTGATTTGAACTCACTTCTTTCTCCTTTTTCATTTACAATACAATACTTATACCTTTCTCCTTCTTTAGCTTCTGGAAAGAATCCACTCCATAATCCATGTTCTGTAACTTTTTTTAACTCAAACTCATCTTTAACTTGAAAATTATTAAAATCACCTACTATATATACCTTTGAAGCGTTTGGTGCCCATGTGGTAAATCTTACTCCCTTAACTCTCATTTCTGTAGTAATATGTGAACCTAAAATGTCGTAAGACTCATAATTTTTTCCTTCATGAAATAAGTAAGTATTAAATTCAGTTAAATCATTCTTACACAACTTTCTTCCGTATTTCTCCATCCCCTCATCTTTCTTTTCATCTATTACTTTTCCTTTAATAGTTTCTATTTCCTTTGCCCTATCTTTCTCAAATTCTTTACTTTCATTATTTGAAGCAAAGTTTTTTTCAGATTTTTTTTTATTTATATTTACGTCTCTCTCCTCCATCTTTGACTTCTTTATTGCTGTTGATTTCTTTGCTGAAATCCTATTTGATTTCTTTGCCGAAGTTCCATTATTTCTAGAATTTTTAGATGAAGTTTTTTTAGTATTTTTCTTTTTTGTTTCATTAACTTGTAGCTCCAATTTTTCTGGTTTATAATTCCCTTGTTCAATACTATCTTTCTCTATTACCAATATTTTTGAAGCATTTTTTTGATTAGTATCACTTTTCAAAACTCAATCCCCCCTGAACTTATACCATTGTTATTGTAACGTTATAACAGTAATGTTATAACAATTCCCAATTTAATACCATATATCTATATTACCAAATTTTAGAATATTTTTCATCTTTTTTTTAGTAATATTTATAAAAAAAGAAATTTATTCTTTTTTTGATTTTCTATCTCTCCTTAATTCTACTAATATGATAAGCAACAAATTGCTAGATCAATGTTAATAAGCATAGAAATAGTAATATGATAAGATCAGAATGTATAAATAAGCTTTCTAAAGGAAGATATAAAGATGTTTTAAATACAGTAAATAAACCAAAAGTTTGAAAATAGTTTTATTGAAAGGATTTAGTGAATAACTTATATCAATTGATGAAGTTAAAAATAAGATTTGTTAGATTTTTATGAATATAGATTAGATTTCTATGTGATTAAAATATCATTTAACTCGTTGTACAAAAAAAAGGATAGTTTTCACTATCCTTTTCAACATACCTGGCAACGTCTTACTCTCCCACACAGTCTCCCATGCAGTACCATCAGCGCTGTAGAGCTTAACTTTCCTGTTC
>NZ_JACSRA010000053.1 GCF_014836335.1 Clostridium cibarium
TAACTTATTTATATCTGTTCAATTTTCAAAGACCATTTTGTTTGTCGCCCTCAAGCGACTTTCTTATCTTATCACCTTTTTCAACACATGTCAACATTTTTCTTGATTGCTAATCTAAAACAATGTTGCTGCATCTCTTAAGGACGAGTTCTATCTTACCATATATATTCTTATCACCATTGTTATCATCCTCCATTTTTATAAATGATTATTATATTACTCCTTAATACTGTCTTTTACATAACATTGCTCATAGAGATACACTAGGATTAGTTTTTATCATAATGCTCTGAAAACTTCTTTTATTATTAGAAATAGTATAGCGAAGCATATAATTAAGTAATCTACCTCGCTATATTATTTATTCAAAACTTTCTAAGCTTTTCTATAACTATAGGACATGACTCTGACCCTATATAAATTTCTTCTTCTTTTATCTCTGCTCCTTTATCTGCAATAACCTTATTAAGCTTGCCTTCTTTTCCTATAATGCTATTTTGTAATATTATACAACTTTCAATTTTTGCTCCTCTGGCTATACATACTCTTCTTCCTATAATTGAGTTTCTAACTTCTCCTTCTATACAGCATCCATTTGCTATTATAGAGTTTCTAACGTTACATTCTCTCCCATAATGAGTTGGAGCTTCATCTTTAGTTTTAGTAAAAATAGGCCTACCTTCATAAAACAATTCATCATTAACTTTCTTTTTGAGTAAATCCATATTTGAAGTATAGTAACTACTTAAAGAATTAATACACGTCAAATATCCATTAAACTTAAAACATCTAACATTTAAAATATCTAAATTTGAATTAATGAACTGTTTTATCTTTCTGTACATGCCACTCCTTATACTATCTAACACAATATCTATAAACAATTCAGTAGACATTATATACATTTCCATATTGATATTTGAACTATTTTTTCTCCCTATATTTTCGCCTACTGATAATAATTTTCCACTTTCATCTATATTTAAAACCTCACATCCAATAAAACATTTATCAGCGTTACCAACATTCTTGTATATCATAGTTATATCATTACCTGTCTTCTTATGTTCTTCTAATGCTTCATTATAATCAATATTACATACCATATACGATGGTGCCATAATAATATATTCTTTTCTGCTATATTTTATAAACTCTATGTTTTCTGAAAAATTATGAACATCATCAAAGGCCGGATCTTCATATCCAAAATTGAAAACTTTTAATCCATCTCTTTTTCTGTGTAAGTCCCAAGGCCTTCCATTCTTTAAATGATCCATAAGAACCCTAGCTTTATTTTTTGAAAAAATACCTATACATTCCACACCAGAGTTTGTCATATTAGAAAGTACAAAATCTATAATTCTGTATCTTGCAGCTATAGGTATTGCAGCCAATTGTCTATTCCGTACTAACTCTCCCATTTTACTCTCATCTTCATCTAAATTGATTATTCCCACACAATTATTCACTTGTATATCCCCCTATATAATAGACTAAAACTTAAATGGTAGTACATGCCTCAACAAAACTGCCCGATTTAACCTCTTCTTTACTTCCTATCACCGCAATTTCCTCTCCACTTCCTATTCTACACTCTCTTCTTATAATAGTATCACTACCTATAATGGCCTTATTTATTACTACGTTGTCCCCTATCTTGACATTTGGCATTATAACCGAATCCATTACAATTGAATTTTTTCCTATAGTTACACCTTGAAATATTACTGAATTACTTACTTCTCCATCTATAGAGCACCCTTCTACCACAAGTGAATTCCTTATAACACCATCTATTCCTATATATTGAGCTGGGCTGCTATGATTTACTGAATAAATTTTCCATTCTTCATCATATAAATCTAATCTATTATCTTTTGAAAGCAAGTCCATATTTGCTTCCCATAAGCTATCTACTGTTCCGACATCTTTCCAATATCCTTCAAAAGGATAAGCAACCACTCGACTTCCCCCATTTATCATTTTAGGGATTATATTCTTTCCAAAATCATTGCTGGAGAACTTATCCACTTCGTCCTCTTTTAAATATCTTTTTAAAGCTTGCCAATTAAAAATGTATATTCCCATAGATGCTAAATTTCCTTTTGGATTCCTTGGTTTTTCTTCAAATTCATAAACTGACATATCCTCTCTAGTATTCATTATTCCAAATCTACTTGCCTCATCTTTTGGCACTTCTATAACTGAAATAGTTGCTTCTGATTCCTTAACTTTATGAAAATTAAGCATTTTAGAATAATCCATCTTGTATATGTGATCCCCCGAAAGAATTAGAACATACTCTGGATCATATCTATCTATGAACTCAATATTTTGATATATAGCATTTGCTGTCCCTTTATACCAATTACCTCCTTTCTCTTTTTGATAAGGTGGCAACATACTAACTCCTCCATCTCTCCTATCTAAATCCCATGGATTTCCTATGCCGATATGAGTGTTTAATTCTAAAGGCTTATATTGAGTTAGTACTCCTACAGTATAAATTCCTGAATTAGAACAATTACTTAGTGGAAAATCAATAATTCTATACTTTCCACCAAATGGAATTGCTGGTTTAGCAATATCCCTAGTTAGAACCCCCAATCTAGAGCCTTGCCCTCCTGCTAATATCATCGCAACAATCTCTTTTTTACTCACAAGCAATATCTCCTCTCCTATGTTTTACTTCTAATACAATATGTTTTGCTTTTCCATAATATACATATTTTTTTGCCTTGAATAAAAAAAGAAGCTCCTATGGAGCTCCCTATGCGCTATTAATCTTCTTGCAATATTTTATAACCCTTTTTTTTAACTTTTACATTATATTTTTTCTTATCATCCCCAACTAAAACCTCACCCGAAATGATATCTCTTAACTTATAATTATTGTTCTCTTTAATACGTATATATTTATCTTCTTCTGTATTGTTTAATATAATTAATATACTCTTATTTTTGTACATTCTTTTAACAATAACTAAATCATTTTCTCCTTGATATATATCAAAATCTCCTTTTAATAATATATCGTTACTCTTTCTTAACATTATTAGCTTTCTATATATGTCATACACTTCTTTATTTTCCTTTTCCCAAGGATAAGGTTTTCTATTGCTTGGATCAAGTCCTCCAATTAAACCAACCTCATCTCCATAATAAATTAGTGGTACTCCTGGGAATGTCATCTGAATTGCTATAGCAAACCTTAACAAAGAAATATCCTCTTCCAAAATTGTAAATAGTCGTTGAGTGTCATGATTTCCTAACAAATTCATAGTATTATAAAAATTATCTCTAGGGTAATTTTCATACAAGCTATAAACTCTACTGATAAATTCTGCTCCATTTATCTCCCCTTTTGCATACTTTAATATACTTTCTCTAAAAGGATAATTAGTAACAGAATCTAATTCTCTTCCAAATAAGTATTCACGCCTTTCTGAATAGCTAATCTTATTTGAAGCATCTTCCCACACCTCGCCAACTAAAATACTTTCTGGATTTACTTCTCTTATTCTTTTCTTCAATAATTTAATAAACTCATCTGGCAATTCATCTGCTACATCTAATCTCCATCCACTAGCTCCTAATTTTAGCCACTTTGAAACTATAGACTCTTTGCCTGTTACTATATAATTTAAATAAGATGGATTTAATTCATCTACATTAGGCTGATTATCAAATCCCCACCAACAATCATAGCTATCTGGATATTCTTTAAATCTAAACCAACTATAATAAGGCGATTCTTTTGATTGGTATGCTCCTAATGATTCATAATTTCCAAACTTATTGAAATATTTGCTGTCAGCGCCGATATGACTAAATACTCCATCCAAAATAACTTTTATTCCATGTTTTTCTGCCCTGCTACATAACTCCTTAAAATCATCTTCATCTCCAAGCATACTATCTATCTTTTCATAATCGCCCACATCATATTTATGACTGCTAGCAGACTCAAATATAGGATTAAAATACAGTATTGTTACTCCTAACTCCTCCAAGTATGGAAGTTTTTCTATTACACCACGTAAATTACCTCCATAAAAATCCCATCTTATAATACTCCCTTTATTATCTCTTATATACATAGGTTCATCATTCCAGCTACCATATATAAAACTATTTTTTTTCCTACTATTAATTTTCCCATCCTTATTTCCGTTGTAGAACCTGTCTGCAAATATTTGATAAATTATTCCCTCCTGAAACCATTCTGGAATATAAGATTCTTCATAAACTGTTATTTGATATGGAATTGGATTTTCATAGTATATACGCCCTTCTCCTCCTAAAGCCGATTCATTATTTCCATAAAAAAAATACTTATCATCCTTTTTTAATGAAAAATAATATCTATTCATTCCAATAAGATTTAATGTATCCAATTTAGTAGAAAATAACGTTCTATTTCCACTATCTCCTTCCCAACTCATCTTTACTACACTTTCTTCACCTATAAAATTTATCAAATTCAAATATGCTTCTACACCTTTATCCACCAATATCTTTAAATTTACATTAGTTCCTACAGCCACCGCTCCAAACGGACTTCTATACTGATTTATATGAGAATTATGAAAGGCAAAACAATATTCCATAAATCAATCCTCCTTACAAGTTCTTATAGATTAATTCTGAACCCCATATTCCTGTAGCATACTGCTGAATTGTTCTGTCAGAAGAAAATACTCCAGAATGTGCAATATTAATTCCACAAATTTCTTGCCATTTGTGTATATTTTTATACATGTTATCTATTTTATTTTGGGCTTTTACATAGGATTCAAAATCCTTAAGAACGAAAAATTCATCATTATATGTTATAAGATTTTCATAAATACTTTTGAATCTATCTCTATCTTTATGATAAGTACCATTAATTAAATCATTAACTACTCTATTTACCCTCTTGTTCTCATTACATATATCTATAGAACAGTAACCACCATTTTGTAGATAATTCAAAACTTCTCTAGCTGTCATTCCAAAAATCACAATATTATCATTTCCTACTTCATCTCTTATCTCTATATTAGCTCCATCTAAAGTTGCAATAGTGACCGCCCCATTCATCATGAATTTCATATTAGATGTTCCTGATGCTTCTTTCGTTGTAGTTGATATCTGCTCACTTACATCCGTAGCTGGAATTATCTCTTCTGCTAACGATACTTTATAGTTATTCATAAACACTACTTTTATCTTATCATTAACACTTGGATCATTATTTACCGTATCAGCTATGCAATTTATCAATTCAATAATATTTTTAGCTAGATAATATCCAGGTGCTGCCTTTCCTGCAAAAATAAATGTTCTTGGCTCTATTTCTAGATTAGGATTTTCTCTTAAATGATTGTATAAATCCATGATCCTTAAACAGTTTAGCGTTTGTCTTTTATAGGCATGAATCCTTTTTACCTGAACATCAAATATGGATGCTGGATCTATAACTATACCATTCTTTTTATAAATCCTATCTGCTAATTTTTCTTTATTTATCTTTTTAACTCTATTAAGTTCTTCTTGCACCCCTTTTTCATGAGCATGTTTTTCAAAATAAATCAGATCTGTTGGATGTTTTATGAAACTTTCACCTATAGTCTCCATTAAAAGATTTGAAAGTCCTGTATTACTCTTTATTAACCATCTTCTGTGAGTGATTCCATTAGTTTTATTATTAAACTTATTTGGATATAAGTAATATAAATCTCTCATTTCTTCTTTTTTCAATATATCTGTATGAAGTTTAGCCACTCCATTAACACTATGACTACCTACAACAGCTAAATTAGCCATCCTTATTTGCCCATCTGCCAGTATTGCCATACGCGATATTTTATCCCATTGATCTATATACTTACTCCAAAGTTCTTCACAGTATCTCTTATTAATTTCTTCAACAATCATATATATTCTAGGTAGTAGCTGCTTAAACATCTCTATAGGCCACTTTTCTAATGCTTCTGCTAAAATTGTATGATTCGTATAAGATATTGTATTTGTTGTTATTCTCCAAGCCTCATCCCAAGAAATGCCTTCTTCATCTAGTAATATCCGCATAAGTTCTGGTATTGCTAGAGTTGGATGAGTATCATTAATATGAACTGCTATTTTTTCATCTAGTAATAAAATATTCCCTCCATGCTTTCTAAAATGTCTTATTATGCTCTGCATGCCAGCTGAAACAAAGAAATATTGTTGCTTAAGTCTTAATATTTTACCTTCATAAAATGAATCCTCAGGATACAATACCTGTGATATTGCTTCTACTGAATTTTTATACTCTATAGCTTTTAAAAATTCACCTCTACTAAACGATGAATAGTCAAACTCGTTGGATACAGTTTCAGCACTCCAAAGTCTTAGAGTATTAGCTACATCATTTTCATATCCTACAATAGGGGTATCATATGGTACTGCTAGCACTGGTTCAAAATTTACATGAGTGAAAGTTAAATTTCCATTTAACTCCTGAACCTTTACTTCACCACCAAACTTTACTATTTCACTTTTATCTGGTTTTCTTCTCTCCCATACATTTCCTTCCCTTAGCCAATTATCTGACACTTCAACCTGCTTACCATTTATGATTTTCTGTTCAAAGAACCCATATTTATATCTAATTCCACATCCATGTCCAGCTATGTTTAACGAAGCCATCGAATCTAGAAAACACGCTGCCAATCTACCTAATCCACCATTACCTAAGCCTTGATCTTGTTCTAACTCCTCTAATTCTCGTAAATCAATATTAAAATCTAATAAGGCTTCCTTGCACACTTGCATAATTCCAAGATTCATTAGGACATCTCCAAGTAACCTTCCTAGTAAAAATTCCATAGAAAAGTAATATACTTGTTTCTCTCCAGAAATATTATATTTCTTATTAGTATTCATCCATATCCTGATTACATAATCTCTTATCAAGCTTCCCAAGGCTTCATATTTTTGTTGATTATTTCCTTCCTCTATTTCTTCACCATGTAGATTCTTATACTTGTTTTCGTAAGCCTTTTTAAATGTCTCCTTATCTAAGGTCAGCATACTAATCCCCTCCTATGACTATGCTTAGATGATTTGACAATATAATTCACTATATTCACTTGCTGACTTTTCCCAGCTATAATCTGAATTCATTGCCTGATCTACTATAGACTTCCAGCACTCCTTATCTTGATATATATCTAAAGCATATTCAATTATCATCAATAGTTCATTTGCATTGAAATTACTGAAACTAAATCCATTGCCTTTTCCATTGTACTTGTTATATGGTAATATAGTATCCTTTAGCCCTCCAGTCTCTCTTCCTATAGGTATAGTTCCATATCTTAACGCTATTAATTGTCCTGATCCACATGGTTCTAGAAGAGATGGTTTTAATAACATATCGCATCCTGCATATATCTTATGAGCTAGCTTTTTATCATACTTAATATTAGTGGATACCTTATCCTTATATCTGCTTTGTAATCCTTTAAAATGCTCTTCATACTGTCTATCTCCAGTACCTAGTATTACAAGTTGAATATTGTGTTGAAGCAATTTATCAGCTATATTAATAATCAGCTCTAAACCTTTTTGATTATTTAATTTTGATACAAGTCCTAACATTGGTATATCTTTATTAACAGGTAATGTTAAATCCTTTTGCAACTCTAATTTATTTATTTGTTTATCTTTTATCGAATTGTTCCCAAAAACCTTATATATATACGGATCTTTCCTTGGATCGTATTCATTATAATCTAGCCCATTTAGTACTCCTTTGATATTGAATGCTTTCTCCCTTAATAGCCCATCTAATTTTTCACCATATTGTGGAGTCTTAACTTCATCAGCATAAGTACTACTTACAGTTGTAATTTTATCTGCAAAGTTAATTCCTCCTTTCATGAAACTTACCCCTCCATAAAACTCAAGGCTTCCATTATTAAATAGCTCCATATTATAATCAAATAGATCTGGTAATATTTCTGGTGAGAATACTCCTTTAAACATCATATTATGAAATGAAAATACTGTTTTTATATCTTTATATTCATCTCTACTTGCGTAATCATACTTCAACATTACTGGTACCATTCCTGTTTGCCAGTCATTACAATGAATAATATCTGGTTTCCAATCTAATTCATTAATCAATTCCAAAATTGTCTTATCAAAATAAGCAAATCTTTCATCATCATCATCATATCCATATAGATCATCTCTATTAAAATAGTACTCGTTATCTACAAGGTAGTACTTTACATTATCACTATCATATTTAAATAATCCGCAGTATTGAGTGCGCCAACCAACCTTCACCATAAACCATTTAACAAATTCTAGCTTATCTTTTATATTTAAATCTATATTCTTATATTTAGGAATAACTACTCTAACATCAATATCCTTTTTTCCTAATTCCTTTGATAATGCTCCAATAGCATCCCCAAGACTTCCTGACCTTATCAAAGGATATGCTTCTGAAGCTGCTAATAATACCTTCATTAAAAATCCCTCCTTTTTGGCATCTTTATTATACTGATCTTAATGCTCTAATTACCCTATGTAGTACATCAACTTTGGCTTCGAGTGGATAATTGATTACTGTCATTAATTCCTCCTATCTATTTCTATAATCTATTCATAATAATTCTATTTATCTTTTTTCTATTTATTCCTTGTTTTAATTTAAAGAAGCACAGAGACTAATCTCTGTGCTTCTTGGATAATATTTATTCATCAACCTATTTGACTTATTTCATTACTTTCTCTGTTAATAACCTTCTCAAATATAAAATGTACAACCATAGATACTATTATAGCTGTAACTAAATCAAAAACTACAGTTAGTATAAAGGTTAAAAGCATTTCAATCATATTACATTTACTAGAAAAAGTTATTCTTTTTAGTTCCTTAAATCCACACATATTGTATGATACTACTGCCAATATTCCACCTAGAACTGTTAGAGGCACATATTGTATTAATGGCATTAACACTTCCATAATTATAAGTAAAATAATAGCACTTACTACTCCAGCCACCGGCGTACGTCCACCATTTTTCACATTAGCTGCAGTCCTTGCAATAGCTCCAGTTGCAGGAATGCCTCCAAACATAGCTGAAAATATATTGGCTATACCTTGCCCGACCAATTCAGTGTTGGAATCATGTCTCTTTTCAATCATTCCATCTGCTACAACTGCTGATAATAATGATTCTATAGCTGCTAAAAAGGCAATTGTCATTGATGGTACAATTAATGATGTTATCTTTTCCATTCCTACCTTAGGCAATGTTGGGAAAGGTATATTCGAAGAAATTTCTCCAAATTGTTTACCTATTGTATTTACAGGCAGATTAAATATTGTGGCTGCTAATGATATTGTAATTAATGCCACTAATGACCCTGGAATTATCTTACTAACCTTAGATGTTCCAACAATTATTATTACGGATATTATTCCCAAGATTAATGCGCATATATTTATTGTATCTAAATTCATTATATAAACTTTCCACTTACTTAAAAACTCAGATGGAACATTAGTTATATTAAGTCCGAATAAATCTTTTACTTGAGTCGAAAATAACGTTACAGCTATACCTGCTGTAAACCCGGCTGTTACTGTTTTCGGTATATATTTTATTAAGTTTCCTAAATGTAACAATCCAAATAATATTAATATAATTCCAGCCATTAATGTGGATATTATCAAACCATCAATTCCATTTTTTTCAATAATACCATATACTATAACCACAAAAGCACCGGTAGGCCCTCCTATCTGAACCCTACTTCCACCAAATAATGAAATAAATAAACTCGCTACTATGGCAGTTATAAGACCCTTTTCAGGTGTAACCCCTGATGATATCCCTAATGCTACTGATAATGGTAATGCAATAACGGCAACTATAACTCCTGCTATAATATCTTTTATAAATTGATCTTTTGTTAATTCTTTATCCCGATGTTTTATTATAGAGAATAACTTTGGTTTTTTAACTAGATTTAATTTTTTCACTGTGTTTCCCCCACTCTTTATCTTAAACGCGAAAAAAGGATAGTTGATACTATCCTTTTCAACATACCTGGCAACGTCTTACTCTCCCACACAGTCTCCCATGCAGTACCATCAGCGCTGTAGAG
>NZ_JACSRA010000054.1 GCF_014836335.1 Clostridium cibarium
AAAGCTACTGAAAAATTAAAAGAACTAAGTAAACCAGTTGAAAAAATCATAAAAAGTAAAAGCTTTGATATGGAAAGATAAAAAATCTAAGACTGATAAAACTAGGTGTTGCGGTAGCCATTTTCTATATTAAATTCCTTTGGAATACCCTGCGGAACACCTAGATATTATATACAGATAGTTTACATATAATATCTTATTTTATACATAAACTATCTTATACTTTACGTATAATATCTTATTGTTTACATATAGTATCTTATTAATTACATATCTTTTGGAAAAATTACATTCGGGTATTAGGGGAACACCCCTAACAAGTCTTGCATTTTGTATTACAAATGCGTATCTTGCCAACATATAAAATCCCATTATTTTTAACAACAAAGACTAATTCATTTACGATTAAAAAGAAAAATTAAAAAAGCAAATCTATAAAATCACTTTGATATATATTTTTAAATAACTTTTAAATTTTCATCTAATTTAGACAACAACCCCTTGTTGTTGTTTTATATGTTTTATATATATTGTTTTATATGTTTAGGGCGCCTTCAAACCTTTGCTATAACTAGTGTTGAAATTTTTAATAATACATCTACGTACCCAACTAATACATCTGCGTACCTTAACTAATACATTTACGTACCCAACTAATACATCTGCGTACCTTAACTAATACATTTACGTACCTAATTAATACAATACACATATATTGTATTAGTATTAGTAAAATAGTATAATATTCTTGGGGAGGGATTTTATGAATGAAAATTATTTAGTAACAAAAGCAAATACTTTAATAACTTCAAATTATGATTTGAGTTTAGAAGAGCAAAGAGTAATATTAACACTTGCAAGCACAGTACAACCTAATGATGAAGATTTTAAGCCATATGAATTTAGTATAAAAGAATTCATGGAGCTTTTAGGAGTTGAATCAAAATCAAAATATTCAGTAATACCTAAAATAACAAAAGAACTTATGCAAAAAGTCTTAGAAATTAAACAGGAAAATAAAATAACTCAAGTTGCATGGCTTTCTAGTGCTGAATATGAGAAAGGAACCGGAATTATCGAATTGGAATTTAGTCCAAAACTAAAACCATTTATGCTAGGATTAAAAGAATTCTACACTAGTTATAGATTAAAAAACGTTTTGGAGCTTAAAGGAAAATATTCAATAAGAATGTACGAAATCCTTAAGAGTAATGAATTTAAAAAGATTGCAGTAATAGAAGTTGATGAATTAAGAAAAATATTAAAGGCTGATAAAGGATCATATTTGATATATCAAAACTTTAAAAATAGAATAATCTGTCAAGCTCAAAAGGAATTAAAAAATTTAACGGATATATATTTTGAATTCGAAGAAGTTAAAACAGGGAGGAAAGTTACATCACTTAAATTTTATATAAAACCTAATAAGAAGGTGGAAGATCCAAAAGTAAAACAAGTAAAAAATGAGATAGCAATAGATAAAGAAACTCCACTTGATACAATAGAAAATGATATAAAACTAATTATGGATATTACAAATAATGAATTTGGGGAAAAGACTATTATGTTATTTAGAGACCTTAGTAATGGAGATATAGGAAAATTAAAAAAGCTTTATGATTATATGAATACTAAAAACATTCAAGAAAACAGGACAGGCTATATGAGAAAATTATTAGAAAACTGGGAAGAACCAAAACAATCTAGTAAAATAAATGGGTTTAATAATTTCGAATCTAGGAAATATGACTATAATGAACTTGAAAAGAAACTCCTTGGTTGGGATTAAGAGTAGTAAAACTACTCTTTTTTTATTTTATTTTTCTTCTAAAAAATCCTTTTTTCTCTTGTTGCTCCTTGCGTTGCTCCATCTTCTCTCGAACATCGTTTATCTTATCGTTTAAGTTCTCTAAATGCTCTTCTAATAACAATTGATTAGTATTCCTTTGTTGTTCATCTTTTAATAAGACTTGACTATTTTCAATTAATTTATTAAGTTCTGCTATTCGATTGTGTAATTCATCTATTTGTTTGTCCTTCTGCTTTAGTTGTTCAATTAAAGTATCTGTTAAGTCTTTGTTAATGCTAATTAAATCAGCATTATCTTTTGATATATCTGTATTTAATTGATTTGTATTGTTATCTTTGGTAAAGTTGTCTTTTTCAATATTTTTAACTTTTAACTCTTCTTTAATTAGTCTTAAAAGTTCTTCGTCAATATAGCTTTTTCCTTGCTTTATAGCTATTCTATCTTTATATTTTTTTAACTTAGAATATATCGTAACTTTACTTACATTTAGTTTTTCAGCTACTTCACCAACTGTATACATAGATAAAACCTCACTTTTAACTTCAATTAACTCTTAGTTCACTTATAAATAATTCTTTACTAAACGCTTAAATCCTTTAAAAAATAAATTTAAGCATTCTTTTAATTTGCTAAATCTTACTTTAGTAAATTAAAAAAGCCAATGATACTAAATTCATTGGCTTTTAACTCTAAATTAGCATGAATCTTCATTAACTTAGAAATTCATTACATAATCAAATAAGTTTATGGACTCTCTTTATTTCATACGTCCTTCTTTTCTTTCTTTTTCAATATTCTCTTTAGTCTCATTTACTCGATCTTCAATTTCTTTTAATGCTTCATTATAATTATTTATTCCTGCTAACTTTTTAATCATTTCTTTGTTTTCATCTGAAACAACAAAATTATCAACTATGATAATTTTATCGTCATTTATAATCTTTCCGTTATCATCAAATGAAATACTTACATGAAAATCAGAGTCATTTTTAAAGCCAGGATTGAGTTTTAAAGGAACAAAGGATGAACCTGTACCATCATTCTGTTTAATATAGACAACATAATATTTATTTTCTTTAACTGGAACTGAGTCTGCATTTGTATTGTTTTCTTGCTGCGAGATTTCTTCTTTACTTGCATTATTTACAACTTCTTTTTTGTTTAAAAAGAAGTTGTAAATATAAACTCCTAAGGATAGAAAGAGGATAATAATTAAGACGCTAAAAATTCTTTTTTTATTATTCACCTATCTAACCTCCTTTGTAATTGTTATTTTTCTATTAGTATCTGTTTCGTTACATTATGTTCTTTTATATTTAAGATAATACTGATTAATAGGATATCAAAAAATGTAAGTCCTAGGATTATTTTTGCAAGTAATAAAGTCTCATTAGTAATAAAAAAGCAAGTTGCAAACATGAAGTCCCAAAATACTAATATCACTAAGTAAGCTAGATAATGTTTTTCGAAAAATGTATAACCAAAAATCCATTGTAAAGCTAATGATTTTTTATTTATTTCCAAGTAATACATAGAAGAAAAGAATAGTAAAATGACTGCTAAAATTATAAGTAGACTACAATAAACGGTAGCTAATTGTAGTAATTCTTTGTTATTTGCTATTTTTAATTCTACATTAGAATAAGCCACAGAAATAGGTTGCCAAGTCTCATCAAATTTATACTTTTTTAAAGTATCTTGTGTTACCTTAAAAGGGGTTTCATTTCCACTATTTTTAGTATAGTATCCGTAACCCATAGAAATACTAGTTGCTAAAATACGTGAATCGAACTGACTATTAACTATTACAGCAATTGGATCAATGATTTCATAGTTATTCTTTTCTGCCATATTTGTAGAAAAGGTAAAGTAAGATTGATTGTTTTTAACATATAGAATATTCACACCAGGAGGAGTGGAATCCTTCGCATTATATATACCGGTGTAATCTTTTGATATAGTTCTTTTTATATCATCTTCATATGTTTTAAACTTTATTGGTACAATTACAGTTATTTCATTAGTCTTAGCACTATCTGAAATTTCTACTTGTTCATTATTAGTTCCTATAATTGGATTTATGGATAGATAATTTTTGTTGATTTCAACTTTAGTTCCATCCATTCCCCAAGGATTTGGATCTAAAGGAGGACCAGAACTATTCATATAATAACCAGATGGAGAAATATAAAAAGCTCCTTGTGCCTCTAGTTCTTTATATAACAGTTGAAATTGTTGATTTTTTTCGTCATTTTGAGACTTTAATAATTCAGGTTGAGAATCGGCAATCATTCCTAAATAGGAGTAATCTTTTAGGATAGACCATTTTTCTTGTTTATCCACTGTACTCTTGATTGTAAGAAAAGTACTAACTCCTTGCTGCAACCCTAATGTAAGAAAAACAGCTAATATAAATCTAATAATAATATTTATATAAAACAGCAGCTTTATAGGTTTTTTATTTTTTATCATCTGAGAAATATTTATAGTTTTAGTTCCTAACCATGTAGCAATAAAAATTAGCGAGATAGTTAAAATTAATGGAATAATATTTCCTAACCCAAAATATAGAAAAGAAAATAATTGTTGAAGCTCATTATAAAAATATAAATATACTATTAATCCTGACAGTACCATAGATAATGAACCTAAAAAAACTTTAATATACCTTCTAAATAAATAAGCTCCAATTTCCCAAAAGTTATATCCTAATAAATATCTTACTGCTATTTCTTTATAATTATTAATTACATCATATAGCATTGCAAGTGCTATTAATAAACATAATATTAATGATGCTTTATACATCATATCTTGGTAAGGATATGATGTAATTAAAGTTTCAGACTGATCTTTTGAAACTTCAACAGAAAATCCATATTCTAATGCTAAATCTTTTAACTTCTCTGCATTCTCTTTGCCATTTACCGTATATGTTCCTTTGATATCCTTTGTTTTCCCAGCGGCAATCATTGGGCGAATTTCTATTGTTTCAAAACTATGAAAAAGTTCAAGTTGACCTATTTGATAATCGTCGTAGGTTTTTATGGTAGAAAGAAAGTCATCTTCATCACTATTTACATCTAAAAATTCACCTGTCTTTAATTTTATTTTTTCAAAGTATTTATCTTTTTCAAAAAAAGCTACATAATATACTATTTTATCTTTATTATATTTATCCTTTTCATAAGATGTTCGTTGAAAGTTTACTTTCGTTTGAATTGCTATATCTTCTAGCAAACGGAAATTTTCGGTTTTATTTTTTTGAGGATTTCCGCTTTCAACAATAATATTCCACTTTTCACCTATGCTATGATTATTAAAAGATTGAAATTGTATATATTCAAATTGCTTTATAGATAAAAAACTTATAACTATAAAAGTTGTTGTAAAGAGAAGGAAAATTAATTTCTTCATAGCAATTCCTCCCTTATAACTCTATTACTCTTGAAAAGAATTTTGTTAAACTTTTGTCATGAGTGACCATAATAATTGTTTTTCCTTGCTTATGTAATTTTTGAAACAATGACACAATAATATCACGGTTCTCACTATCCAATGATCCAGTTGGTTCATCTGCAAAAATTAAAGATGGATCTTTAAGTAGTAATCTAGCAATTGCTACACGTTGTTGTTCTCCACCACTCAATGTATGTACTATTTCCCTACCATAATCAACAAGGCCTACTTCTTTTAATGCTAAAGATATAGCATCATATTTTTGCTTTTTATTCATTTTTTTATGCTTAAGAGCAATTTCTAAATTTTCATTTACTGATGAATTATCAATTAAAGCATAGTTTTGAAAAATAAAACCTAAGTGATCTCTTAATAAAATCCTTTTCATTTTTTTTGTTTGTATCTCTTTATCCATTATTTTTACAATACCTGAATCAGCTTTTTCTAAAGTACCCATTATATTTAAAAGAGTAGTTTTTCCTTGACCACTTTTTCCAACTATACCAATAAACTCTCCTGATTTTACTTTTAAACTAAAATCCTTAAAAATAATTTTTCTATTGAATGCCTTACATATGTTTATTATTTCAATCATATATTTATCACCTTTTCAAATATTTATCACCTTTTCAAAGCAAAAAGAGGATTTATTAAAATAACTAAATCCTCTTTTGACAACTATTAGAAAAAAGCGTACTTATTATACGTACAAGCGTATGGTCCATTATAATCTAAATCTAATCTTGACCAACTTCCAGGACCCGCAGTTGGACCATAGTAAGTAACACTGTTTTTTGTAATTGTGCCATAATGTCTCAATCCAGAATGTAAGTAATAGTTATACCACTGCATTCTACCTTGGCTATATCCATAATCCCATGATTCTGCCGCTTTTACTGCTATTGGCGCAATTGAGCCTACTGCTAATAATCCTAATAAAGCAAATGTAAGCACTTTCTTTTTCATTTTAACTCCCCCTTAAATTATTTAAATTAAACATATTACATAAACATAAGCTTGTTTACACAATAATGATACCAGTAAAACAATTAAATGTCAAATAATGCAAATAAATGATTATTTATGAAATTAACTATTAAAAAAATTAAACTTCACTAAAAATATAATCAATATTCATATTTATTCTAGTTAATATAGATACTCTAATTTGTTATCAATATTCGATTTGGCTAAAAAATACTTTAGAAAAATATCAATTTCGCTAAATTAAACTTTAGTGAAATAATTATACTTTTAATTTGGACTATGTTTAAGAATATTGTCCATTAAGACTTCACTACAAAGTGG
>NZ_JACSRA010000055.1 GCF_014836335.1 Clostridium cibarium
CCACTTTGTAGTGAAGTCTTAATGGACAATATTCTTAAACATAGTCCAAATTAAAAGTATAATTATTTCACTAAAGTCAAATTTAGCGAAATTAAAGCAAAATGGTTGTAGTTATTAACTACAACCATTTTGAATAAGCTTTTCTTTCCATACATCACAAAAATTAAAAAAGTTATCTGGAACTAAATTAGGAACCTTTTTTGAAAGATTCTTTGTAAAATCTTTTATATTATCTATAAAGCCAAGGTAATTAGTATTACTAACATTACCTCCACTTATATCAAAATCAGGTACAGATATACCCTTATCCTTCATTATTATCATCATTGTATTTAAATGATATTGCATAGTTCCAGCTGTATAACCACGACATTCTACAGTCCCAAATTCTTTACATGTTTCCTGAAGAGCATCATATGCTTTTTTAGTATTTATTGCTTTTTTATTTGATTGAATATCAATATTATCACTATCTTGATTTTTCGATGTATTGATTTTATCTTTATCAATTACATTTGTATTATCAATTACAGGTGATTTTTCTTTGATGTTTAAGTTGGACATACTTCTATAAGCACTTATATTATTCATTTTTTCCTCCTAGTATAAATGTATATATTTCGTTATCGGATATGGAATAAAAAACTTTAATTGTAATATAGAGGAATATATTGTTGTGCATTTGCTTTTGGAATGTTATTATATTATTTGTGTTTATTTAACATAATAAGAATAAAATGGAGGGTTTTGTGATGAAAAATTTAATTAAAAAGGCATTTACCTTGCTTTTAGTTGCTTTATTGTTTACAGCAGGGTTTGGGATTGAAAAAGCTTCTGCTTATGGTGGTTATGGGACTAATTGGAATGCCCAAATAACACAGGTTACTAATGTAAGGGATCTTGGCAGAAATGTGTATGCTATCGGAAATACATCTCAAATTACATATACTGGTGGAGAATATAATGTAGATACTAAAAATGTTGGTATTCAATGCAAGTTTACTAACACTTCTGGGTTTGTAGCTGTATGGGTAGATGGTAGTTTTGTTGGGCATGATGACTACTTATTAGACTATAAGTCTCTTGGAAACAATAATTTTATTAAAACAATTCTTGTAAAAAATTTATCATCTGGAAGACATAGAATTGAAATTAAAGCAACGCAACCTACTGGAACACAAGTAAGATCAGATTATATATATGTAATTGTTTAGTATAGTAAAAAAATAGTTTAATAAATAAAGACTATCGCTCCTGGGGCAATAGTCTTTATTTATTAAACTATCATTTAGCGAAATTGTATGATGGACAAATGTATAGTACAATATAACCAAAGTATAACTAATGTATAGCGAGGTGTATATTTAATGGAATATATTGATAATAACATCGTTGAAGTAGTTAAGTTTATTAATGCAGAATTATCAAAAGGTAGAACAATGATAGATATTGAAAATAAAGAGTTTAATGTAAATGAGCGTGTTATAACTAAAAGATTGAAAAGAAAAGGCTATACTAAAATTAATAATCAATTTGTGTTAGAAGAAGGACTAGAACAACAAAATGATATTAATAATATAACAAAAGTTATAACTAAAAATAATAGTATTAAACAAAAGTATAACAATGATATAAAGAAGGATAAGTTAGAAGAACTAGTAAGTCTTTTAGAACCTATTAAAGAAGTTATACGAGAGTATAACAAAAGTAAAACATTTGTGGAAGTTGAACCAGTAGAATTAAAGGTAAAGAATATAACAGAAGTTAAACAAAAGTTATTTAAGGTAGATATAGAAGTTTTAGAAGAATGGGAGAAATTTGTTGTAGATCATAAACAATTTAAAGTTCAAAATTTAATAAGTTTAGCATTAGAAGAATTTATAAACAAGTATAAGTAATTAAGCCAATGATTTGAACTGCCCCCTCTCAAGTAGACAGGGGGCAGTTCAAATCATTGGCTTTTATTTCATTAAGACAAATTTTAGGGAAATAAGAGGTGTTTTAATGAAATTGAAAAAAGTATCGTATTCATAAGTATTTTAGTATTGTTAAATATCATTTTACATAAGCAAGATCTATTTTTTAAAAAACAATAAAAAAAGTAATAGTATAAATATTATTAGGTAAAATATAAATTTTAAGTTTTCATTCTTAGAATTTTTATTATTCATAAGAAAATCCTCCTTGATTAAATAAAGTTAAGCTTTTTATTAGTTAGAAACTTTTTTATTAATGTATCAATTAATGAACTTAATAAAAACATTAATAGAAAAGATAAAATAATAAAGTATATATAACTAGTTTTACTAGATAAATACATGAAAATTAGTATTATAGAATACAAAGATAATGTATAGAAAATTAATTTTACAATAGTAAACAAATTTTTAATTGACCATTTATTGATGATGGATATATTAATCATTATTAGAGTTATAGGTTTACTAATTAGTGTTATACATATAATATTAGCTAATAAATAAAATATAGACTGTTTCATATTTGGCATAAAATTAATTAGAATAATAAAATCATATATAAATATAAATAGAAAGCTAATCAATTTTCCAGAAACATTCTTTTGTAAATAAAAATTGAAAATATCGATTTTGCTTAAGTAAAGTTTTTCATATTTATTCTTTTCTAAGTTTACAATATTATAATTAATTTCACTAACAACAGATATAGTCATAAGTTGATTTATTATTAATAGAAATAAATAGTTATCTTCTGTTTTATTTGTAGAAAATATTGTTGTTATTGTAAATGTAATTAAAGTAAATATAATGGATTTTAATAAATTAAAGTTACGTATTAATAGTTTTTTATCTTTATTAAAAAAGTAGAATTTGTTTAATAGTTTATAAGTAATAAGATTTTTTTTATGAGAATAAGTGTTCGTAGAACTATTTACAAATAATCCATTTATATAAAAAGATTTATAAAATAAAAAGTACGAAAGCTTATAAAATATTAAAATTAAGAGGATGAGGAAAAATATAACATTAGTTCTTCTATTATATAACATAAGCTCACTAAAGTAGAAAAAGTATTTAGTAAATTTATAAGTATCTAAATTATTGATAAAGTTATTTAAGTTAACATAATTTGATATAAGTATAACTGAACATGTAAAGAATAGTTCTATTATTCCAGTATAAATTATTATTATTTTTTTTAAATGTTGTATATTAATAACCATACTTAGAAAAAATAATGTAATATAAGATACTAAATAGATTATTAATAATAGTAATATTACATATAATATGTAATTAAAGTAAACTAACAATGAAAGATTTATAGCCAAGCCATCAGCAACTAGTAGTGGCATTATAATACATAAAAATATCAATATTGTTTTAAAAGCCAAAGATAAAAATTCGCATAAAAAGCAATTTTTAAGGTTTATAGGAGATAAAATTAATATTTCTATTTTCCTATTTTCAAAGAAAGAATTAAAGATTTTTAAAGGCATAATTGATAACATTAATAAAGTTGAACACATTAGTATTAATGTATTAAATTTTATACTTAAAGAATAAGTTACATTAAATTTAGACAATAGAAAAAAAATAAGATATGTTATTAGATATATAAATATAACTAGGAAGATAGTAAGGCTAATCTTATCTCTTCTATTATATTCCTTATCAATTCTTCTTTGCAGTATTTTAAGCTTAATTTTAAGAATGTTAAATACCATTAGAAAAATCCTTTCATTTTATTATTTCTATAAATTTATCTTCTAATGATGAATCTATAGTTAGATTTTTAATATTATCATTAAAAATTATATTACCATTTTTAATGATAATTATGTCGGTGCACAAATTGCTAGCAACATCTAAGTCATGAGTAGATAAAATTACAATATTATTGTTTTTTTTGGCAAATTCTTTAAGATAATCCTTTAACTTTTTTATAGTAATGGGATCTAAACCAGTAAAAGGTTCATCCAAAATAAGAATCTGAGGATTATGAATTAGTGTGGCAATTATTGATATTTTTTGCTTCATACCTTTAGAGTATGAAGATATTAATGTATCAGCTTTGTCACTTATATCAAATAAGTCTAAAAAGTAATCTATGTTGGTATTATCATCCATGTAGTATAGGTTACATATAAATTCAACAAACTCTCTGCCGGTTAAGTTTTCGTATAAATTAGGATTGTCTGGTACGTACCCTAATTTAGTTTTAATTTCAATATCAGAATGTATGTCACTATTATTTATGAGTATATTACCAAATGAAGGTTTTAGTAAACCTACAAGCATTCTTATAGTAGTAGTTTTTCCAGAACCATTTGGCCCAATTAAGCCATAAATATTATTCTCACTTAAAGATAATTTTTGTATATTAACAGCAACATTTTTGCCATATATTTTTTTAATATCATTAAATATAATCATATTATTCAGTCCTTTTATAATTTTATTACATTATAGCAAGTAAAAATTAAGGAGTAAACTATTTTTTACATAATTTACTCCATAAAACAATTAAACCAAATTATAGACCAAGAGCTTTTCTTATTTCATTTGCAATCCAAGCAACAGTCATTCCTCTGTCTAACCATTTTAATACAGTAGCTTTATTAGCCCAAACCCACTTAATTGCTTTTGAACCGTATTTAGCTACAGCTTTAATTACAGCGCCCATAAAATCTCCTCCTCCCAATATTTAAAATAGCAATATGCATTACATAATAATACATATATACCATAATATCACTTTATATCACATAAGTAAACATATTATGAAAAAAATGACATTTAAATGATGTGGATGGAAGTTATATTAGTTATGTTTTGGAATGAGAACAATATAAAATAATTCTTTCTTATAAAGTTTTTGTAAAATAAAAGTTGTAAAGTAAGAAAATAAAGGTTAAAATAAAATTATTGATTGGAAAATTGAATAAAAAAAGTCCTTATTCAACTCTTATCGATGTAATTGACCGTTACACTGATAAGCCAAACTTTAAAGGTATTGACCGTACCAAAAAAGCCGTTAGAAAAAGAACTTCTTTCACAGTAACAAAAGTTACTTTTAAGTTTACTAGTTTTATTAGTAAATTATAACCGATAGAAGATAGAATTTCAAGCCTTTTAAGTATGGTAAATACCAACTTAAAAGGCTTTTTTGATTTTTTAAAAGGTCACATACCACCTATATGGTATGTAGTGGGACAAGCCATAAAACCACTTGAAAGAAGAAGATAGGTGAGTTCAGCCAATGCAGAAAGTGAACCTCCGTACAATATACCTAATCCTTATCTTTGGGTGTACGGGAAAGAGCGTGATGACAACGTAAAGGTCAGGTGTGGGAGTTCTAGGATACTAGGGTATCGGGAACCATGAGAAGAATAACGCATTAGGATAGAACCGTAATGTAGAAAGCTTGTGGGTGTTAATGCACGTAACAGATAAGGTGTAGATAGTGAAGGCGACTGAGGTTAAACCTTGTATTCTAAACTGGACGCAGTTAATTCCTTACTGATAGTCATATGTATGACTATTTGTAAGGGAATAACTGCGTCCAGTTCGGCTCCTTTAGTTGCCCTTGTATTCTACACCTTCGGTTGATACTTGCAAGTATTACTTAAAAAATAAAAAAATTATTTGAAGGAATAGAAGTAAAAAAAGAAAGTAAGGAGATATGTAGATCAACTGGAATTGTAATACAACTTACGGAGTTATGATACGATAAATGAATTTTATATGTTGGCAAGATACGCATTTGTAATACAAAATGCAAGACTTGTTAGGAGTGTACCCCTAATACCCGAATGTAATTTTTCCAAAAGATATGTAATTAATAAGATACTATATGTAAACAATAAGATCTTATACTTTACGTATAAGATAGTTTATGTATAAAATAAGATATTAATATGTAAAGTATCTGTATAGTAACTAGGTATTCCGTAGGGTATTGCAAAGGAATTTAATATAAAAAATTACTTTGCAATACCTAGTTTCACATTTAAAGAAATATAGGATATAAGCTAATTTGAGAAAGGTTAAAGAAATTTTAAAGTAGCAAGAGCATTTATATTTTTAAGTGATTTACAAGGTACTTAAAAACTAGTTTTATCAGTCTTAGATCTTTTACCTTTCCATATCAAAGCTTTTACTTTTTATGATTTTTTCAACTGGTTTACTTAGTTCTTTTAATTTTTCAGTAGCTTT
>NZ_JACSRA010000056.1 GCF_014836335.1 Clostridium cibarium
AATATACCTTTTTTCTTTGAAAATTTATAAATACTAAACTAAAAATCTGATTTTCATACCTTACAAATGGCATAAAACCGTTAAAATTATAGACTTCGCAAAAATATCATTTAGCGAAATTCAAAAAATAAAATTCTACTAGTTACGGTATTTGAATGATGTGAATATAGTATTTAAAACTATGTTATAATTATGATATCAATATTAAGCTATGTATGAAATATATTATTTAAGTAAGGGGGAATTAAATGACCAAAAAAAACAACTATATTTTAATTTACTTTAGTAGGATTTTCTTTATGGTAATAGGTTCAATTTTAGCAGCAATGGGGCTTGAAATATTTTTAATACCTAATAATATAATTGATGGTGGAATAACTGGAATATCAATAATGGCAAGTCATTTAACCAGTATTCAATTAGGGATATTTATCTTCATATTAAATTTACCTTTTGTAATTATAGGGTATAAACAAATAGGTAAGACTTTTGCCCTTTCCACTATATTTTCAGTAATATGTTTTTCAATTTTTGTGACATTATTTCATCCTGTTCCAGGTATAACACAAGATACACTTCTAGCAACTATATTTGGAGGCATTATATTAGGTGTAGGGATAGGCTTAATTATACGGAATGGTGGTTCTTTAGATGGAACTGAAATTATTGCTATTATTCTTGAGAAAAAAAGTGCATTTTCTATTGGGGAAATAGTTATGTTTATTAATTTCTTCATATTGGGAATTTCAGGTTTTGTATTTAGTTGGGATAGAGCTATGTATTCTTTAATAGCATATTTTATTGCATTTAAAGCTATAGATATAACTGTTGAAGGTCTTGAAGAATCAAAGGCGGTAATTATTGTTTCTGATAAGAATAGTGATATTTCTAATGCAATAATAAATAGACTTGGTAGAGGAATCACTCTATTAAATGGAAAAGGTGCTTATAGTGGTGATGAAACAGAAGTTATATATGTTGTTTTATCAAGACTTGAAATAGCGAAATTAAAAAATATTGTGAATGATTTCGATGAAAATGCACTAATTACCATTACAAGTGTTGAAGGAACTGGCAAGAAGTATGTCAAAAAGGCAATACATTAGTTTATATATAAAAAAATAGCACAAACCAAATAATTTTAAATTATTTAGTTTTAGTATTCACTAAAGTAAAATTTAACGTATTTTAAAAGCCACTGTATGCAGATCAGTGGCTTTTTGTATTTTGATAAAATAACATTTAGCGAAATTAGAGCAATCCAAATAACTATTTAACTGATCTTGGATTTATATATACTTCTGATTTACCAAGAACTACAAGCTGGTAGTTTGGTTTCAAAGGTACTAAATTAAAACTTTTTATGCTAGGTGACAATCGCAAGGACTGCATTATAACAAAGTTTTCATTAAAGATAAGTATATACGCATCTTCGTTTTGAGAAATATTTGTAATATCATAAAGATTATCTGTTGAAACATTCAAATCAGATAATGTATAAACGCCTTGTTTTAAAACATTACTTGGAGTTACGGCTAATGTATTTACTCCAATTATATTGAATGATAGACATAAAAAAATTAAGCATGAAATAGTAAATTTCTTCATCACACAACCACCCTTCAGATATATTTTGTGTAACAGATATCATATTATTCCATGCTTTACTTCAAAATCACAATATTGTTCTGTATTTTGCTAAAGTATTTTTTAGCGAAATGAGAGAAAAGTGGGATGAAATTTAAGGTACTACAGAGGAGATATAAGAAGTTTTATGTGTTAGAGCGATTTTCAATATCACAAAGGGGTTAAAAATGCTTAGAATTGCTAATAGAGGCATTAGGATTGATACTGTTAAAATATAGCTATCCAAAATTGGGGATATATTTTAGTTAGTCAAAAAATCCATTAATTTAGCAAAATAAAGTTTATGTTTTGGAGGGGGAACATGATAAAAACAATTCCTCTCTTGAAAAGGGGCAAGGCTACGCAAAAGGACTAAATTAATTTCAAGATCCATAAATGGAATGAAATTAATTTAGTTCTTTTCCCCTTTACAATTCACTCCTTATTTTTGACTAAGTCGTTACCCCAAAACATAAATTTTCTCACCCATTGCAAAAACCAAAACATAGGTATATACTGACCTTATAGTAAGAGAGCGAGATGCGTGTTTGTATAGCCAAAAGGCAACAAACACATCTCGCTTAGAGGGGAACCCCCTCCAAGACCACCCCTTTTTTGAAGTTAAAAACTTCAAAATTCAGCGAAAGGATATGAGAAAATTGACAGAAAGAAACAGAGGAAAACAAATTAATTTTCGATTGAGTGAATCTGAATTTGAACAATTCCAAAAGAATTTTCAAAAATCAAAATTGACTCAAAGTGAATATTTAAGAAAATGTATTTTAGAAAAAGACATTTTTGTTATTGATGACATGAAAGAATTAGTTTTGGAATTAAAAAGGTTAGGTAATAATTTGAACCAAATAACTAAAAAAGTTAATACTGGAGAAGTAAAAAATATAGATGAATTATCAAGTATGAAAACTGAACTTGATTATGTTTGGAGGGAAGTTCTTCATGCATTAAAGAAGGTGAATGAATAATGGCGGTTATAAAAAGAATTGCTTCAAAGGCAACTCCCAAAAAAATCTATAATTACTTAACTCAAGAAGAAAAGACCGAGGAAAAATTAATTAGTGGATTGAATTGTAATGCTGATAATATGGTCAATGAGTTTAATGCAACTAAGGAATTATATGATAAAAACAATGGAGTTAAATATCATCATGTGATACAGAGCTTTGACCCCAAGGATAATATAACACCAGAAAAGGCTCATGAATTAGGCAAGGAACTTGCAGAGAATCAATTCAAGGGGCATGAGGTACTAGTTGTAACTCATAAAGACAAAGAGCATATACATAACCATTTCATAGTTAATAGTGTTAGCTTTGAGAATGGATTGAAGTACAATGCAAGTAATAAAAGTTTATGGGATATAAAAAGAGAAAGTAATAGGATTTGTGAGAGGGAAAATTTAAAGACTTTAGATTTAGATCATCGAGCAAAAGAAAGGTTAACGAGTGGAGAACTTAGAAAAGAATTGAGAGGGGAAACCACTTGGAAAGGTGAGTTAAAAGAATGTATTAGTTTTGCTAAAGGTAAAGCTAATAATCTTGAAGAGTTTCAGAAGTGCCTTAAAATCAATTTTAACATCGATTCAAGAGTAACCAACAAAACTATAAGCTACAAGCACCCCGAAAGGACACAGAGCATAAGAGGGAGTAAATTAGGTGCTAATTATGATAAGGAGGAATTATTAAATGAGTTTACTAGAAAAGAGAAATCAATTAATACAGGAGAAACAAGCAGAGGAAACGCCCCAAATGTCGATTGGTCAGCAATTGGAGATAATGTCAAAGGTGAAGGAAATAGAATATCAGAACAGCCTAGTAATGATGTCATTGGAGAAATACAACGAAAAGTTCAAGGAGTTAAAGAAAGAGCAGATAGAGCAACTGGAGAATATGAAGAGCCAAGTAAAGCAGTTGAAGGAAAGCAACAATCTACTGAACGAGAAAATGGAGGAATCTCTAAAGGGGTTCACAGACAGTCACAAAGCCGAGATTTTGACTTTGATAGATAAGGCGAATAAAGTATTAGAAACTACAGAAAAAGGCTTAAACCAAAAGGCTGACAAGGTAAGAGAAGAAACAGAGAAGTTTATATCAGATTGTGAAGAAAATAAAAAAAGAACTAATGATAGATATAAAAGTTTCTTTGACCGTTGGAAATGGCTAGATTTCTTGATTATAGCTGATTTATTAGTAATGCCAATTATCATGATGATTCTTGCTTATAAGGTGTTTGCAAAATAAAAGTTGTAAAATAAGAAAATAAAGGTTAAAATAAAATCATTAATTGGAAAATTAAATATAAAAAAAGTCCTTATTCAACTCTTAATCATAAACCTGAGAAATTTAAGATTAAGCCAAACTTCGTAAGTGCAACGAACACTTTCAAAGCCGTTAGAAAAGAACTTCTTTTAAATAAAGTAACATAGTTACTTTATAAATATACTTTATTCAAGTTATGAATAAAGTATAACTGATAAAAGAACGAATTTCAATAGTCTTTTGAGTATGTATCACACTTACTCAAAAGGCTTTTTTTAATACCTAAAATTAAATAAGACAAGCCCTACTGGCACTGGAACATAGAAAAACAGTATAAATAATCTATGGTTAGCCACCGATACGAAAGAAGGCTCGGATTATTCTCATTGCCCTATATATGAGAATGGTTCGTCAAGTGGATTAACTAACCACTATAAATATTAGTAGGAGGGTTCATGGTACGGAAGTACGACAACTTAACCAATACATAGTTTGTATATTATTTGTGGGCATGGAGCAAATGAGAAGGGTTATTTGAATGGACAAATAGGGTAATATTACGAAGATACAAATCAGAGAACAGTAGTATTTTGTTTAGTCTTAAATTTCTTAGGACTAACTATACCCAAAAACGTGTCCACACCGCCCAGTAGTGTAGCTGAACTTCTTTAAAGTTCAATACTTAATTTAAAGTTTTTACTATTTGTACTTGCCTAAATAGTAATAAAAAAGAGAAGTAGACCAACTGGAATCGTAACGTAGCTTGTCAGAGTTATGATGTAAGGCTGTAGCACCAAATGATAGTGCGGTAGGCTAAGAAATTAAAAGCTACAGGGGAACATAGAAAATAATAAGGGGAACATGATACAATAGTTGTAGGAAGATAAAGGAATATCGTGGCAATACTATTTTTAGAAAGGGGAACAAATTGCTTTGAAGGACGCAGAAATCAAGGTTCGTCTAACTAAAGAAGAAAAAGAGTTTCTCAGAAAGATTGCTAAAGTTAAAGGGTTGAATATGACTGAATTTATATTAAATACAACCTTAGAATCGGCTAAAAAAATAGAGGATAATATTAAAACACAAAAGATAATTAAAGATAGAATTTCAAGCCATGAAGAAAAGATAATGAAACTTACAGAAAAAATTCGTGGGAACAAAGAAAATAAAAAGAGGGCATTCTCATTTTTAAAAAGAAATGGTTAATTCTAAAAATGTTAATGTTATTTTAAATGTATAAGGGTGGGAATATTGGTGGGAATGTTTTAATTTTTAATAAAAATAAAATTCCCGCTATCGAAATATAGTTAAATAAATAGCTTATATAGTTTTTGTTACCACATAGATAATGGGGTATATGTATATATATACATATACCCCATTTAAGTAGGATGAATGGAAAATAAAAAGGATTAAATAAATTTAATTATTTAATCCTTTGGACATTAGTATCTAATTACATTTTTTAGCCCCACATATCTACTGCACTTGGGAAATAAGTTAATAAGCTTGTTAAAAAATTAAACATAAATCTCACCTCCATTCAATAAACAATATGCTTTATCAAAAGCTTCTATATTATTTTTTTCTAGTTCTCTTAATATTTCATTTATAAAATATTCATTTGCATTATGTTTTTTTAAGTTTAAAAGCAATGAAATTATATCGTCCCACTTTTGGGTCACTTTATATACATTTGTTAATGCAATATATTCTCTTCCCATACTTCCATTTTCATGATGATAATTAGAGACAAAAAGATTAATTTCTTTATATTCATCAATACTAAGTTCATCTTTGAATATCTCACAATAAAGATTTAAAATTAAACAATAATCAAACAGATTGTTATTTATATAATCAGGATCATCTTCTATTTCACTTTTAATTTGTAATATATATTGTTCAGCATTGCTAATTTCTCCAAGACAATTTTCTGCCCAGGCTAAATTATGTATTAGTAAACGTTTTATAGATAGATCGATTAAATTCTCATAATTATTTAAGTATATTTCATATAGTAAATCTTTAGCTTCTTTAAATTTCTTTTCTTTAAATAGTTTAAAAACTTCGTTTACTACTGTGTGTTCTATTTCGTCTTCAATATTCATTTTGCTCTCAATATTCCCCTTTAATTAGTATTATTTGTTATTATATATATATTATGTAATAAATAGCCAAATAAATCAAGTATAAAAAGGTATATTTCGCGTAGAGCTACACGAAATATACCTTTTTTCTTTGAAAATTTATAAATACTAAACTAAAAAT
>NZ_JACSRA010000057.1 GCF_014836335.1 Clostridium cibarium
ATTCCAAATCTACCATCAAACAATACAAAAAAAGAATGTAGTAGATTTGTTTTACACAAATCTATCTACATTCCCTAGGAACAATAAAAACCACCCCTAGCACTACGGTTTTTATTGTTCCTATGTTTATTCAAAACTCTTAATTTTCTATATCATTATTAAATCGGTAGTACGAACACTTTGATATTCTAGCGATTATCTTTATCAGTAGATAGCATTCCACAACATAAATTTATAACCTGATTTCTAAATTCCATTTCTGTAAGTTCTGTTACTTCCATTATTTTTTATCTTCCATGCCATAAAGATATAGTTTCTGAGCCACTTTAATAGCTGCTATTTTTTTGCTCTCAGAATATTTCTGAAGAACTTCCTTTTCAAATTCATCCTCTGTAAGTTCTGTAGCTTCTAAGATTAACGACTTTTCCCATCCTTTTAAATATAATCTTTGAGCATTTTCAATATCACGTTCCCTCATAAAGCATCTTGCTGTTTCAGAAGATCGTATAGATAATCCCATTATGATATCCTCCTCAATAGGTAATTCGTCTTATAAACTTACATATGTCTATTATTCTATATTGAGAAAAACTTTGTTTTCATAAGTATACAAACTAAATATTTTAATACTCTATAATTTCTAGGGTTTTAAATTCAATATAAAATATCTCCATCACTAACCGTATTAAAATGTTTAAAATTAATTATTTGTTCAGTAACAATTCTTCTTAAACAGTTTTATTAGTTCTTCTACTTTCCTTTTTAATACTTCATAATCATTTTTCTTTATTCCTTTTGTGTTTTTCATTAGTATATCAGATTTTTTCATATTTCCCTTCCTTTCATAGACTTAAATCATTTATATGTATTATTTAATTGCTTCACTAACTTCTTATAAATTTACCCATAGAATTTCAGTTTAATTTTATAAATCTACTGATTCTTTTTTGTATTTTCTCTTATACTTCTTATTCCTTCCGATAATTTTTCTAAATTAGCTAATTCTTTGCTAATATTTAATATGGACTCTTCAATTATTTGATTTTTATTTACTAATTCCTCATTCTTGTCAACTTGCTGATATTTCAAGTTGTTTTTATGTATTTTAAACTCATTCATTGCTTTAACTTCCTTAAGTTTAAGTATTGCAATTAAAATAGAATTCTCTATGGAATATAATTCATCATATGTTAATTCTAAAATATATTTTAGTTCAGTATTCATTTTCCTCCCCTGTATTTATAAACTGTATTTCTTAATCCGCAACAATTCCCAGTTCCGTATCTGGTACATACGAATTATACTTCCCTTCATAAATATAATTTCCATTAATTATTGGACAATAAATGTATTGCCACTTTCCTTTCACTTTTACAAACAATATATATGTGTTGTTAATAATGTCTTTGTTAATAGCAGTATTAAGTTCAGAGTTCTCGTCAAAAAGTGGCATGTTACAATCATAAATGTATATTTTAACTATATCTTCATCTATTATTTCATATTTATATGCTAGAATAGCATGTCCACCAAATTTCATACTATTTATTAAAACTACAACTAATTTATGGTTATCAATTTTATTAATTATTTGATCTTTTATATATTTCACACTTCTAAACTTAATATTTCTATTTAACACTAGTTGCAAAGTGGCATAAAAATAATCTTTAACATCTATTTTATTTCTAAATATTTGACGATAGGAAAATGAAATTTTAAATTTACTCTTATGATTATCAATTTCATTTTGATAATACTCTATAGCTTTTAATATTTCACTTATATTATTATTTTCATCATTCATCTTATACTGGGTAAGCATTTCACTATCATCGTCAAAAAATCTCTTGTAAATTTCTTCAGGTTCTAATAGTTCCATTAAATTTTCATGATATAAGAAAGTGGCTTTATCACAACTTATTTCTGTACATTCTTTTTCCTTTGTGCAATTGTCAATATCATCATAAACCAATTGAGCAATTTCATTGGTAATCTTATATTCATTTAAACTTTTATTAATAAAGGTAATATCATAAATTTCCTTTCCGTTTTTTACAATTCTTTTAGGAATTTCATCGTTAAAAATCCCCTTTATAAGATAAATTAAACCAAAGCAGTTTCCTTCCTTGTTTATGCTAGTACCAATATTTTTAAACGAAAAAACATTCGCATATATATCAAAATCTTTAACTTTATATGTTCTTCCTCTCACTTTTAACATTCGCTTATATATATCATACAATTCACTCATTTTCATTAAATTTTTATCTATTAGGTAATTTTTATGAACAATATTATGAGTTATTACTATTAAAAAATTTAATAGATCAATCATTAATACTCCTGCCATAATTGCCAATATTATCTTAAAAATAATAATTATCACCTAACCCTCTATAATTAAATATCAATACTATTTCCCTTTCCAAAAATGTATAACAATTTAATTATTATTTATTCGATCTCTATTTGTTAGTATTAGTATATATTTATAAAATATTATATTCAAACCTGGTTATAAGCCATTTTATGCAATTTACTCTATCTTTCATTCAATACCTAATCCACATTGGTTTTTACATTATTATTGAATTTTTTACAATATATGTGTGTTATATTCAAAAATTTTAAGTTTTGAATATAACACACATATAAATTCTATTTAATAATTTAAAATAACTTAAATTTTCCTCACAACTGTACAAGTATGTATTAGACTTATTTATATTTGTGGAACTCAGTTCCTTAAATATACAATTGGCAATCCAATAATTCAATTTATGGTATTTTAACATACATATATTTAATACCTTAGCTAACAGAGAATATTAAAAATCTCAACTTACTGCATAATTTCTATTCAGGTAGTTACACATATTAATATTTCAATACCACAATCTGGACTTAATTCTAATATCATATTTTTCAATTTAAACTTGAATTTTTAAATTGTATTCCTGTAATATATGTAAAAGTTAAAAAATATAAAGTTCCGACTTTTTATTTTATTCTAAAATTTATTTAAAGGAGTGATTACTATGAATTCAAATCTAGATATCCAAAAATTATCAGCAACCAAAAAATATATACTATTAGAAGATAATGTAACTATCCAACTTCCTGTATGGATTAAGAATCGGTATAGTTCTTTGAGGTTCATTAATGACACAAGCACCTTACAAATACAATGTTATAAATGCAAAGTATGGCTTGATATAGCACTGCTAAAAGACGGCAGTTGGGTAGATATCCACAAAGATACAGAGATAAAACTACACGACTCTGGGTTTAGTTCCTATTGCAGTTCGTGCTGCTTACAGAAAGAAGATAAAAAAAATAAGCCTTCTCTCCCCCCTAAATCTTTAGAGTTGACTAAAAATACTCTACCAATTTCCGATATGGAAAAGGACACGATATTTTTAACAGCAGAAAATATAAAATATGTTAAATTACGTTTAGCATTAAGCGATATGAGAAAAGCAGATTTTTATAACTATCTAATAGAGCAAGAAAAAGAGAAAAATCCAATTTCAAAATACTTATAATTCTTTGTAAAAAGTAAGTTAATATCCTTAGCTTACTTTTTTATATTTTATAAACATACCCCTGAAAGAAACTTTAATTCATAAGGATTAAACATATACTATAGATCCTAAAAAGATTTGATTAAAGAAAGCCGTTATTTTTAGAAAAGTTGATTATTTGAGTTTATAGTAGTTTAAGACTAATTAAATAAAATTTAGTTTCTTTAATTCGTATTATCCAGTTAATTGCTAGATACGCTATACATATTTCTTTTTAATTCTTCTATATAAGAAAGTCATTTCTAAAAATGCTTTTCACCCCATCTCTGAAAATTAAATATCTTAATATTTTTCTCGATGCCCATTAATGCCTTTGTTTTATATGTCAGACTAAATATATATGAACAATTAAAAAGGAAGGATGATTATATTACCTCTATGTTATAACGCTTTAGAGACTATAAAGTATTCTAACGTGAGAAAATCTTTATTTAATAAATTTGAATTCATATGTAAAGACCTATTAATACACTTTCCGAATAGTAAAAAACAAAAGAATTTTCGTTGAAAGTTGAATCTAAAAAAGAATTTCCAAAGTCGTAATTTTTATAATTTACACTTTTATCAATATTATCTAATTACTCTAATAACTAAAATGCTATTAGAGTTTTTTATTTTTTATCCTATTTCATGAGCTATCTGCTTTAGAAAAAACTTTTAGAAAAAGTTAAAAAAAACAATCTAATTTTTTGATTTCCGTTACCACTCTTATTAAAATACCTCAACTTTAAAAATCAAAGAGGAGTGGTACTATGAAATATTCAAAACAATTTTCTAAATATCAAGTTAAATTAATATCAAAAGCGGAGGCTAAAGAGTTTATTGTAAAAAATCACTATTCTCACACATTCCCTGCCAGTTGTATAAGTTTAGGGTCATTTGACAGTACTGATGAACTAGTAGGGGTAATAGTATATGGAATGTCTGGACAACCCAAGATGGCTCAATCAATAATTCCCTATTTAGGCCAAAATGACTATTATGAATTGCAACGTTTATTTGTTAAGGACTGTACAGATAAGAATTTCGAGTCATGGTTTATAGGACAAAGTATACTTTGGTTAAAGAAAAATAAAAATGAAATAAAAATGCTTGTTTCATTTAGCGATCCTTATTATGGTCACGAAGGAACTGTATATCAAGCAACAAATTGGTTATATACTGGTAAGACTAGTCCGATAACAGTATACTTAAATTCTGATGGCATAGTTGTACATAATAGAACTATTTCAAAAGGTAATGTAGATAGAAGCACCTTAACAAAAGAACGCAGACCCTCCAAAAATAGGTATGTATTATTTTTAAGCAAAACAGTAGATATGTATAGAAATATCATTGATGATTCTTATATCAGAATTAATCAATTAGATTATTGGTTAGAACGAGAAAAAATTGACAATGTGCAATATATTGAGAGAATAAACGGATATTGTAAAAAACATAAATTACAGTTGAAAGATAACATGAAACATTCTATTCAGCCTTATCCTAAAAAATCGAACTATAATTAAAAGAGAGAGCTATATTGCTCTCTTTTAATTTCACCTATTTTTACTTCGCTTATTCCATTCTAGTTGAATACTATTTTTCTCAATTAATAATTCTTCTACACTCAATCTCATAGAACCAGGATTAATTTCAATGAATGAGACACCTATTTTCCATCCATTCACAACACTTTCCTGAACTTTTTCTAGCTTAGATCCAGTCTTATCATGCTTTGTAACAAGGTGGCTCTTTAGTCTATCCTTTGAATTCTTTCCTTTCTGACCAATATATCTAAGTAACCATTCGTCAGTTTTTTTTCTTTTAATGTGAATTGCATATATACCATCACGATTTTGTACATAATCTAATATTCTCTTATTATCCTTTAATATTTGATCAGAAAAAGTTTTCCATGTTTCCTTTTTTATATCTTTGGGATAAAGTATTTCTTTAATGGTTTCAGAGTTTAATAGTTCTTTCTCACATTCTACTAGAAATACCTCGAGTAAATACTGACTATATTCAAATTGCTTGATTGGAAACAAGTATTTTCTCATTTCTATTCCATTCCACTTGATTGTTTTACAAACATTTTCAATTTAGACACTAAATCTCGTCTAATTCCTTCATTGGGAATTACCTTTTGAATATAATTCAAATCAAGCAATGCCATACCAATGTTTCTATCAAATTTAGCTAATAAAATATCTTGAAAAATACTTATGCCTTTATCATGTATGTGAACATTTATTTTAAAATCTTCCTGATTTTGATCAATAATACTGAATGAATACTCCATTAATATTCTTCTCCTTTTAATATCTCGTGTATGTCTCAACACAAGTCTTTATTTCACTTGTTTTATACATAGACTACATATAAT
>NZ_JACSRA010000058.1 GCF_014836335.1 Clostridium cibarium
ACAGGAAAGTTAAGCTCTACAGCGCTGATGGTACTGCATGGGAGACTGTGTGGGAGAGTAAGACGTTGCCAGGTAATATGCGATATTAGCTCAGTTGGTAGAGCACCTGACTCTTAATCAGGGTGTCCCGGGTTCGATCCCCTGATATCGCACCAAGATTTAGGTTATTGAATTTTTCAATAGCCTTTTTTGTTGTACTACTTTAAGAAAATGTATGGTTTAAATATATAAATTTTAGCAAAAAAGCTAAATATTAATAAAATTTGTACGATAATAAAATATATAATGGATGTAAATGGAATTATATGTTTTAAAAGTAGACAAGTGGTACAAGGCAAAAGAGAATACATAGGAGGGATAAAATGGATATTGTAATATTGGGAGGGTTAGTAGTAGCTTTTCTTTCTTTAATCTTAGGTTTTAGTATAGACGGTGGAAGTGTTACTTCTTTAATTCACCCAACAGCAGCATTAATAATATTAGGAGGAACGTTTGGGGCAGTAGCAGTATCGTTTCCTGGAAATGTTCTTAAGAAATTCCCTAAAGTAATAAAAATAGCTTTCCAAAAGAGAGAGAGTAATATTGCAAAGAACATACTATACTTTAAGGAAATATCAACAAAAACAAGAAAAGAGGGGCTTTTATCTATAGAAGCAGAAGTTTCAGAAAGTAATGTGGATCCATTCATAAAGCAAGGACTTCAATTCGTTGTAGATGGAATAGAGCAATCAACGGTTGAAAGTATTATGAAAACAAAATTGGAACAAATGGTGGAAAGGCATGAAGATGGAATGGAAATTTTCTCAGCTGCAGGTGGTTATGCGCCTACCATGGGAATTATAGGTACAGTTATGGGGCTTGTTTTAGTTGTTGGAAATTTAAGTGATCCAACATTGCTAGGACCTAAAATTGCTTCGGCATTTATGGCAACTTTATATGGGATTGCTACAGCCAATATTATATGGTTACCAATAGCAAATAAATTGAAAATGTTAAATAAGCAAGAGGTAATAGAAAAAGAAATGATAATCGAAGCAATATTGCTTATTCAGCAAGGAGTAAACCCTAACACTTTAGTAAATAAGCTTGAAGGATTTTTAGAAGACGGAAATGAAAATTTATTAAGAGATGACAAGTAGGTGTAGAAGTGAGGAAGAAAGAGAAAAAGAAAGAGAATAGTGAGAGATGGTTACTTACATATTCAGATTTAATTACTTTACTAATGGCTCTTTTTGTAATATTGTATGCGTCATCTAATGTGGATAAAGCGAAATATCAACAGATATCAAGTTCACTTCACAAAGCATTTAATATGTCTGATTCAGGGAATATAGGGGTAATTGAAGGTAATCCAACAAATGGAGACCCCAATGCTGAAGAGACACAGAATGATGAGAATAAGGAGATTACTGAAGAACAGAAATTGGAATCAATTAAGGCTCAGATAGACGCACTTATTGCTCAAGAAGGTTTGCAAGGAAGTATTTCTACTAAAACAGAGGAAAGAGGACTTGTAGTAAGTTTTACAGATACTATTTTTTTTGATAGTGGGAAAGCTGAAGTTAAAGTTGATCATAAAAAACAAATACTTGAGATATCAAAAGTATTAAATAAGATAGGAAATTATATAAGAGTTGAGGGACATACTGACAATGTTGCAATTAAAAACGAATTATATAAATCAAATTGGGAACTTTCTTCAGCAAGGGCTACAAATGTAGTGCAGATTTTTATAAATGAATGCAAAATAAGCCCAGATAGATTGCAAGCTGTCGGATATGGTGAATATAGACCTATTGCATCAAATGATTCGGAAGCAGGTAAAGCAGCTAATAGAAGGGTTGATATTGTCATAGTAAACAGTAAGTTTAACGGATTAGAGACAACAAGTAAATAGAATAGAAAGCAAAGTCTTAGGAGAACTTAAAATATATTTCTTCTAAGGCTTTTTTGTATATATTATTGTAGTTGTGTGGTAATATATTATTTAGATAAAGCAATGTATAACAGGAGGAGTTCATTATGACGTTTAAAAACAAAAAAGTAGCAATAGTAGGAACTGGATTAGTTGGATCAAGTACAGCATTTAGTCTTATAACTCAAGGTGTTTGTGATGACATTCTTATGCTTGACATAAATGAGGAAAAGGCAAAAGGCGAAGTTATGGACCTCAATCATTGTATTGAATATTTAAATAAAAATACAAGAGTTAAAACAGGAAACTATGAAGAATGTGCAGATGTTGATATAGTAGTAATAACAGCAGGAGCCCCACCAATAAAAGGACAATCAAGATTGGATACATTGGAATTATCAGCGAAGATTGTTAAATCTATAGTGGATCCAATAATGAAGAGTGGATTTAAAGGGCAATTTATAGTGGTATCTAATCCTGTTGACGCAATAGCTCATTATGTAAAAGAGCTTTCAGGACTTCCTAAAAGCAAGGTAATAGGTACAGGTACATCATTAGATTCAGCTAGATTAAAAAATTTTATTGGAAGTCTATTAAATGTTGATCCTAGAAGTGTTCAGGCATATTCAATGGGAGAACATGGAGATTCACAAATGGTACCATGGTCACATGTATACATTGGAGGAAAATCATTTAGTAAGGTAATTGAAGATAATAAAGATAGGTTTGGGGACGTAGACCTAGATAAATTAGTGTTAGAAACTGCTAGAGCTGGTTGGGAAGTATTTAATAGAAAAGGAACAACTTATTATGGAATAGCGACTGCGATAGTGGCGATAATAAAGGCTATTTTGTACAATGAGAATAAGATAATACCAGTATCAGCATATCTAGAAGGAGAATATGGACAGTTTGGGATATATGCAGGAGTGCCAGCTGTATTAAATAGTAATGGAATAAAAGAGATTGTAGAAATTGATATGTCAGAAGAAGAAATTAATAAGTTTAATAAATCATGCACCGTTATTAAAGAATGTATAGCAAAATTGGAAAAATAAAAAGATCAAAAGAAGACTGATTTAGTCTTCTTTTGACTAAAAAAATATTTTTTTATAGAAAAGTTATTGACTTATGAGCATATTATCTATATAATTAGTTCTTGTTGAGAAACAAATCTGGTGATGATGGCGTAGAGGAAACACTCCTTTCCATTCCGAACAGGAAAGTTAAGCTCTACAGCGCTGATGGTACTGCATGGGAGACTGTGTGGGAGAGTAAGACGTTGCCAGGTAAATATGGTTTACTAGCTCAGTCGGTAGAGCACTTGACTTTTAATCAAGGTGTCCGGGGTTCGATTCCCCGGTAAGCCACCAAAGGGTCACTTCAATTGAAGGAACCTCTAATAAGAACTTGCTTAGCATTAATATAAAAAAAGGATTTTACATATGTAAAATCCTTTTTTTATGTGCTTTGGTATGGGTAAAACTATCTTTTTAAAATAGAAATTAAGTCATTCCTAACAAATACTACAAATTTCTTAAAGACAATAAAATCATCTTTAATAGTAGAATCATCTGAACCTGTTAAATATCCACTAGAGTAAGTTGAAAGAATGAAAAAATATAATCCGAGATTTATATAAATATCTTTAATATCAGCAACAAATAGATTACTTATTCCTATAAAATCCAAGCTTCCACCATAAAATATCTTGTCAATAAGAGAACATAGAGCTCCACTAAATAGAAATATGAATGCGCAATCACCAAAAAAAGTAGAGTTCCTTTTAGATGTTAAATATCGATATATTTCTAAGAGTAGGAAAAGTGCTATTGTATTTACAAGAATTAAAATAGGAAAACTTACTGAAGTTCCAAAACGAGCATTTAACCAAGAACCTTGCGTGTTTATTAAAGGATTAAAACTTAACATTTCATTAATAAGAACTATGTTATTATTAAAAAAGTAAAATTTAATGATGATTTTTATACCTTGATCAAGTAGCATTAGGATACAAAATAGGAAAAGTATCTTTTTAAATGGTAAACCATCTGTATGTTTTAGGCTATAAATATGAATTATGTAACCAAACAAGAAGAAGATAGCAATCAAAATTATATTTGTCATAAGTGCTAATGGATCAGAAATTCTTCCAGTGAATAATTCGAATAAAAAGTACAAACCCCACATCAGAGGAAGTCCTCCGATAGTTAATAGTTTAATATGTTTCATAAGTTCCTCCAATATAAGTTATTTTATAAATTAAGTTTATCACATAGGATAGTAAAGTTCACTATAAAATGGTTAATACCTTGTTATGTGCGGTATAATAAAAGAGTAGTTTATTAAATAGAATGAAGGAGGGTATGAAAATGTTAGTTATTTTTGCCGTATCAGACTCTATAGGAGAAACTTCAAATCAGGTAGCAGTAGCAGCTGCTAGTCAGTTCAAAGAAGATATTGAGGTGAGAAGATTACCATATATTAAAACGCTCGAGGATGTTGAAGATGTAATGAAAGCTATTGATAATTGTGAAAAGGCAATGATTATATCAACAATAATAACTGTAAATGTAAGAGAATATTTAACACAAAAGGCAATAGAGAAAAATATATTCGTAATAAATGTACTTGGGCCAATAATAAATGTTGCAGCTACATTACTAAATAAAGTACCTGAATATAATCCAGGTGCTATGTGGAGTACAGACGAAGAATATTTTAAAAGGATAGAAGCTATGGAATTTGCCATGCAGTATGATGATAGTAAGGATTACAGAGGATTAAAAAACTCGGATGTAATATTAGTTGGATTATCTAGGACTTCCAAAACTCCTTTGTGCATGTATTTGGCTAACAAAGGACTAAAGGCAATAAATATACCACTAGTGCCAGAGGTGGGAGTTCCTGAGGAGTTATATAAAATAGATAAAAAGAAGATATTTGGATTAACTATTAATCCGCTTCAGCTAATAGAAATTAGAAAGAGGAGATTAGATAAGTTTCATAGGATACCATCAGATATTGAATATGCAGGTGATGCAAGGGTGCTAGAAGAATTTGATTTTGCAGATAAAATAATAAGAAAGTTAGGTTGTAAAACTATTGATGTTACACAAAGGGCTATTGAAGATACTGCATTAATAATATTAGAAGAGATTGGATATAAAAAAAGAAATAGTTAATTTATAATTTGTAGAGAAGATAATAAATGATAAGCAAGCATATTTATACTAATAAGGATATAGAATAATAAACTAATCCATGTGTATCTTTATGCGAATTTAAGAGAAAAAGTGAGTAATTGTCGTTCTAATAGAGAAATTGTTAATTAATTGATTTTTATTATAATATATGTGCTAACTTATATGATATTATAAATTTCGATGTTCGTCATGTTTAGAAATAATTAGATTAACATAAAAAAAGTTATGGTGATTTTAAAAAAACATTGACAGATATGAAAAACGATGATAAGATAAGAAAGTCGCTTGAGGGCGACAAAGAAAATGGTCTTTGAAAATTGAACAGATATAAATAAGTTAAAAACCAGCAATTCTTTTAGAGTAAGTTTTTTGA
>NZ_JACSRA010000059.1 GCF_014836335.1 Clostridium cibarium
CTTCTCCTTTTAATATCTCGTGTATGTCTCAACACAAGTCTTTATTTCACTTGTTTTATACATAGACTACATATAATTTATGTAGTCTATAATTTTTCATATAACTTACCTCTAAGAACTTCTAATTGTTCTTTGAGTTTTTTATTTTCTTCTTCTAATTCTTTTATCTTTTTATCTTTAGCCATTATGATGATATCTTTTGATTTTGAAGTTTTATCATATTTGGCTCTTTGATTTATAGTTCTACTTACTTGCTTATCTCGAAGTTCTTCAATTCTTTTTTTGATTTCCTGATTGTTATAGAGGAACGTCTTAGACACTCCACTAAGTTGTGAAACACTATTAAAGTTAATTTTCTGTTCAGTCAAAGAGAGTTCTCTAATAGCCTTATCAACCTTATCTAAAGCCATTTTAGACCTTTGTAAAGCATATTCTTTTAATCCTTTAGTGTTATCAGCCATTAAACTATATCCTCCCTTGACTTGCTATTCTTATGAACTAATTTATGTTCTTTAACTTTTTCTAATGTTTGCTCCAATATATTTAAATACTGTTTATTCTTTTCTGCCCAAAGTTCTCTACCACATCTATTACTTATTTCTATTTGGGATTTAACCTTTTCAATTTCTTCTTCATATTCAGGTATATTCTCAACTGTGGTGCAGAAACTTGCACAAGTTAAGCAATGGTTCATCTGTTGCTTACAAGGTAATTTAGAGGCTTTAAAGCATACTCCAAAAGGTACTCTTACGGCATCTAAATTCTTTTTAACATATTCATATCGAATAAGATTTTCACCTTCTGTAGAAGAAGTATCCACTTCGATAAGTTCATTAGTTGTAGTATCAACTTTGAATAATTCTAAATCCTCTGTATTCTTCCATTTCTCGTAGAGTGTATTTTCTGTTACTGTAGTATAATGAACAGTCATTTGAAGGCTTTGATGACCTAAAATTTGTTGAATAATACTTATTCCCATACCTTGCTCAACATATTCTTTAGCCCTTGTATGTCTTAATGAATGAAGTCTAAAATGATATAACTCACTATTAACATCTCTAATATCTTTTTGCTCAATGAGTCTTTTGATGGTTGCTAATAAGTTTTGCTTCGCTAGCGGTTTACCTTTCAATTTCCCTTCATAAGTATTAAACAAATACTTCTTAGGATTATTTTCTTCTGTACTCAATTCTTTAGCTTTATCAATAGCTTTTTGAACCATTTCAGCAACTTTATCTCTTATTGGTATTTTAAGTTCAGCTATGCCAGTTTTAGTTATTTCACCACAAAGATAATAATTATATTTCTCTTCTTTACTATTCCAAATCTGTTCTAAGCAATTATGATATCTGAGATTTAGTATATCAGTACCACGCCATCCTGTTTCCCTAAGAAGTATATAAATAGGTATATATTGTGATCTATCTAAGTCCATAATATTATTATCTAATTGTTTCAAAATAGGCTCTGGAATAAATTTAGCTTTCTTGACTTCATCTTTATTTAATTCTCTTTTAGGAATATCATCTTGAAATATTAAAAACGATACTTCTTTTTTAGGTGCTTTATCATATTGAGCCATTTGAATATATTCTAAAAATGTTCTTACATAAGAGATATATTTACTTGTTTCAGTAGGATTTTTTTCTTTTCTTTCATTTCCTATATGGTATAAATATTTTTCAACATCATCTCTATTTAAAGTTTCAATAAAACTATCTGTATATCCATTTGAATAAAAATAATTAAAGAAGAACTTTAATTTGTTTAAAATTTGAACACAATGAGCCCAACTTTTTTTGGTTATTATAGTCCTAAAATATCTTTTAATTATTTCCCTATAATATAATGGAATTTCTATAAACCTTATTGATGTTGCTATCCTGTCTGATGTCGCACTTTTCTTTACACCTTTAATATTCTTTGAATACCATATATCTTTTTCAGTTTCTTCTCTATCATCGTAGAAATCTTTAATAAAATCTACTAACGCATTATGGATACATTTATAAGTAGTATTATGAATTTCTTGTTTTTTGTTAAGGTTTAATCCTTCATTAACCAAAAATAATTTCCATTTAGAATTTTCAATTACTATATCATTAAAACTATTTTTATTAGAACAAAACTTTTCAATATAATTTATTAGGTATTTAATAGCATATTGTTGTTCATTCAACACTTTGCTCAACGAAAGATAATTATTTTTCAAGGAATATACAATGTAATATTTAATTTCATTCTTTAGAATTGTATTTTTAATAAAATCAAATTTGATATTTTTACTATTAACCTTGTACTCAACGACTTTAAAAACTCCACATTCGATATCCCAAATGTCATTTTCTAACCAATATCCATTATCTTGGCCAAGATATGTTATTATTTCATCATACTTACTTTGTTGATTACTTTTTATCTCTTGCAAATTTCTCACTTTATTCATCCTCCTTGTTGTAAATATCCAAATCTAAATTAGGTCGAGTTCTATTGAACTCTTCGGTTATTTCTTCATCGGAGGGGTGTATATAAGTGTTTAAAGTAGTATAAATATTTTTATGTCCTGCTCTTATTCTTAATAGTTCTGGTTGCCACCCTGCCATTCTTAATAATGTTAATGAGCTATGTCTGAACATATGTGGTGTAACATATATGCCCGTTATTTTTTTTAACGTTCTAAATAAATTATCTACATCAGTATAATTCATAGGTTTATATTTATTAGCACCATGTACTTTTATAAATACATGATTGGTTTCAACTTCTTCTGTATGATATTCAGCTACATATTCCATGAACATATCGATTAAATTCTGGGATATATCTATTCTCCTAGGGCTTGAAACTGTCTTTATTTCAGCATAGTTTTCAAGTTCACCTCGGTCTTTAATGTCAATTACCATATCACTTATATCAAAGTCTTCAATCCATAATGACAAGGCTTCGCCGATGCGTATGCCAGTTTCATATAACAAATTTAGCAGGAACTTATCTCGAAAGTTATTGCAGGTATTTATAAGTATAGTTATTTCTTCTTTAGTTAAAGTTTTAGGTTTATACTTTGGAACTTTAAGCCTTAATATATTACTTGTAACTTTCTTTTGTTCATAAGCTATTCCGTATAAAAATCCTTTAAAATTTCTACTTGGAGTAGATACAAATTTTCTAAGTCTATCCGATATATTATTGCTATATTCCTCATGTCTTAAAATGTAGTCATAGAACATTAAAACAGTATTTATAACAATATTTACTGTCCTCGGACTTCTTGCTGTTTCTACTTGATGCGCTGGAATTACTTTCATACTTTTATATGGATTTTGCAACCAGTTTACAAATAAGGCTAAATCATCAATAGTTACTTTTTGAAAATCTAACTCTCTTTGTTGTAGATACTCAAAGTATAGTTTTAAATGCTGACAATACATTCTTAAAGTATTTCTTGCATAATTGGTGTTATCCTTAAACCTAATAAACTTTAATATAGGCTCTATTGGTAATCCATTATCATCTGCTACAAAGTACCTTTCTTTTCCACCTTCTGTTTTTACCTTTACTACTTCCATAGTTCTATATACACTCCTATAATTCTACTTTATTCTACACTTAGTTTACTATAAACACTATAATCATTACAACTATATATTTATTATTCCAAGTATTACATATATTATAAGAGTATATTTAAACTACTATAAATACTATCTAATTACCTACACTATATTCCTTT
>NZ_JACSRA010000005.1:0-81630 GCF_014836335.1 Clostridium cibarium
GATAAGATAGATATTTTTTTAACAAATAGCAGTAAAAAAGATTAAACCCAAAAAATTGTCAGAATATAAATAATATTTCTTTTAAAAGAATATAAAAATCTCAATTGTACCCATCTATAGGTACAATTTTTATGTATAGATACTTAATTATTTTTATCTATATCATTATATAATTAAGGTTTTTTGTCTAATTAAGGCGGATTTTCCATACCAATTATACTGCACAAATATAATTTTTGAAGCGTTTATGTCCATATTTTTATTTTATTAGCTATTTTGTTGAACCAAAACCAATTATATGAATTTATCACATTATTTCACATATAGTAAACCATTAATTTTAATAAAGCTAACTTTTTTGTTCAAAAATTACATTTCATTCACAAAAAGGATTATAATACAAATATACTAGTTAATAACAATTATCCGGATAAAAAAATAATATATATTGGAGGTACTCATGAATAAGCTATTTAAACCCAATGATTTAAAACCTATTTTTAAAGATGGAATGAGCATCATGATTGGTGGTTTTCTAGACTGTGGAACTCCTGATGACATAGTCGACTTATTAGTTGACTTAAATGTAAAAGATTTAACCATAATTTGTAATGATACTAGTTTCCCTGATCGAGGAATAGGCAAGTTAATTGTAAATAATCAAGTAAAAAAAGTTATCGCTTCCCATATAGGTACGAATCCAGAAACCGGAAACAAGATGTTATCAAAAGAAATTGAAGTGGAACTTTCCCCTCAAGGTACACTTATTGAAAGAATACGTGCAGCTGGATCTGGACTTGGTGGCGTATTAACTCAAACTGGTCTTGGTACAATCGTTGAAAATGGAAAAGAGAAAATTTCAGTTAATGGAAAAGAGTATTTGCTAGAAACTCCTTTAAAAGCTGATCTAGCTTTAGTAAAAGGAAGTATAGTAGACGAAAGTGGAAATACATTTTATAAAGGAACAACCAAAAACTTTAACCCTTATATTGCAATGGCTTGTGACAAAGTAGTTGTTGAAGCTGAAAAGCTTGTAAAAAGCGGCACTTTGAATCCTGAAATAATTATGACCCCTGCTCCACTAGTTGATTATATTGTTAAAAAGGAGGAATTCTAAATGATTAATGATAAAAAATTAGCAAAAGAAATTATAGCAAAAAGAGTAGCTGAAGAATTAGAATCCGGACAACTTGTAAATCTAGGAATTGGTATTCCTACTTTAGTGGCTAACTATATACCAGCTGACAAAGAAATTTTCATTGAATCTGAAAACGGAATAGTTGGAATGGGCTCCGCCCCAGCACCAGGAAACGAAGACAATGATATCACAGATGCTGGCGGACAATATACAACGATAGTACAATCTGGTTCATTTATAGATAGCTCAACATCTTTTTCTCTAATCAGAGGAGGTCATGTTGACGTTACTGTACTTGGTGCCTTAGAAGTTGATGAACACGGAAATTTATCAAATTGGATTATCCCAAGTAAACTAGTTCCCGGAATGGGCGGTGCTATGGATCTTGTAACAGGATCAAAGAAAGTAATTGTTGCGATGCAGCATACTGGTAAAGGAAAACCTAAAATTCTAAAAAAGTGTAGGCTTCCACTTACTGCAAAATCAAAGGTTAATTTAATAGTTACTGAACTTTGTGTAATTGAAGTTACAGATAGAGGGCTTTTACTAAAAGAAATTAATAAAGAAACGACTATTAATGAAGTTCAATCTTTAACAGAAGCAGAATTAATTATTCCAGAGTATGTAAAAGTAATGTTGACTAACTATTATATTTATACCTCTACGGAGAAACATGCTTAATTTAACTAATAAAGAAAGGATGGATCATATATGTTAGAATCTGAAGTATTAAAACAAATTACTACCCCACTAGGAGCTCCAGCGTTTCCTACAGGTCCATACAAATTTCACAATCGTGAATATTTAAACATTATATATCGAACCGATTTAGAAGCATTAAAAAAGATAGTACCTGAACCATTAAAAATAGAAGAACCCTTAGTTAAATTTGAAATGATGGCAATGCCAGATACTACAGGACTTGGTTCATATACAGAATGCGGTCAAGCAATACCGGTGACATTTAATGGTCAGAAAGGTGATTATCTTCATTGCATGTACCTAGATAATGAACCTGCTATTGCTGTAGGTAGGGAAATGAGCGCTTATCCCAAAAAACTTGGTTCACCAAAATTATTTGTTGATTCAGATACTTTGGTAGGCTCGTTAAAATATGGTTCTTTACAAATTGCAATTGCAACAATGGGTTATAAGCATAAACCCCTTGATTTTGATGAAGCAAAAAAACAAATTTGCAAACCAAATTTTATGCTAAAAATAATCCCAGGTTATGATGGAAAGCCAAGAATTTGTGAACTTGTTTCTGCGGAAATTACAGAGATTAAAATAAAAGAAGCATGGACTGGCCCTGGACGTTTACTACTATTTGAACATGCTTTAGCACCAATGGCAGATTTACCTGTTCGTGAAATTATATCAGTATCCCATATTCTTACTGATTTGACTCTTCCACCTGCCAAACTAATTTATAATTATCTTAATAACAAATAGACATTTCCTATCGCTTTAACTCTTTACATAGGCTAAAATATAATAAAGTTTCTACATTATAAACTTGCTTATATATGTCTATATGTAGGAACTTTATTTTTAAATATTCTTATATGTTATCTCTGCTTTTTATATATTTTTTGAATCATACATTTATAGAATGTATTAGCTACTAAAAAATAATGAACCAGCCTACTTAAATTTCAGCTGATTCATTAAATCTTATTCATATTATACTCATCGCATATCGCCTTTATCAAATTGTTTGCTCATAGTAACTATTAGTCCTCATCATACATTAAATCATCTATTTCTTGCATATCTCTTGCAATATCACCATACATATCTATTAAGTTCATTAGAAAATCTATTGTAGTAACTCTATCATGTTCGTATATCTCCACATTAACTCCTAAACTTATAATTTCTTTATATGCTTTTACTATTTTTTTTATTCCATCTTCATCTGTGTACCCACATACCATTACATACTCATTATTAGTTATTTTATCTTTAATCTCACCTATTGATAAATTGGTATATTTTCTTATACTACTAATACATTTTGCTATTTTATCATTGCTTTTTATTTTAATTCCTATATTATCCACTTATTTCCCTCCTATTAAAAATCATTTCTATCAATTATAGGCTCTCCAGGTCTGCTATTTTTAAAATTTCCTCCATGCCATCCATTTAAATGTTCATTTGTCGTAACTGGATATATTATTTCACCTCTATCTGCTAAATGAGGATATTTTGATGCACTATACGAATGATGTCCTTGAATAGACTTCCCATCATATTTAGGAGTTCTACCATTTAGAATATTTTCAATTTGTTCTGTTGTCCAATTACGCGTAGTGCTTTCTCCATTTATTATTCTTTCCCTTTCTTGATTCCAGAATTGTTTAACCCCTTCACGTCTTCTAACTGAAAATCTTTTATTCCACTTATATGCTTCATATTCTGCTTTAGTTGCTGTTCTATTATCTATTTTACTTTTAATTTCTGACATTTTCTTTGAACTTAACTGCTTATTAGTTAACGGATGTTCATTTAAATCTAATCCAGTAACTCTTTCAGAAATTATTTCTTTTGCATTAGGTATACTAATCACCTTAATATCACCTGCTGCCTCATAAGCAAACCCAAGAATCCTGTCCTTATCTCCCTTATATTTTACAGCAATTGTGATTTTTTAGATATACTTTCCTTATCTCCACTATCTAAAACAGCTCTAAGTCTTTTTCCTTAGCCGCTTAACCCAAAATTATTACGTCTATTTGTTGGGATATTTATTTTTAAAAAACAAGAAAAAAGAGTTAACATTTTTTACGCTAACTCTTAATAAATTTATTTACCTAATATATTTCTGTTTTTTCAATACTGATAATTGCATCTTTTTTAGGAATTTCCCCTTCATAATAATATTTATCAACCATATGTAATCCTAATTGTTTTGCTACTTCAGGACTACCTGTTCCAACAAGATATGAATTATCTAATTCTTTATCAACATGTACACTTACGTTTCCTATCTTTGCAATTGTATTGCAACTATAAATTTCTTGTATATCACTTCTATTTACCTTTTTGGTAAATATACCGCAATTATATTTATCTGTAAAACTTTCATCTATCTTTGATTTATCTATAGTACGTATTTTACAATTGCCTTTCATATCACTACTAAATTCATACTCAATACTATTAATCAAACAAAAGTTACCATTTTTAATCATTGCTTCCTCCTTATTTCATTGGCATAAATTTAACAATATCATCGTCAAATATTCCAACTATCTTATCGATCCCGTCAACTACTTCATGAAATTCAGCTCCATCTATCAGATTAAGCTCTTCACAATTTCAATGCTATTCTCTAAATCCTTCATATTTATAATTACTATCATTTAATTTAATTGAAATCAAACCTTATAATCATAAACTGCCCAATATTTTTCGCCTTCACTCAATGATACCCACTTTTGGAATGTATCCTTAAGAACACGCTCAAATCCTAAGCTAATTAAATCATAAGATCTTGGTCCTGTTTCAAGTAAAACCTTATCATTATCTTCTTTTCTAATAAGAAACCTATCATTATTATATTTGAAACACAATGTCTTTTTGTATATTTTAGAACACTCTTCTCTCACAACATCTTTAGAATAAGTTCCCATAAAATCAACAAAGCCTTCTGTTGGTATTTCACTTAATAGACAAACCACTCCATTATTTTCAAAACAACATTTATATTCTATCCCTTTATATACAGCAAATTGTCCATTTCCCTTCATCTATCTCATCTTCCACCATTGATTACTATATCTAATAGCAACAATTTTTTCTGTTTCACTCCCTCTTGATACTTCATAAATTACAAAACCATCATCTAAAAAACAATATTGAGAATTTCCATGCATTATTTTCATTAAGTCCTAGAACATTTGAGCCGTATTTACATCATCGATTGTTGTTCCACCATAGCTTCTTGTTACTAATGCTTCTGTATCAATTGTATATATTGATTTAGATGCTAAAATTAATAAATCAGCCTACTTAATTTCAGCTGATTCATTTCAACTTCTCATTGCTCTATAAAAACTATTTACAAAAATAGAACTTCTCTTTCTTAGCTATTTGAGTAATATTGATTTAAATTGTTTATGCCCTTAATAAAATTTATAATAGAATTTTCATCTGTCATTAAATTACTTAAATAAAGTAAAAAATCAAATTCATCTTCATCATCTCCGAAGGTCAAAACAAATGGACTTATATATGGTTTATATTTAATATTACAAACAAGGATTCCCTTTATTTTCACTCTAAAATCACGCCTACCATCTTCTAACATTTCATTTGTGCAATTTATTTCATCTGGCTTAGTTTCATAACTCTTATCATTATATTGAAAATACAATTTATCATCATCAATATATAACCCTAATAGTTCACCATCCTCACTAAATCCACCTACACCTTGACGTATATCACCTGTTTTTTCAACTACTGTATATCTTAAATTATCTATTTGAATGCAAGTATCTATCTTAGAATAATTCCTTAATATAATCAATACTAATCCCTCCTAATGTATTAATCCTAATAATGTATTTATTACATCATCTTTTACCATTGACTTTTGAATTATAATTTCCCATATTTGTTCATCAGATGTAAACATCCCTTTATCTATATAGTTTTCTTTCATCCTATTAAACATACCTTCAACAGTCGGTCCTATTGGATTCCCATACTTTTTAATATTTCTAGCTTCTAATCCTGCTCTCTCTTCTACTCTCATATTTGCTCTAGCTGTAACTTTCTGTTGATTACGTGCATCAACAACATGTTTTGCTATATCTTCTTTAGAAAATCCTTCTGAAGACATTCTCTCAATATCAATTTCTAATTGTTTAGATGCTTCAAGATAATCCCTTCTAACATTTTGCATTCCTTTTGCCCAATCTACATCAGTAAAATCATATTCTGGTTTATGATATGCAGTGCCTTCATTTGGCAAATACCCATATGCCCCATTATCATCAGGATATATCTGTTTAAGTACATATGGCTTTACTTCTTCTAAAGGTATTCCTTCACCAGTTTTACCTATTACAGCAATCCTTGCACCCTTCGCATCAACAAACCCAAGAATCCTGTCCTTATCTCCCTTATATTTTACAACAACTTGCGCTAAGTTTTCTATAGTTTCCTTATCTCCACTATCTAAAATAGCCCTAACTCTCTTCGATTCCTCAGCAGTTAACCCAAGATTATCAACCTCAGTTACTATCTTTCTCAAGTTCTCGTTACTTCTATAAATCCTTTCAAATTCTCCTGCTCCAAGGCTGCTTAATCTTAAGCTTTTGTCCTTAGTTCCTTCTTGTAGGTTCTTCATAAAAGTTTTATAAGCATCTGGAGTTTCTATCCTCATGTTGTCTAAAAAGCCACCACTTTCAACTCCCTTAACTCTAGCAGAAACTGTACCGCCATATTTCGATACTCCCATAGCACTAATTCTAGTTCCCTGGTAGGCAAGTAGCCCTACCCATGGTGGCAATCCTGCTTTTTCTGCTGCTTCCATAGAAATATAGCCTGTCCCCATGGCGCCTACATTTCTTATAAGTTCCTTTCCCGAAACCTTAAGTAATTCCTTAGCACCATATTTACTTCCTACCTTTATTAGCACAGCTCCATCTCCTACTAGAGGTATTGCTGACAATGCACTTAAAGCTCTCTCTGCATCTGATAACTTTCTTTGGGTTATTAAATCCATTCCTATAACAGCTTCAACCAATCCCTTAGCATCTCCTACTATTGGGATTACATCAAGACCAAGGGATACCCACTTTTCCCATGCCTTTTCATAAGTTACATCTGCACCTTCTATAGTTTGTTTTAGATACTTACCATACTCATCGATATATTCTTCATTATTATTTTTAGCATTTTCCTTGTATTCTTCATATTGCTTTTTCATAACATCTGATACGCCTTCGTACGTAAGTAAATCTTGAAAAGTTAACCCTGCCTTTTCTCTTGTGTATTCATAACCTTCTTCTGTTACTCCAGATTCTTCTATTCCTAAGTTATTTTTTACAGATATATCTTCAATCCTTATAAGTCCCAAGTCTTCCAAGGCATCTTCCTGCTCTGAGAAAAAGTCACTGTCGACACTGCTATCATAGTATCCGCACAGCCCTTTAAAAACTGTATACCTTTGAGACCAATTAAAAAGTTCATTAATCTCATTATCGAGAGGAGAATAATCTATGTATCCAAGTCCACCATCACTATTAATAATTCTACTGCTTCTTTTGCTACTCTATTTGCCTCATATAAATTTCTACCACAATTATTTAAAGCATATTCAGCATTTGAACATCTTGAACTTATTTGTTCATCTATTGAAAAATCCCTCATTATTTTCTCTCCTCTGCTATCATTTTCAAGACTTGAGCTAATTTTTCATCTTCTTCTGCAAATTTTTGTAATATACTATAAACATATGAAGCTGTAATTTGAAGGTAATTAACTAAACTAACTAATTGTCCATTTAAACCGTTATTAAACTGCTCTAAATTTTCTTTAGTCTTTCCAAGATAGCCATTTCCTCCATCTAAAAAACTCTTCATCCCTTCATCATACATTTGAAGAGCATCATTATAACTTTGAGCTATAATCATAATTTTATTTATAACTATAAACAAGTCATTGCCTACTTCTATGTGATCTGCCATCTCTCTAACTCACCTCCATGTTATATAGCTTTAGTATTTCTTTTCTTACTTCCAATGGATTAACAATGATTGCTTTCTCTTTTAAAAAATCATATTTAAATAAATTGTTCTCCTCAATGTAGTAAGCATTACTTGAAATGATCTTTCCTTTATTCACTTTTTGAATGTATAAAATATCTTTACTATCTTTGACCAGCCCTTTATCTTGGAAAAAATTCTTTATAGGAATATCTATTGAATGTTCCACCTCTTCTTTGTTTCCCCATAGAAATTCGTATTGTTTTACTATATTAAATATCATGGCTTCTTTAGTTGTCTTCTTAAATAACACTCTACCATCCTCTTCTGGCTTGAAATATATTAGAAAATTACTTTTATCCATAGCCATAACTAAATCATTTATCCAAATATAATCTTTAGCTTTTTTATATTTCTCTAGATTTCTAAGTATAAGAAAAGATAGATCATTAATAGAACCATCTTTATTAAGTATCTTTTCTTTTATTAGGTTTTCTTTTATTTTTGATGCACCAAACAGTTCTAACTTCTCACCATTATAAGGTGTAATCCCATAGATGTTTTTACCATCTAATGCTCTATTTAGATAATATAGTTCATTTACTGAAATCATGTTCTTACCTCCATGGGCTAATTATTTCTGAACTACTCATGAAATCACTAGCTTTTTCATAGAATTTCTCCATTGAATTACAATTCTTTTCTGCTACTGGTATAAGATTTTTACTAAGTTCGCTGCAAAGGTCTAATAAACTAATTACAGCTTCCTTATTCTTACCACTCCAATTAAACTGATCTCCCCTAATACTAGAAACTAACTCACTTAATGCACTATCTGACTCTACTAATAATTCATGGGCTTTTTTAACTTTCTCTATATCTGAATCCATACTTGATTTTGCTCTGTACTGCATCAATCATATTTCTCCTTCCACTTTTTCTTAAGCTCTCTATCTTCCTCTTCACACTTATCTACATAATAATCATATAATTCCCTGGACTTATCTATTTTGCTAGCTATTTCGCTGCTAACATATCTTAGATGTTCCCTATAATTATCAATTTTGTTCTTTAGTTCCTTTGATCTTTCAAAAAATAAGTCCACAGCCTCACCATAAAGATTACTATCTTCATCATAGACTTGATAGAAATTACTAACAACTTGATCACACTCACTTATTGCTCTATCTAACTCACTTTTATAACTTTCTAACTTCTTCATTTTTCTCTTGTAATTATCTCGTTTACTCTCATATGCTGATGTATAAAATAAGTCACTTATTTCATAAAACATAAGATCACCTGCCTTAAAATTGCTCATAAAAAAAATGGGTTAATACTAAAAAGTATTAACCCATGTAAAAATATAATATTTTTTATCGCTTGCATTAAATAATAATTTAAGTAAATTAATCTCCCACAGATTCAACTCACTTAATGTCTTTTTGAATTATACCACAATATGAGTTTATTGTACATAATTTCCTATGAAGGAGTATAAAACTAAATAGAATTCTAATCTCAATTTATATCTCTATCTAACAGACTTTAATACTATTCCTTCTTTAAATCCCCCACGTTCCTCATTTTTATTTGCTCTAGCTTTTAAAAGTTCCTCTTCACTAAACCCCAAAGCATTAGCAAGTCCAAATAGAACTTCCATTACATCAGCTAATTCTTCTAAATTTTTATCTTCTAAAAATTCTTCTACTTCTTCCTGTAATTTCGCTTCTAAAAGATCATATCTTTCCTTTTCTGGTGCAATTATAAATTCACACTCTCTTCCACTCTTCTTTATTATTTCTGGGATTTTATCTCTCACTAACTTTTCATACTTTTTCATCTATTCTTCTCTTTTCCACATTAAATACGTATAAATTAATTGCACCAAAACTCCTATAATAACAAATGCAGAAATAAGTAGATTTCTACTTATATTACCTCCACTTAACAAAATAAATAGTAACATAACAATCACAAAAGGTAATGTCCATAAAGTTCTTTTGAATTTTCTCCTATAACTTAAATTAAAATACAAAGCCTCAAATCCTTTATCAACTTTATCTCTTTTCATTAATTATTCACCCTCCCTTAATTTTGGTATTCTCTGGCCAATTCAATTGAAACTTATAAAATATCTTGAAGAGTATATTTACTAACTTCATCTATAAAAGCAGTTAATGCATCTCCTAATATAGCTTTAAACTTACAATCAAAATAATTACATTCATGCCTTGCACTAGAAAAACATTCTAATAAATTTAATTTTTCTTCAGTAATAACTAAAATCTTTCCTAAATTTATATCCTTAGGCTCCATCCCAAGCTTTAACCCACCATTTCTTCCTTTAGAAGATACTATATATTCCGTTTTTGCTAACCTATGAACGATTTTCTTTACATGATGTTCTGATACTTCAAGGCTTGAAGCCAATTCTTCTACTGTGCATAATTTATATTGATTTTCTGCTAAGTATATTAAAATTCTAAAAGCATAATCCGAAAACTTAGACAAGTTCATATTTTCACTTCCCTTATATCTATTAATTATTATTTATTATAGCAGAAAAACAATTAATTAATATGCTTTAGAAATTTTAACAAATAAAATGTTCATTTATATTGCACATTAAAATTTCCTGTGCTAATATAAAAGTGTATTTAAAATACACATTTAATTTTGAACTTAATATTATATAAATCAAAAAATATTTGAGGTGATTTTTAATGAGTAATAGTTTATTAAAAGTAAACAACTTAAAGATAGAAGCAGATAAAAAAGAAATATTAAAAGGATTAAATCTTGAAATCAACAAAGGAGAAATCCATGTAATAATGGGTCCTAATGGAGCTGGTAAGTCTACTCTTGCTAATGCACTAATGAATAATCCAAAATATAAAAGATTAAATGGTGATATAGAATTTGATGGCGAAAACATAAATGATTTAAAAACTGATGAAAGAGCTAAAAGAGGATTATTCTTATCATTTCAATATCCTGAAGAAATTCCAGGAATAACTGTAGAGAACTTTTTAAAATATGCTAAAAGATCAAACGATGGAACTGTATTAAAACATTTCAAATTTGATCTAGACTTAAAAAAGAATATGAAAGAATTAAAAATGGATGAAAGCTATGCAAAGAGGTATCTAAATGTAGGATTCTCAGGTGGCGAAAAAAAGAAAAATGAAATACTACAAATGCTTACTCTAGCGCCTAAACTTGCTATCTTAGATGAATCTGATTCAGGACTAGATGTTGATGCCATAAGAATTGTTTCTAAAGGAATAGAAATGTTCTCAAATGAAGAAAATGGAGTTTTAATCATAACTCACAACACTAAGATATTAGAAAATTTAAAACCAGATTACGTTCATGTCTTAGTTGATGGAAGAATCGTTAAAACTGGTGATGGCAACTTAGCTAAAGAAATTGAAGAGAAAGGCTACGAATCTTTTAAAGAAAACTTAGCAGTTTAAAGGTGGTGAATTTAAATGGAAAATAGGAAAAAGACCTATATAGATGAAATGGATAGAGGAATATATGATATAAAAAATGAAGATAGTTTTAGCTTTAAGTCTAAGAAAGGATTGACTAAAGAAATAATAGAAACTATTTCAAAAGAAAAAAATGAAGCTGAGTGGATGAGAGAATTCAGATTAAAATCTTTAGAAATATATAACAAACTTACTCTTCCATCTTGGGGTCCATCTTTAGAAGAATTAGATATGGATAACATAATAACTTATGTACGTCCAAAAAGTAATTTAGTTGGGTCATGGGATGAAGTACCTAAAGATATAAAGAAAACCTTTGATCTTTTAGGAATTCCAGAAGCAGAAAAGAGTGCCCTTGCCGGTGTTGGAGCTCAATACGATTCTGAGGTTGTTTACCATAGTATAAAAGAAGATTTAGTTAAACAAGGTGTTATTTATACTGACATGGAAACAGCTCTTAAAGAGCATGAAGATATAGTTAAAGAATATTTTATGAAATGCGTAACTCCAAATGACCATAAATTTGTTGCACTTCACGGGGCTGTATGGTCTGGTGGCTCATTTGTATATGTACCTAAAGGTGTTAATGTTGATATCCCCCTCCAATCATATTTCAGATTAAATTCCCCAGGTGCAGGACAATTTGAGCATACCTTAATAATTGTAGATGAAGGAGCAAAACTTCATTTTATAGAAGGCTGTTCAGCCCCAAAATATAGTGTAACTAATCTTCATGCAGGTTGTGTTGAACTTTATGTTAAAGAAGGAGCAACCCTTAGATATAGTACAATCGAAAACTGGTCAAAAAACATGCTTAACTTAAATACTAAAAGAGCAATAGTTGAAAAGAATGGAACTATTGAATGGATTTCAGGTTCCTTTGGTTCACAAATTTCAATGTTATATCCAATGAGCATATTAAAAGGTGAAGGTGCAAGAGCAGAATTTACAGGAGTATCTTTTGCAGGTAAAGGACAAGACTTAGATACAGGAGCCAAAATTATACACGCTGCTCCAAATACTTCATCCACAATAAACTCAAAATCAATTTCAAGAAATGGTGGGAAAGCTACTTATAGAGGTGTTCTAAAGGTTAACTCAAATGCTTATAACTCCAAATCTATGGTGTCTTGTGAATCTTTAATGCTAGACAATAAATCTAAATCAGACACTATTCCTGTTATAGATTTATTAAATGATGATGTAGAAATAGGACATGAAGCTAAAATAGGAAGAATAAGCGATGAATCTATTTTCTACTTAATGTCTAGAGGTATAAGCGAAGATGAAGCTAAGTCAATGATTGTAAGAGGCTTTGTTGAACCTATATCGAAGGAATTACCTTTAGAATATGCAGTTGAAATGAATAATTTAATCAATATAGAATTAGAAGGAAGTATTGGGTAGGTGATATTAATGGAAGCTATAAATTTTGATAATTTAAATAAGACTCCCGTAAGGACAAAATCCTGGCTTAACATTAATGATATAAGCCTCGGAAAATTAAATATAGAAGAAATCAAAGAATTTAACAATGTAACTATTAAAGGTGAGGTTAATGGAGTTAATATTCAAAAACTAAAGAATAATAATCTCTTTCCTATATATAAAGAATTTATATATGGTGTAAGTGAAGAACTTATAAAGCAAGGTAATGAACACTTTAATAATGGCTACTTAATAACAATAAGTGAGAGTATTAAAGAGCCAATAATTTTAGAATTTGACTTTGATAAGGATAATAAAACCTTAATAGATAACTTAATTATCCTTGGCAAAGAAAATTCAAAGGCAGAAATTATAGTAAAATATAAATCTTTAGATAACTCAGATGGGTATCATAACGGAATTTGCACAGTATACTCTATGAAAAACAGTAATATTAAACTTGTTAAAGTTAATTTATTAAATGATAATATAATACATTTTGACTCAAATGTCTCTGATGTGGACTCTTTAAGCACAGCTGACTTTGTTTCAATAGACCTTGGAAGTAAGTATAGCATTACTAATTATCATGCTGATTTAAAAGCTGATTCTTCAACTTCAAATATAGATTCCATCTATTTAGGAGGAAACAAAAAAGTTATAGATATAAACTATATTGTTACCCACACAGGAATAAATAGTAAATCAAATATGAATGTTAAAGGAGCCTTACAAGGTGAAGCAAAGAAAGCCTTTAAAGGAACAATAGATTTTAAACGTGGATCATCAAAAAGTGTAGGTTCAGAAGATGAATATTGCATGTTGCTTTCAAAGGAAGCTAAAGCCAAAGCAATGCCAATACTATTATGTGGAGAAGATGATGTTTCTGGAGAACATTCCGCATCTTCAGGAAGAATAGATGAAAATAAATTATTCTATTTAATGTCTAGAGGACTTAGCTATGATGAAGCAAAAATTATAATAGTTAGAGCAGCCTTTAACCCTATAATAGATAAAATCAGTGACCCAAATATCATTGAAGAAATCTTAGAACAAGTGAACAGGAGTTTGAAAAATGAGTAATAAAAACTTTTTAGAAGACTTCCCTGTTTTACATGCTGATGCAAATGGGGAAAGACTAATTTATTTAGATAGTGCTGCAACAACACAAAAACCAACTCAGGTTATAGAATCTATAGAAAATTATTATAAAACTAACAATGCAAACCCTCATAGAGGTGCATATAAACTTAGCATTGATGCTACAAAAGCTTATGATGATGCTAGAAAAAAGGTTAGAGATTTCATAGATGCAGAATTTTCAAAAGAAATTATTTTCACCAAAAATGCCACTGAAGGTTTTAATCTCCTCTCCTCCTCCTATGGCATGAGCAATATAAATGAAGGTGATGAAATTGTTATTTCAATTGCAGAACATCATTCTAATCTTATACCATGGCAACTTGTTGCAAGAGCTAAAAAAGCAATTTTAAAATACATGTACGTAAATGAAGATGGTGAAATTACAAAAGATGAAATCAAAAATAAAATAACCCCTAAAACTAAATTAGTTAGCATAACCCATGTATCTAACGCCCTTGGCACAATAAATCCAGTTAAAAATATTATTGATTATGCACACTCTATGGGGGCTAAAGTTATAGTTGATGGAGCTCAAAGTATACCTCACATGAAAGTAAGTGTTAGAGATTTAGATGCAGATTTTTTAGTATTTTCAGCTCATAAACTTCTAGGTTCAATGGGACTTGGAGTAGTATATGGTAAGAAAGAACTGCTCCAAAATATGCCTCCATATATAGTTGGTGGAGATATGATTGAATATGTCTATGAACAAGAAACAACCTACGCTGAGCTTCCTGCTAAATTTGAAGGTGGAACTCAAAATGTAGAAGGTGCTGTAGCCCTAGGTGCAGCTATTGATTATTTAAATGAAATAGGTATGGATAAAATTTCTGAAATAGAACATGAATTAATAGTATATGCCTTAGAAAAACTTAACGCTCTTCCATATGTAAAAGTATATGGCCCTAAAAATATAGATCACAGAAGTGGTGTTATTTCCTTTGATATAGAAGGTGTTCATCCCCATGATGTTGCCTCAGTTTTTGATAGCCATAATGTTGCAATAAGGTCAGGCAACCACTGTGCTCAACCCCTAATGAGATTTATGGACATTAATGCAACTTGCAGAGCTAGCTTCTATTTATATAATACAAAAGAAGATGTAGACAAATTAATTGAAGCAATAGAAAAAACATATACAATGTTTTCAAAATGGAGGTAATTTATTATGGATTTAAACTCAATTTATACAGAATTGATAATGGAACACAGCACATCAAAGCATAATAAGAGGAAATTAGAAAATCCAAATATTCATGAAAAAGGTCATAACCCAAGTTGTGGAGACGAAATAACTTTAGAGCTTAAATTAAAAGAAGATATTATAGAAGACTTAGCTTTTACAGGTCAAGGATGTGCTATATCTCAAGCATCTACTTCTATTATGATAGATTTAATTAAAGGAAAACCTATAGAAGAAGCCTTAAAACTTACTGAAACCTTTATTGGAATGATTAAAAGAGAAATTATAGATGATGAAGAATTATATGCATTAGAAGATGCTATGGCTTTTAAAAACATTTCTAATATGCCTGCTAGAGTTAAATGTGCAGTTCTTGCTTGGCACACTCTTAAAGAAGCTTTAGATAACAGATAGTATAAATTTATAATAAGACTATGCTTTAGTATAATTCTAAAACATAGTCTCTATTTTTATATGTTATACCATTCTAAGCTCAATTGTTTTATACATGAACTAACTCCCAGAGTTGTCCTTGCCCTCCCCAGTATGTCCACTGACAAATATTTGCCCCAGAATCCTTACTCATATTATAAAGATCTAAGCAAGATTTAAAATTTGATGCTTTTGTTAAAATTGCATATTTATTTCCAGAAACTTTAACAAACTTAAATTTTTGCATATCTCCTCCCCAATATTTCCACTCTGCAACATTTGTGCCATCAGCAGATGAACCATTTAAAACATCAAGGGAGCTTTTATAATTAGATGCTCCAGTTAATATGGAGTAATTTCCATCACCATCTGATACTAATTTAAATTTTTGCGCATCATATTTGTTTAAGCCCCACTGTTGAAGATTTGCACCATCAGCAGACGATCCATTAGTAATATCTAAATACAATCCACTTAAAGAGTTTTTAATATAATAAGTACCATTTAAGTTAGTTGATTCTGTCGTTGCATTAGAAATTTTCGAGCCCCATATAGACTCATTATTAGCACCTATTAAAGAAAAAGTCATAGTACTTTTGTGTGATGAAGATTCATCATTTTGTTTAAAAAATACGCCTTTATAAGTAGCACCATTAATTATCATAGTACAATAGTATGATCCGGACTTTTCTTGCCATGTTCCTGTATAGTCACCACTAATAGTTCCATTAGAATTTAATGAAACCTTAGATGTCTTTAACATGCCTATGTGAGCAGTAGTTGCATCTAAACCATGGTTAACAAATTCATAAGTGCCAGCAATATCGCTATTTGAATACCCTGATGATGATATTGTGTTTCCTAAGTATTCATATACTGTTGTTACTGGCCATCCATCTTCATTTAAAAATTGTTGATGAACTCTAATCTGATGACCTTCAGTTCCATTATTAAATCTTGTATGATAAACAAGATACCTTTGTCCATTATCATCAATTAATGCAGAATTATGTCCACCTGACATATATCCATTTGCACTAAGCTCGGAACTAGCTACAGATTTTAAAGAAGAAAAAGAATAGTTACCAAATAATTTTATACCTTTGCTTGATTTATCAACATTAGCACTTGTACATATTGCAGAATTTCCTTTTGCATCAACGTAAGGTCCATTTATATTTTTTGATCTAAATAAACGAATGTGGTATCCACTGAAATTATCTGTAGCATCAAGTCCACAATAAGATTCATACAAGTAATAGTATCCTGCTGATTTATCATAAACAATATAGGATCCTTCCCCAGTAGTTCCATAACCACCTGAAATCTTTGTTCCGAAGTATTGGTCTGAGGAATTAGTTTTAGTTTGGTAAGTGTAAGAATAATCCCTTAAACCTGTAGAACTATCTAACTTTAACATAAAAATCCCACCAAACCATGAACCATAAGACATCCATAAGTTTCCGTCTTTATCATATAATACACAAGGATCAATGGCATTAGGTCCGTATGCTGAATTCCAAGCTCCATTTGACACATATCTTCTGTCTACAGTATTGGTTCCTGTAACTTTTTTATAGTCTGTCTCACCAGCTTGTGAAGAATTAGTAAACCCTGAATATACTATTGTTCCAGCATATGTATATGGTCCTTCTATCCTATCAGCTGTTGCAAGGGCAATAGAAGAATAGAACTTGTCCCCATTAACGCTCATATACATGCACCATTTTTTCATTTTTGTATTGTATATAACATCAGGAGCCCAAAGGTTTCCATTAATGTTATATGAATTACTTCCATGAGAAGCCCACTTACCTCCAACAGAAAATACCTTTGCATAATCATTATTAATATTTGTTTGGAAATACTTCCAAGATGTCAAATCAGATGAAACTGCATCTGATTTATGTGATCCAAAAAGATAATACTTACCATTAGCCTTTACAATTGATGGATCATGTACAGATATCCTTGAAGTCTTTAGCACAGCAGCTGAAGCAGCAAATGTATCAAATATTGGACCAAACTGAATTAGTGCTATTATTGATATCCCTAGCATAAATGATATGATTTTCTTTACTCTATTTTCCATCCTCTTCGATATAAAAATTATATCTTTCCCTCCTTTTTATTTTAATAACTTAACTCCAAAAAACTATAACCTTTTTTGCTGCTTCATCTACATATGTCATATATCTTATAGACCTTTCAAACTGACTTCTAGACATACTTATATCTTTAGAAGTATCCCACGGATTTACCACTATTACAGTATCTTTAGTTACACTTTTTATTGAATAAGAGTGACTTCCGTCTCCTAAAATCCCTTTACTTGGATCTGCTATACTAAAATCACACGCAGCCATAATACCTTTATTAGATTTGCACTTTGAAGCCATAGTATTCATCATGTTAGTTTTAGCAGTACCTCCATTAATAGTGGCTTGTCCAAATCCAGTCATTGTTGTAAACACATCACAAGCAAAACAACCATTATAAACATTCATAGCTTTTTGTAACCCAGCTTCTATAACTCTAGCATCAAGGTCACCACTTATGTATGCATTTGCCACATCAGTTTTTGATACTGTCTGCTTTCCAGCTCCGAAATTTAATGTATAACTGCCGTTACTATTAACAGAAATCATTTTACTTAAAAGATTTTTACCAAATTTACTATTGCTTAATGCCTGTATTGCAGAAACAGCACCACAATCCCCAACACTTCCTTGGTGAAATGTACTTAGTATTCCATCAAGTTGTAATGTTGGATCACCTTTTGTCCCTGCATAAGCAGATACTGGTGTAAGTAGAGTGCTTAAAGCAATCCCTAAAGATAGACATGAAGTAATAACTTTCATTTTAATTTTTTTCATTTATAATCCCCCCATTTAAGTTTGTTATCAAGAATTTTTAAGTATTTTTATTAATAGAATACATTAATCTGACAACCACTCAAATAGTTTTGTCGTAAAATGAATAAATATAATCCTAAAGATTTATCTGTATTAAATTTTATAAATATAAAAAGATTGTTTCTCCAATTAATAATAGTAGAAACAATCTTTTTCTGTAATTTAACAAAAAGCTTATATACCTTAGATAAAACTTAATTTAATATGGTCCAATTTTAATTCAATATATAGGTTCATATACCATTGGAATAATAATTTCTTTACCATTAAGCTTTAAATTTGTATCTTTGGTAGAAATCTTATCAGAAAACAAATTAATTCCAACAGTATAAGCAGCATTTGCTATAGTGACAGGATCTTGAAAAACTGTACCTGTCATATATCCTTTTTTTATTAAGTCTTTTGCTTCATCTATTCCATCAAGTCCAAAAACAGGAATAGTTTTTAATTTATCCCCCATATTATATCCATACTTTTGAAGTGCTTCAATTGCACCAATTGCCATAGCATCATTATTTGAAATTATTGATTCTATTTTGTTGCCATACTTTAAAAAGAGTGAAGAAACCATATTCTTTGCCTCTTCTTTATCCCATTCAGCTGGTACTGATGCAAGTTCTTGTGTTTTTATACCTGAATTATTAATTGTACTAATAGAGTACCTACTTCTTTCGATTGTATAGGGACTAGTTTCTTTTCCCTTTATTATAATGTATTGTAATGTACCATCATTGTTTTTATCCATAGTTGTCTTATTATTTTTCCAAATATCTGCTATAAGCTTTCCTTGTGCAATCCCAGATCCTACTGCATCTGAAATAAGCACAAATGCCTTATTATATGTACTAAATGCATCTGTTTCTGGAATATCGGCAGCAATAAGAATTACTGGAATATTTTTTATCTTAAATTTTGAAAAAATTTCCTCTACCACATCTTTTCTTTTTTCAACCATATTTAATATTACAAAATCAAAATCACCTTCAATTGAATTGTTTATATTTTCTAACTGTGCAATATTATTTGATTTTGCATCAAAGAAAGTAAATTTAACTTTACTTTCGTTTTCTTTTTGTATATCCTCAAACCTTTTTCTTATTAATGAAAGAAAGATATCGTTATAACTATAAAATAATGCCGCTACTTTAAGTGGCCTTCCTGTAGGTATTTCAGAATAATTTTCTATAGCCTTTGGAGTAAAACTTGGTAACTGAATAATTAATATATATTAAACAATTCAAAGTTAAATAGAAAATTAATTAATTCAAGATTCAAAATCGATATATTACGATAAATTTATTGTAATATGGTAAGAATTTTATTATTATTACTACAATACTTAGTTATAATTTACTAAATATATAATTAATATCAAGTATTGTAAAAAATAAAAACTGGGGGGATGAAAAATGTTAAACAGAAAAAGAATTCTTACTACCTTAGTAGCATTAGTTATGACTAGTTCTTTAACGATGATTGGTAATACTGCTTCTGCTACAACAACTTTAAACGCACCAGGAAATACTTTTGCTGCACCAGCTTTAAGCAGCACACCAAAAATACTCAACTCAAATGCAACCGGCATCCATGACGGCTACAACTATGAACTGTGGAAGGATTATGGAAACACAAGCATGACTCTTAAAGCTGGTGGTTCATTCAGTTGTCGTTGGAGTAATATCGGGAATGCCTTATTCCGTAAAGGCAAGAAATTCAATGAAACTCAGACATACAAGCAACTTGGCAATATATCAGTAAACTTTAATTGCGACTACCAACCATCCGGCAACTCATATTTGTGTGTATATGGATGGACAAGTAGTCCACTAGTAGAATATTATATAGTCGATAGTTGGGGAACTTGGAGACCACCTGGAGCATCACCAAAGGGTACTATTAACGTTGATGGTGGTACGTATGACATATATGAAACCCTAAGAGTCAACCAACCTTCCATTAAAGGAAATAGTACGACCTTTAAGCAATATTGGAGTGTACGTAGAACAAAACGCACAAGCGGAACCATATCTGTTAGCAAACACTTCGATGCTTGGGAGAGTAAGGGAATGAAGTTAGGAAAAATGTATGAAACAGCGTTTAATATCGAAGGATATCAAAGTAGTGGAAGCGCTGACGTACGTAATATGTCAATTAATATTGGCGGCAGATAGTAATATATTCTGGTGACAAAATTAGGTTTAGTGAAACATACTCAAAAAGGTGGATTCAAATTAACGAATCCACTTTTTTTTAATTTCATTTAAATAATTATAGTTAACATCAGAAAATGCAATATTGAAATTTTCACAAGACTACCTATATTCTAACTTTATAGTCTCCACCCGTCTTTGCCTGATAAAACATTAGCTTTAGTATACCTAGAAGCTTGGCTACTATTAAGTGCTTTTGACCAAGGTACTCTCTTTGATCTATTTGCACCAATACCTGTACATCCATACTCCTCAAGCAAAGCAGTGTTATTATTATTGTTATTCATTTTTAACCATCCTGCTGGGTTAACTGGTGCATTTAATTTGCAATTTATATATGACACATGGCAGTAGTCTCCATAAGTTCTTCCAAGATAAACTGTTGAAGGTGTTTTCCAACGAGGATTAGTACGAGATGTATAATTAACATCTCCATTAGCAGTTAAGGTACAATTTAAAAATACATATCCATACTTTTGTCCCTGAGGTGTATTAGCAGCTGTATACATGCCACCATCCCTTAACTCATTTAATGTACAATTATCAAATAATGCAGTAGCACCTCCCCAAATAAAATCAACACTACCTTGTATAAAACAATCCTTAAAATATACTCTAGATTTATCTACTCCATATGTATATGCACATAAGGTATCTTGTCCACTATAAAAATTACAATTATTAAAACTTATTCTATCTCCATATGTATAAACGCAAGATGCTTGAACATCTTTTCCTGTATCCTTTAAATGGCTATTTTCAAAGCTGATATTTTGTGCAATAAAATCATTTTCTCCAACTGTCAAAGCAGCACAATCTGCTGAGCCATATTTTCCTCCACCAGGTTTAGGATCCCCATTTGCAACATTATAAGTTAATTTCGTATTGTTTTTATTTTCACCTATTATACTTATATAAGGTTTTGAAATAGTAATCTTCTCTTTATAAACACCTTTTTTTACATGTATAGTCTTTCTTTTAGCATCATTAATCTTTGCTAGATAGTTATAAGCCTCTGTAATAGTTTTATAATTTCCACTACCATCTTTAGCAACAGTAATATCATAGGTTGCTGCAGATACCACTTGTTTTGGCAAAATTACTACTCCAAAAACACCTAAAATAAATGTGCAAACAACTGTAAAACATATTTTTTTTAATTGTGATTTAACCATAATATAATCCTCCTAAATTTTCATAATCTTTGTTTGTAATTTTAATTAAGACGGAATTTGCTTCTTATTCCATCTTAATTTAAGAAACTACTGGAAATTAGTATACTAATATTTGTTGAATATTTATAAAAATATTCTCATAACATAAGATTTTAATAAATAGATTTATCTTGAAATAGTCAAAATAATTCGTGAAAAGTGAATATTCTATATGTTTCGAGGTTATTTTCTATAAAATAAGAAAATGTTATGTACTAATTCTTTTACAAAACTATTTTAATATTTACTAGTAGTTAAACTATTTTATGTAATAAAAACCTTTAAAACTTAATGTATAAATAGTAAAATATACATTATTAAACCAAGTTTAACCATAATATTTTATTTACTCACCCCTACTCTTTCCTAATTCATTTCTTTAGGTCCATTAATTCATTAATTTAAATACTTTTTCTAATAGAAAGGTGTGATTAATTTTATGTCTGTATCATTTATTACTAAAAAAGCGTTAGCTAATTCTTTAAAATTGCTCATGAAAGAAAATTTAATAAGCAAAATAACTGTAAAAATGGTTACTGATACATGTGGAGTTTCAAGACATACATTTTATAATCACTTCCACGATGTATATGACTTGCTTGAATGGATATTTGAAAATGAAGTTATAGATGAACTTGATGAATGTTGCAACTTATCAAACTGGAAAAATGGAGTTTGTCTTGTTCTCCGATATACCTTAGATAACAAATCTATATGTATTAATACTTGCAAATCACTCGGTCGTGAACTCCTTGAAGTATTTTTACAAAAAACTTTTCATAAAGTGCTAATAGGTGTTATTGCAGAAATAACTCAAAATATGGACGTTGATGAAAAAATAAAAAATCAGGTAGCTACATTTTTTGCCTATGCTATAACTGGCGAATTTTTACATTGGATTAATAGTGGATTAATAGAGAAAAAAGAAGATATTGCTGACAGAATTGAAATAATGCTAGATGGTACCATTTTAAGAATTATGACGACTAATAAGAAATAAATTACACATTTCTTTAAATATGTGCAATTTTTTCACATATTACATTTCTGTCCATTGAACATAATCTTCACTAAACTGTAAAATATAGGTATATTAAATATCTATATTTTATTTGTTTAAGAAAGGAAGTAGTTTTATGAATAATTATCAAAGAATTAATCCAATTAAACCAAAGAATATTGAATCAAGAAAAGCATACTTAATAGGAGGTGGAATAGGTTCCTTATCAGCAGCAGCTTTTTTAATAAAAGACGGCCATATGCCAGGAAATAACATTCATGTGATTGAACAGCTTGATATCCTTGGAGGTTCAATGGATGGCGCAGGAACTGCAGAAAAAGGCTATACTGCAAGAGGCGGTAGAGAAATAGAAGAACATTTTGAATGCTTTATGGAGCTTTATAGTTTCATTCCTTCTTTAACTGATAAAAACAGAAGCGTATTAGATGAATTTCGCGAACTTAATATAGAAGAACCAATTGAATCCCACTGCAGATTAGTACACAATCAAGGAGAGAAGGCAGACTTTTCAACTCTTGGATTATCAAAGGGACATGCTATGGAGCTTACAAAACTTCATTTGTCTACAGAGGAAGCCCTAGGTTCAACTACTATAGAAGAATTTTTTACTCCTAGTTTCTTCAATACAAACTTCTGGTATTTCTGGGCAACCATGTTTGCATTTGAAAAATGGCATAGTGTCGTTGAAGTAAAACGTTATATGGAAAGATTCATGCATTTAATAGGTGGTATGAATAAATTAAAAGGTATACTTCACACTGAATATAATCAATATGATTCTTTAATACTTCCTCTTATTACATGGCTTAAAGATCAAGGTGTATGCTTTGATAGCTGCTGTAAAGCTACAGATATTGATTTTGATTTTACAAATAATCAAAAGATTGCAAAAGCAATTCACTATACTAAAGATGGTAAAAATGAAATCATTAATGTAAATGAAGATGATATTGTATTATTTACTAACGGATCTATGACAGAAAACACAACAAGGGGCGACATTGATCATCCTGCTATTATAAATAGATCAGAAGATAAAGGTTGTTTTAGTTTATGGGAAAAGCTAGCAAAGAAGTCACCTGACTTTGGACACCCTGAAAAATTCTGTACTAATATAGATAAATCAAAATGGATGTCCTTTACTGTTACCTTAAAGGATGATGACATTGTCTTCCCTCATATTTATAATCTTACAGGAGATAAGCCTGGTATGGGTGGTTTAGTTACAATAAAGGATTCTAACTGGTTTATGAGCTGGGTTGTACCAAAACATCCACACTTTATTAATCAACCTGATAACGTAAAAGTTCTTTGGGCATATGCATTAAATCTTGATGTACCAGGAAACTATATTAAAAAGACATATTCAGATTGTACAGGCCGTGAAATGTTTGAAGAACTCCTTTACCACATGGGATTAGAAGATAAGATTCCTGAAATTCTATCTCATACAGTAAACGTAATTCCTAGCATGATGCCTTACATCACTGCACAATTTATGCCTCGTGTTCCAGGCGATAGACCTAATGTAATTCCAGAAGGAAGTAAAAACTTTGGTTTCCTAGGACAATTTGCAGAAGTTCCTGAAGACTGCGTATTCACAGTAGAATATTCAGTAAGAAGTGCAATTATGGCTGTATATGGATTACTAGGTCTTGAGAAAACATTAGATCCTGTATATCCAAGCAAATATGATATTCGTGTATTAATTAATGCAGCAAAAACTTGTCTTGGTATTGATAAACTTCCACTTAAGAATATACCACTAGGTGAATTTTTTAAGAATACAGAAATTGAAAAATTACTATAATTCATAAAACTTGAAGGAATACTTAGAGATCTAAGTATTCCTTCAAGTTTTATTTACATACTATATTTCTTTTTTAGATTACTTTCCCAAAAAGGTTTTTATTCCAACCAAAATAATGAATATACCAAAAGCTTTTTTCATTATGTTCATAGGAAGAATATTAGCTAATTGACCTCCGAATTTAGCTGCAATTAACATAGTAATACAAATAACTATACCAGCAACTATATTTGTATTTCCTTTCTTATAATATTCCATAAATGCAAGTATCCCAACAGGTGGAAGCATAGCCACCAAAGAAGTTCCCTGAGCTTGTAATTGAGAAAATCCTTTTAAAAACATTAATGCTGGAATAATTATTATTCCTCCTCCAATTCCAAATAATCCACTTAAAGTGCCTGCTGCAATACCAATTACTGCATAAATTAATACATCTAGCATTATTCTCCTCCTTTATTTATTATAAAAATTTCATATTATATTTCACAATTATTAGCTTTTTCATTTTATGATAGTAATCCCTCTTACTCTTATTCTACCCATTAACTTCTATCTCATAGTAATTAAATATATTCTTTGTTTATATAATTAAAAATTAAAACTAGACCTCTCTAAATAAAAAAGTCGTAATCGGCTCTATATCATTCTTAAAAGGCCATGCACTCCACTTCTATTATGATACAATATTACATAATATACAAATTAAACTAAATCAAGGAGGTAATTATGTTAAAATCTAAAATTACAAAAACAATTATTAAATTTATAATACCAATTTTTATTTTATCGTCCATGTCAACATTTAAAGTTCATGCTGAAGAAACAAAAACAGCTGAAACAAAGTTTTTAGGAAACATTTTTGATAACACTGCTCCTTCAGACTTTGCTAACTACTGGAATCAAGTCACTCCAGAAAATGGAACAAAGTGGGGTTCTGTAGAACAAACTCAAGATAATATGAGTTGGAATTGGGCTGATAAAGATTATAACTATGCAAAGACTAACAACTTCCCATTTAAATTCCATACCTTAGTATGGGGAAGTCAACAACCAAAGTGGATAGATTCACTTTCAGCTACCGATCAAAAGGGAGAAGTTGAAGAATGGATTCAAGCTGCTGGAGAAAGATACCCTAATTCCGATTTTGTAGATGTTGTAAATGAACCATTACATGCAAAACCATCATATAAAGATGCAATAGGCGGTGATGGTTCTACAGGATGGGACTGGATAATTTGGTCATTTGAACAAGCAAAAAAAGCCTTTCCAAATTCAAAATTATTAATTAATGAATATGGAATTATAGGTGATCCAGCTGCAGCAAAACAATATGTTCAAATTATAAATATACTAAAAGAAAAAGGTCTAATCGATGGAATAGGAATACAATGCCATCAATTCAATGTAGACACTGTTTCTGTAAAAACAATGAATGATGTTCTAGGAATATTAGATACAACAGGTTTACCAATATACGTATCAGAACTTGATATAACTGGTGATGATGCTACTCAATTAGCAAGATATAAAGAAAAATTTCCTGTTCTTTGGGAACATAAATCTGTTAAAGGTATAACATTATGGGGTTATATCCAAGGTAAAACATGGAAAGATAATACTCATTTAGTTACTACTACAGGTGAAGAACGCCCAGCTCTTAAATGGTTAAAATACTATGTAAGTGGAGCTCCAGATACTGAAGCACCAACTGCACCTACAGGATTAACAAATACATCAAAGACTTCTAATTCTATTAGTCTTTCTTGGACAGCCTCTAGTGATAATGTTGGAGTAGGAACATATGATATTTATAACGGTGAAAAGTTAGTTGGATCGACTTCATCAACAAGTTACACAGTAACAGGATTAAGTCCAAGCACTGATTATAGCTTTACTGTAAAGGCTAAAGATATGTCTGGTAATGAATCTCCAGCAAGTGATGCAATAACTGCAACTACAGCTGATTCTTCTGTGGCACCTTTAAGCGATATTGTTGTAGCATATAATGTTAATAGCTGGGGCGATGGTGGTACTGTTAATGTAACAATAAAAAATACTGGCAAAACTGATATAAATGGATGGACATTAGATTGGACTCTTCCTGAAAACCAAAGCATAGCTAACCTTTGGTGTGGAAGCTACACAACTAGTGGAAACTCAGTATCAGTTAAAGATGCAGGCTGGAATGGACATATTGCTGCCAATGGCGGAACTGCTACATTTGGTTTCAATATAAACTTTAACGGCTCTTCTGAAAAGCCTACTGAATTCACTATTAATGGACTAAAATGTCAAGTCCAATAATATATAAATCTTTTTAAGTATTAATATAAAGCTGATGTTTTTTCACCCTAAAACATCAGCTTTATATGCTTTTACTTCTTATATTATCTAATTTCCTGCTTAACTTTGAACTTTTCTTTGCCAAATAACTTTCTTCCTTCACTACGTTTGTGTAATACAATGACATTTTTATCCCTTACACCTTCTAAAATCTCATAATATCTTTTTCTATTATTTTTATTAAAATTCCATACCCACTTTAAAAATTCTATATCAAATTTTTCTGGACAACTTTCACCCATATCTGCACGAGTTTTACTATAATTGCTTATTACTCTTTTTATAACTCCAAGTAAGCAAGTAATTCGAGAATAATCTAAATAAATAACGGTATTACATCTATTTAATCTTTTGGGAATTGTCCTATTGAAATTTCCATCAATGATCCAAGAATCTTTAATAAGTTCTTTGTCAAGCAATTGATCAAATTCTTCTTTAGAAACAGATTTCCATCCAGCTCTCCAAAATAATTTATCTAAATGTATAACTGGAATATCCATCATTTCTCCAAGATTTCTTGCTAATGTGGATTTTCCACTTCCACCACAGCCAATTATCATTATCCTTTTATTCTCCATTTTTTTATCTCCTGTCTAGCTTAATTCAAAAACTCATATATCTGTGAAATGAATCACTTACTTTATATGGATATTTTACCATAAGATAACTTATTTTTCAGATAAGTCTGCTGATGGCCCAAACACTTCATAATTTATGGATGATTTATCAGTCACTATATTAGTTAAACATATATATATATGTTTCATAAAACCTAATGGTCCACAAAAATAAAATTCGCCATCCTTTGGTAAGCTTTTTTCAATCCACTCATTTGATACAAATCCTAAATGATCATAATCAACTCCAATTTTATCTTTATCCAAAGGTTCTGAATAAAATACTTCCGTTTGCACATTATTATTCTCTTTGACTATCTTCTTAATTTCTGACTTAAATGTATGGGCTGAAGAATTCAAAACTGCTTGAACAAATATTATTTCTCTTCCCGAATTAGATGCTTCATATAGCATTGACATCACTGGAGTAATTCCAATTCCACCACTCATTAAAATTAACGGTCTATTGCTATCCTTAAGTATGAATTGACCTAGTGGCTCTGATATTTCTAGCACGTCACCTTCAAATACATTATCATGCAAATATCTAGATACTAACCCCTTTTCTTCTCTTTTAACGCTTATTCTATAAAAATCTTCACCTGGTTTCATAGACAAACTATATTGTCTAACTTCATCTACACCGTCTATATTTAGTTTAACAGCAATAAATTGTCCCGCCTTATGCTTTTTTAATTGTACTTTCTCTATAGATTTTAAATAAAAAGATGTTACAACATCATTTTCTTTAACCTTCTTTTCAACCTTAAATCTTTTATATATACCATCTTCTTTATTTTCAAATACTTCTTCAAACTTATCTGCTCCAGCCTTACAAATTGGACATATCTCTGGAACTTCATATCCTTCATAAATATATCCACAAATTAAACATACAAATTTTCTCATAACCTTTCCTCCATAAACTCAAAATTTTTATTAGGATTTTTCACTTATTGTGTGTTATATTATAAAATTATACATTTTCCTTCATTGATAATCAATAATTATTATTATAAAATATTAAATTCTCACAACTTTTTATAATCTTCCATTACCTCAGCTACTGAGTATAATGCCAAGCGCAATAGTTTAAATTAACCTTTAAAAAGTATTATATCTATATAAATATTCATTTATAAACTTCTGTATTAAATAAATGTTGTTATCTTATTATAAAAATATTTTTACGCACTCATTTATATGCAATCTACTTTTATGCTTTTAATTATTACCAACATTTTTTTAATACACATCACTAATAAATAGAAAAACAGCAATGACAAATTACTATCATTGCTGTTTTCCTATTATTTATTTACATTTGTCCATATTTTATATTCAACATTTGGATTTACACCCTTTTGCTTAAATAAATCACTTACAGTTACAAATTTAAATCCTTTGTCTTGTAACCCCTTGATTATCCCATCAAGAGCATCAACTGTTTGTGTATTTCCATATAAGTCATGAAGAAGTATAATATCCCCATCTTTTGCACTACTTAAAATAGTTTTTTCTCTAGATTGTGCACTAACAGATGAATCCCAATCTGTGCAGTTTATTCCGCAGATAAATGGCATGTCTATATTTTCATACATTGTATTATTAACTGCTATATATGGTGGTCTGAAAAACTTTGGTCTTACTCCAACCATATTAAATATTCTATCACTTGTTTTTTGAATTTCATCTTTTATATTACTACCAGACATCTCATTCATATATGAATGACTCCAAGAATGATTGTTTATTTCACACCCTTGCTTTAACTCTCTTTCTAAAATAGACTTTGTTTCATCTGTGATATTTGAACCAATCAAAAAGAAAGAAGCTGGCACATTATGCTTTTGTAGCTTGTCTAATACTAATGCTGTAACATTACTTGGTCCATCATCAAAAGTTAATGCCACTAGTTTATCACCAGTAGGATTTGTTGTTCCTCCATCATACACTTTCCATACACCCCATTGTCCTGTAGTTCCTGGAGTCTGACCTAATGTCCACCATTGTGCTATCCAGAGTTTTCCTCCATAGGACACAATGTTTCCAGTGTTATAAATTGTGTTTGCATTCCATTCCGAATAACTTTCTGCCGCCATAGCTATTTGTATATTCTTACCTCCTTGAGTAGGTAAATTGAATGGAAGTAAAGTAGCAAATGTAAATATTAATATCAATAATAAACCTTGAATTTTCTTCATTACTCTCCCCCCAATTAATGTAGAAATGAAAATGAAGAATATACATAAAACATTTTATATACTATTCTTCATTCTCATAACTTAATTCTCTACTATCTAATCTCTATCAACTTCTGCCATAGCGCAAACAAATGGTGAGTTCCAATAGATGTCTACTTCATTAGTAGAATAACTCTCTTGATTATCAATATAGCATCTAGCAGGAGCTAGTCCATCTAATTCAGCTACTGCTGTTGGATCTTCTAACCCACTATTTGGTCCACCTGCAATCATACCTGGCACTGCCTTTTCTTGTACTATAGATGGTCTATGATGTGGATGTTTCATAGAATCTGTACCATAACCTGAAACAAAGCATTTACCTAATGAATTTTTACCAAAGCAATAGTTAATATGTTCTTTTGCATATTCTAAATACTCTTCATTAGGAAAAATCTTATAAGCCTTTGCAAGGAATATAGCATTATTATTTACATTCATATTGCTTCCCCAGTAATAACCTTTTGTTCCACTTGGAATGTTGTATCCATCATTCTTGTCTAAACATACAATATGTTGAGCCTCATTTATAATGTAATTTCTAATATTGCCAGCTACATTTTGATCAGCACCTTTAGCTGATATATATGCCAAATTACCGAAGTCTCCAACACTTTGCCAACCTAATCCTGAACTAATCTTTTTATTTTCTAATGCTTTAAAGGCATCGTCATATTTACTATCCCCTGTTGCTTTGAAAAGCTGAGCTGCAGCCCAATATCTTTCATCAGTATCATCATTGTCCTCGTATGCTCCAGTAACAATACCTGTTGGATTTGAAACAGGAGTATTTGGTTTATCTTTTAAGTATGCCCAAGCTTTTTCTCCTGCTGCTAAACATTTTTCTGCTAAGGATGGGTCTATATCCTTAAAGTTTTCATATCCCATTGCCATAACTGCTGCAAAGTCTCCTGTTGCAGTTGTTGAGATAGGACATACAATAAGTTCAGCTGTTTCGTCTTGTGGCATTACATGACCTGGGAAACCGGCACATGTTACTTTATGATAAACACCACCACTTGTTTGATCCTGCATTTTTAATAACCACTGTAATTGATATTTTATTTCATCTAAAACATCTGGGATGCCATTTCCACTTTCAGGAATATTGAAATCATCTCCAAAAGCAGCTTTATTGTCATTGTAAGCTGTCAAAAGGTCTGCTGCTGCTGTTGAAGTAGCAACTACATAACGTCCATAATCACCTGCATCATGCCAACCACCAGACACATCTATTTTTTGATCTGTTCCATATATTCTAGCTAAATCTGTGTGACAAGCTGGATGTGCCCATTTACCACCTAAACTTTCTGGTATCTCTTGTCCACATCTTTGCATATAGAAAAATCTTACTGCATCTTTAAATACATTCTTATAAACATCTTGTCCTATAGTAAACTTATAAGAACTACCTAGTCCATCAGTCTCAATAGTATAAGTACCTGGTGTTTTTACAGATGAAAAATCACCAAATCTGTCTGTCTCACCTGCTGCCTCATTGTTAATTGACCCATTAATATAGCCCTCATAAACTACCTCTTTCGTGCTAGTTGAAACGACTCTAAATTTACGATCTTCACTAGCTGCCCTAAATACAATCTTTTTCTTATCCTCTGGTTTATATCCTAATTGATTTAAAACAATTTTTTGCTCTACTTTTGGAGCATCATCTTCATCATAAGTTACTCCAGTATCATCAAGAAGAACTAATTTAACATTATCAATTTTAATAGAATGTTCTGGAAGATCTCCTCCCCCTACATTTCCAAGATTAAATGCAAGTCTTGGAGCTTTATCATTGTCCTCTGTCATAGTAAAATCATCTGATACTTTTTGAACTTTGCTAGTTGTATCTATTTTCCCATAAGTATAAGAACGATAATCTCCCTTATTACGCTGAATTGTATATTCTACTTTTCTATCAGTTGTTGAACTTATATCAAACTCTAAGTGATATTTCCCATTTTTAAGCATCTTAAAGCCATCATAATAAACTTGCAGACTATATGATACATTTCCACAATTATCTACTTCTGCATTAAGAGCACCATCTTGCTGTGATACTTTGCCAACACCGCCATCTGTTGTGTAATTTCCCCATCCCTTTAGATTTGTATCAAAATTTCCATTCTTAACTAAATTAGTATCAGCCTGAGTGGCCTTTGCAACTGTTTGAAAACTACTATTACCAACAAGCATACTTATGGATAATGCTATACCTGCTAATAATGAAATTATCTTTTTTGTTTTCATGATTTATTCCCCCTAATTTTTATATATTTACAATTTCATGTTCTCACAAGATGAAAATTAAATAAATACTAATTTCACAAAACATACAATTTTACTCATCAATTACAAACATAGCAATTATTCCAGTTTACGACAAAAAAACATATCTTTCATGAAATTATTGTCTTCTTTAATCTAAATAAAAAATAAACCCAGTAGTTAGCTTAAAATTGCTTTCTACTAAGGTTTATAAATTTTTCTACTTTTAATATATAACTAATGTCCTAAAATCAATCTTTGTCTACATTCTGATCTTTGAAATGATGACATTTTAGTTATGTTTTTTTCCATCCATTTTCTTTGTGCATAAGAGAACCTTGTTCCAAAGAATAACAAAAATTGATTGTTGTAATATTCATTTTCAAGTCCGTATTTCGATTCAGTGAATTTAACATAACCTAAAGCTTCTAATAATGCTGTATCATGAAGATAAATCTGTTTTTCTTCATCAAATAGCTTTAAATCTAAGCCTTTTTCTAAATGTGATGCTAAAAGATTATGTTTAGACTCCCCACACCTGTAAAAATCTCCTTCTCTTGATAACCACCCACATATACCTATCTTCTCCATCTTATTAATAGGATAGATACTTATAATATCCTCCTATTTTCCACCTACCTCTCGTCCATAACTATCTCTAATAAAATATAAAACTTATTAATTAATTATCGTCACATTTCTTCAAAAATTTTAGTTCCATTTTAATTTTTTTTACCATAACTGTGCTATAAAATCTTCTCTTCATAAATTATCTAAGTATATTTTGATTTTAAAATATAAAACTAATACTGATATGGAGGTGTTAATTATGAGTAGAAGACCTTTAGTTCCTGGAGCTAAGGAAAAGTTAAATAAGTTAAAAGCAGAATTTGCAAACGAAAATGGTATAAATCTTAATGATGAAAGCTATAAAGGTAATGTTACTTCAAGGGATAATGGACATGTCGTTGGAAGTATTGGTGGATTAATGACAAAAAAAATGATAGAAGAATATGAAAAAGGATTGGTTAATAAAAAGTAATTTTTTATGCATAGCTTTAATAGCATATTATACAATATCTTTCTACAGCCTATCAAAGCTTATGTACTTATTATTCTAATTTTAAGACTGTTAAGTCTATTAAAAAACTACCTCTATGAAAAATCATAAAGGTAGTTTTCTTACTTATTCTAAATTTTCTCCATTTGATTCTATAACTTTTTTATACCAATAGAAGCTCTTCTTAGGTTTTCTTTCTAATGTTCCAGTTCCTTCATTATCTTTATCTACATATATAAAACCATAACGTTTTTTCATTTCCCCTGTAGATGCGCTTACTAAGTCTATGCATCCCCACATAGTGTAGCCCATAAGGTCAACTCCATCCTTAACAGCTTCATTCATTTCTACTATGTGATCTCTTAAATAATCTATTCTATAATCATCATTAATAGTTCCATCTTCTTCTACAACATCTACTGCTCCTAGCCCATTTTCAACTACCATTACTGGGATTTGATATCTGTCATAAATATGATTTAAAGTCCATCTTAATCCCTTAGGATCAATTTGCCATCCCCAATCTGAAGCCTTTAAATATGGATTTTTTATTCCTCCTAGTAGATTTCCTGAAGTTTCTTGCTTTTCTGGGTCTGTACTTACAGCATTAGACATATAGTAACTAAATGAATAGAAATCTACACATCCTTCTCTTAATATATTCTCATCATCTTTTTCCATTCTTATCTTTATATTATTTTCTTCAAAGTAACGCTTAGCAAAACCTGGATAATGTCCTCTTACTTGTACATCGCCACATAACCCATTTTGTATCTGGTCCTTTTGTTGTGCTAATAATATATCATCTGGATTACATGTATATGGATATAATGTCATATAGGCAATCATACATCCTATTTTAAAATCTGGGTTTATTTCATGTCCTAATTTAACTGCTTTAGCACTTGCTATAAATTGATGATGAAGTGCTTGAAATCTTAGCTGATCAGAATTTTCTCCTTCTTTAACTAATATTCCGCCTCCCATAAAAGCTCCAAAATCTATTGTTAAGCAGTTAATTTCATTAAATGTTAGCCAATATTTAACCTTATTTTTATACCTTTTAAATATTGTTTCGCAATATCTTATATAACAATCAATTACTTCCCTTGAAGCCCATCCATTGTACTTTTTTGTAAGACCAAAAGGTGTTTCATAGTGAGATATAGTTACTAATGGTTCTATATTATATTTTTTCAATTCATCGAATACGTTATCATAAAACTTCAAGCCTTCTTCACTTGGTTCTAAATCATCACCATTTGGAAATATCCTAGACCAATTTATTGACATTCTAAAAGTCTTAAAGCCCATTTCCCCGAACATTTTTATATCTTCCTTATAGTGTCCATAAAAATCTATAGCTTCATGACTTGGATAGTATGTTCCTTCTTCAAGTTCTGGAGTTATACGTCTAGGTGTAGTATGTGTTCCACCTGTCATTACATCTGCTGTACTCAATCCCTTTCCACCTGCGTTCCATCCACCTTCAAATTGATTTGCGGCGGTTGCGCCTCCCCATAGGAATCCTTCTTTAAATTTATTCATATTTGAACCTCCTATTTCTTATTTGTTTTATATATTAATCATAAGAAAATATAACTATGTTTTCAAATATAATAACTTACATCTGTATAGGTACAGATTAATAATAACAAAAAAATCCTCTAAATAATATTAGAGGATTTTTTAGTTCCTATATTTTAAACGTAGATACAAGATTATTAAGTTGATCTACACTATCCTTGATAGAAATAGTTAAATCTATTATATCTTTTGTCATTTCTACTACGTTAGATGTTTTTTCAGCTATACTTGAAGTACCTTCTGCACCTTCATTTGTTGCTAAGCTTACCCCGCTTAACTCTCTTGTAATATCTTCAACAAGTAAGCTTATCTGTTCTGTTGCTTTACTGAAATCAGTTGATAAATTATAAATTCTTTGTGCATCTTCATTATACTTTTCTCCAGTTTCCACCATTGAATTGTAACCATCTTTTACTTGCTTATCAACAAATTCTAGTATTTCGCTGGAACTTTCAGTAAGGTTTTCCACAGAATTAAGAACAATTTGTGTTATTCTTTGTATTTCATTAACAGTATTAGTCGAATCCTCTGCAAGCTTTCTTATTTCATCCGCTACCACGGCAAAGCCTTTTCCAGCTTCCCCTGCTCTAGCAGCTTCTATTGCTGCATTTAAGGCTAGAAGATTTGTTTGTGATGTAATATCTAATATTGCTTCTGATAAAACTTTTATCTGTTCAACAGATTTTGATTGTTCTATTGCATCTCTTAAGTTCTTATTAGTTGTTAAATATATTTCACCTGCATTTTTCTGAGATGCTAGTGCATTTGATTTAACTTCATTTGCTCTATTACTTATGTCATTTGATGAAATAGCACTTTCTTTTGCCTTGTTTGAGACTTTTTCAATAGCACTTTCTATTTCTGTTGATGTAGCACTCATTTGCTCAGTAGATGCTGCAGTTTCTTGCATTCCAGCCGACAATTCTTCTGTTGTTGCAGATACATCTTCTATCTTAGAATTTAACTCTGTTATATTATTATCAGCATTTAAAACCATACTTTTAATGTTATTTGACTCATCAATAACTGATTTAATAACTCCTCTAATGGATTTTTGCATCTTATCAACAGCTCTTAACATTATTCCAATTTCATCATTATTCTTTAATAATTTTGGAGATACATCTTTACTAAAATCTCCTTCTGCCAAAATACCTAAGTGATCTGTTGCCACTTTTAATGAATATGTAATTGGCTTTACTATAAAAACTGTAAGTACTATTCCAAGAATTATCGCTGCACTTAATACAGATAATAATATAATTACAGATTTTTCATTGTTATCTTTTACCTCAGCATATGATTGATCTGCTTCTGCAACATGAGCTTTTAATAGGATATTTGCTCCTGAACGAACACTATCTAAAGTATTAGTATATTTATAGTAATAATCATATACTTCTTCAATCTTATACTTTCCAGATGTGGACATTTGCTTTATTGTCTCACATATTTTTATGTATTCTGGCATGCTATTTTCAAGTGATATAACTTTTCCCCTCTGTTCTCCACTTAAATTGAATTCTTTATAATCAGCAATATCATCAGATATACCTTTTAATTTTAAGTCTATTTGATCTAAAAATTCTTTTTGCTTTTCTTGATCTCCTATATTCAAAATTAAACTTAATAAAACCGTTTGACAAGTTCTTGATTGAATTCGCATATCATCTGCTAAATTTATAGCTTTCATCTCATCATTATACATAGTAGATATATTACTTTGTGATATAGTAGTAAAGTGATATCCTGTATACCCAATGGTAGCAGCAAATAATAGCAAAGTTACTGATAGTAACGTTACCTTGTGTAAAATTTTCATATTCTCATATCCCCCTTTATTAAGGCTACTCATAGTCCTAGTTAATGACAAAATTATAAGCCTAGATTCTACAAGTATCTCCCACCTATTAACATTTTAATTTGTAAGGTTAATATAATAATATTATAAATGAAGGTGTAATCATTTTCAGCGAAAGTATTCACAATAAATCAAATTTTATCAAACAAAACCACATAATCCAACATATTATTAAGTACATTCTGCACTTGTAGTTAATTTATATTAAAAAAATATGCCTCAAAAATTATTTTGAGACATACTTTTTAACACTTTTATATCTTAAATTCCCATATCATTTCATTTAGTTTCTGAGAAAGTTCTGCTTGACTTTGGGCAGTTAATGCAACTTGCTCTATTGCTTTCGTAGTTTCATCAATGCTTAACTTTATTGTTTCTACACGTTCAGTTGATTTTTGTGATGTCTGTGCCATATTTTGAACTGCTTCATTTACTTGTCCAACAGCAGCTGTAACTTCCTCTGTCATACAAGCTATTTCCTCTGTCATCTTACTAACAAAATCAGAATCATTATAATACTGCTCTCCTGTCTTACTATAAGAATCAAATTGTTTATTTACCTGAGTATTTATAAATTCTAATATATCACTACCTGTATCAACACTACTCTTAAATGCTTCTTGAACTTTTTCTATAGTTTCTTGGATACTTATTACAGCTTCTGAAGACTGCTCTGCAAGTTTTCTAATCTCCTCTGCTACTACTGCAAATCCTCTTCCTTGTTCCCCTGCACTAGCTGCCTCTATTGCTGCATTCAACGCTAGTAAATTAGTTCGTTCAGCGATACTACCTATAGTATCTGCCATGACCTTTATGCTATCTACTACTTTTCCATCTTCAATAGCCTTCATCATATTTTTTTGTTTATCATTATATAAACTTCTAGTTTTTTCTATAGCATTTTCACTACTTTTTTTAACTTCTGTAGCTCTTTCTTTAGACTCACTGGCTTGATTACTTCCATTCGCAGCTTTTGAAGAAAGTTCATTTATATTAGCATCTACTTCTTCAGCTGATGCACTTATCTCTTCTGTTGTTGCGCTAGTTTCTTGCATATATGATGCAATATTATCTACTTCCTCATCAATAGTTTCAGCCTTAGTAGTTATCTCCTCTGCTGTTGCTGAAAGTTCTTCTGCAGATGAACTTATTCCCTCTATAGTCCCAGTTATTTCCCTAATCATTTTACTTACATTGTTTTGAGCTTTATTCAATGCGCGTATTGCTTCTCCAAATTCATCTTCTCTACTTTCTTCTATAACTGATGAAAAATCGTAATTTGATAAACTTTCAGCAAATCTTTTAATCTTTCTTAGTGGCTCTACAAAACTTTTCTTTAATATAATAGTCATAATAGCTGCATATATAACTCCTATTATTGTTACACTGATTATTATTATATCATTACTATTAACAGTTAACCCTGTAACCTCACTTAATTTATGTGACGTATAAACGCCTGTCCCACCTATTATCAGCATAAGACCTATCATTGTCGAAAATATCCATACTATTTTTTTTAGTATAGGCATGTTTATAAAATATTTCATGCTAGTTCCTCCTTATTATTTTTTATCTATGCATATATATAATAAAGCTAAAAGCTTATTTCTTATGCTTTAAGTAATATGGATTAGATACATTTTTATAATATTCTAAACAAACTGAATTTAGTCTATTCCATCCTGTTAAAAAGATTTCTGGCATTCGTAGTATCCAATAATCTTCAGTTAATATTTCTGGTGAAATTTTCATTACTCTCCTCCACCCCTAGAATCATTAGCCATATTACCCCATATAATTACATTTATTGCAATTCCACTATAATTATACCATATTTTTGTTTATAGTTTCACTAACCATAAAAAGAAAAATAACTCCATAATGAAAAAATCATCCTCTTTATATATAATAATTGATTCATTGTACTTTCCTTCAACTAGTTTTTAAATACTATTACATTGATTTTGTCATCCTTTGATTTTATAATATATTTATCGATATCTATTGTAAACTAAGCACTCAATAGTGCTATAGTATCCTAAAAGATACTAAGGAGAGGAAGTGTATCTATATGCGAAAAGAATTTCCAGCTTGTCCTGTTGAAATAACTTTACAACTTATGGGCAATAAGTGGAAGGTGTTAATCATTAGAGATTTACTTGAAGGAACAAGACGCTTTGGTGAACTTAAAAAATCTATTGGATCAATAACCCAAAAGGTCCTTACTCAAAACTTAAGAGAAATGGAAGAGTCAGGCTTGCTTACACGTAAGGTTTACCCAGAAGTTCCACCAAAGGTTGAATATACATTAACTAAAACTGGTTATAGCTTAAAACCTATACTTGATTCTATGTATGCATGGGGAACTGATTACAAGGACAAACTTTCATCATAAAAAAAGCGGCTAAGCCGCTTTATAATTATTAATAAATTATAAATTATATTCTTTAGGTGGATTACCTGAAAAATCAGATATTACTGCTTTGGCTCCATCTAGATAAAAAATTTCAAATATAGGATTTTCAGCAGTTTGATAAAGTTTTTTTACCAGTCCACTAGATTCTATTACTTTCTTCTTTATCTCCAAATCCTTTGAAAATACAACTTTACCATTTAATCTTATCCAAGCGAACTTTGGACTTGCTACTGTAACTTCAACATAAGGATTTTTTTGAATTTCTGCATACACATCCTTTTCATTATTTGTGCAGAAATATAGCTTTCCACCTTCTTCAATCATAAATTGAAAAGGACGAGCTTTTGCTTTTCCATCTAATCCTACAGTTGCAAAATATTGCACTGGATTTTCTTTTAAAAATTTTACTACTTCATTCATTTCAATACCTCCTGGCATATTGTTTTATTACATTTTTTCATTGCAATTTTATAATAATTCAGAAGATACATTTTGTATAGTAAGCACTTAAAAGTGCTATAGTATCATTTTTGATACTATAGTGATAAAATCTATGTTTACTAAAGCACAAAATAATATGAGTGCAATAAACACTCTTCATTATACTTAACAGATAACCTAAACAGTGCACTTTTAATTTTATTAATTGATACTTTTCCATTCTTATAATCGTCAATAATTTTTAAAAAACTAGCTCTTTCTTTTTCTGTAGCAATATCTTTTAAACAATTCCAAATATGAGTTGCTACATTTATAGAATTTTCTACAGAGACTTCTTTCTGCAAAGCATCATCTACTAAATCATAAAACTTAATAGCAGGATAGCTACTTTTATCCTTTAATATCTCTCTTATCTCTGAATAGTTACTAGGTGAATTCTCTAAAACTTTATATTTATATCTACTCCATTCCTCTTCAAGCACATTAATATTATTATTAGATATGCAGTTAATGCATTTTACTGCTGAAAGATTCTTATCTTTAACTTCAAGCATTATATCTATGTCATTTCTATTTAATTCTTTAAAGAAATACATAAATTTATTTATATCAATAGTATTTGAATGCGAACCAATTTTTTTTAAAGGATTTTGCTCTGAATAATGTATCTTTTGATTCCCATCATCTTCTTTCCACGTCTTTTTACACTCATTAACCCATTCTATTGTACTTTTCTGCTCTCCTGAAAAATTTATATCATTATGTAAATTATCAAAAATCACTGGGATATTTAGCTTTGTACCTATTTCCAAAACATCTATAATATTATATAACTTATCATCATTTTCAATAACAAGCCTATTCTTTACAGATTCATCTAAGTACTGATAATTTCTAATAAATCTATCCACTGCCTCTCCCTTATCATTGTAAATTCCACCTATATGTAAAATCATCTTATGTTTTTTGGAAACTCCAAGCCTATCTAACACCCTAGCATGATAATTTAAATCATTCATCGATCTTTTTACAACATCATTACTAGGAGAATTTATTACAGTATACTGTCCCGGATGCATTGATACCCTCATACCACTTGACTTAATTTTTTCACTAATTTTCAATAATTCACTTGAGAAGACATCCCACCACTTAATGTTATTAACAGGATTTGATCCAAATGGTATTAAATCAGAAGTTATCCTAAAAAGCATTATATTATTTTCTATATTATAATCAATTATATTTTCAAGAGACTTTAGATTATGTGAAATCAATTCTAGTAGCTTTTCTTCTGTAACATTTTTAAGTATACAACTTTTAAAATTAGTACTTAATACTCCAATAGTTAGACATGCATATCCTATACTCATCTTATTCTCCCTTCATAGTTTAATCCATCTATACAGTATAACCATTTAGGATACTTTTCATTGATGTGCATTAAGCCTTTCACCAGTTAAATAAATTCTTAAACACCATAAGCTTACTTATATCATAAAATGTAGTAATATCGAATTTTCTAGGAGAATTAAATGTATTTTTGCATGCCATCAAATAATTATAATAATATTAGTCCTTTAAACTCTATCAATAAAACTTCCAAACCATTAGAAGAAACTCTACATTTAATAAATAAAACTATTCAAGAAGAAAGAAAAAACAAACTGCTTCATGATTACCTTATTACTACAGCTCCTAATGAAAAAGAAAAAAATATTATTAATGCAATAAAAACTGAAGAAAACAAACATAGCAAATTCTTCAAAGAAATATATGCATTTTATACATGTCAAAATGTACATTCACAAACAAGTACAATTTTTGAAAGGCCAAAATCATATATATATGGTATTATGGATGCTAAGTTAAACACATTAGATTCTGTTGATGTTTGTAGAGATATAAAATCAGGTATACCACATGTATATTATAAAGATATGATACGTGAAATACTTATGGACAAGTTGAAGAATTCTCAAAAATACGATTATATTCTTTTTATTAATCTGATAAATACATCCCCAGTTGTTTATACGGATTCAAGAAATATCAGCCCATCTAGAAAAAACTTCACAACTGATGAATGTGCCCAGATTGCCAAAGAACTTGGTATTGATTTTAGCAAAGAAAAATTTGATTTAGAACAATTTACTATGGGAATAAATACTGAGTTAGAACACGGGAAGAAATATTCTCCAACAAATGTAACAGATAATGATCCATTAATCACTGGGAAAATAGCTCTAGCTCATTTGCATGAATTTCCTGATTATTATACAAGACTTTCAAAACTTGAAAATGACGCAAAAGCTTATTGGACATCATCAAGATGTTACCTAAGACAAGTAAAGGAATTCACTCTAAATGAACTTTCTGAGTATGACGGTACTTTAGGAAAACCTGCTTATGTAGCAGTTAATGGGATTGTCTACGATGTTAGCAAAAATCCACATTGGAATGCATCTGTACACCATGGGTTAACTGCTGGAAAAGACTTAAGTTTTGAATTTTCAGATTGTCATGGCAAAGAAAATATTTTAAAGATACTTCCAAAGGTAGGCATTCTAAAGGTATAAATGAAAAAAGTAGAATGTGATACTAGATCTGTATCACATTCTACTTTTTATTTTAATCAATGAACTTATAACTTTTATATAACTTAGTTCAATAAGCGTACCACCATAATAATTGCAGTACTACCATTTCCAATTAAATTTACAATAAAATGTGCCATCATAGGTACATATATATTTTTTGTTTTTATATAAGATATACTAAATGGAATTCCCCAAATCATTGCCATAAATATTCCATACCAGCTAAGAGAGTGTTCTATTGCAAATAGAAATAAGCTAGTAATAGTTGATATATATAATATTTTCTTGCTTTCAAAATTTATTATTGCTTTTCTATAAAACATTTCTTCTGCTAAAGGCGGAAATATTATAGTGGACAATATAAATAAAACTACACCACTCCAATTGTTAATTCTTAAATTTATCATTCCTTCATTTAAATTAGGAAAAATCATTTTAGGTAAATAACTTAATCCAAATGCTAAAATTAAAAATAAAATTGTTACAAATACAGGCATCCAAAACTTTTTTCTACTAATTATATTACTTTTTAATTCTTCAAAGCTAAAATATCTATTTAATATAAAATATATAACAATCCCTAAATAGAATAGAAAATTTGTATATGGATAATACTTGTCTGGTAAACAAAAACAAGATATAGTAAACAAACCTTCCCACAAGATTGGAATTATTAATTTCTTCATATATTCATTCATTCTAATCCCTCATTTACTATTATCACAAGATTACTATAATACATTTCTCAACTGATACTAAATTCTAACTTATCCTCTTTTCAAAACAGATAGCTTCTGAATTTCTAGCATACTTACCATAGTTTGATATTTGCTTATAACCTCTACTCTTATAAAATGATACTGCACACTCATTTACTAGTCGTGTTTCAACCCAAAGAGTAACGTAACCCATCTCTATAGCCTTTTTTTCTAAATGAAATAAAATTTCTGATCCTACTCCTTCTCCTTTTGTTTTTGCAAACATCCTCTTAACTTCAGCAATACTTTCACTAATAGGGCGTATACCTCCACACCCTATTGCTTGCCCTCCTTCATCATAGGCAACTACAAATACTGAACGTGGAACACAAACATCATTAGAGTTAAAAGAATTTCTTCCACTTGCACCTGTAATAGATTCAAGATTTTGTGACAACTCATCCATCAAATAAATAGCATCTGGTTCACTTGGATTCATTTTTACAATCTTCATATCCAATACCTTCATAAAAATTAATTACTTACTCTTCTCAAGTATATAATCTATATATCCTTGCTTAATCTTTTTACCTTCATACAATCTTTCTATTATTCTATTTTCTTTATATATAATCTTCATATCACTAAAAAAACTTTCAGCTTCATCAATATTAAAGTAAGAATGAATAACTTCTTCTCCTCTTTCCATTTGCAAAAATTCATTATTGCCTAGTTCTTTTCCTGTGCCAACGCCCTCATCTTCTAAGGAAAGAAAGTTTAGACAACATAATCCACCTGGTTTTAGAACTCTTTTAATCTCATTTATTGATTTTTGTATATCATTTTTGCTCATATGAAATATAGAATTGTATGAATAGATGTAACTTAGAGATTGGTCTTCAAAAGATAACTTTCTCATATCTCCCTTTGATATATTAAGATTAATTCCTGCTTGATTTGAAAAATTTCTAGCCTTTTCTAATTGTGAATCACTAATTTCAATACCATATGTTTTGTACCCTGATTTTTCAAAAATATAAAGAGGTGGATTAGCTCCTCCTGCTCCACAATCAAGTATAGTTTTCTCAAGATTGTATTCATTACAATAATTTAAGAATTTATATAATTGTGTTTGTTTAATAGAAAATTTCATATTATACCTCCTATGATTAATATGCAATGAGTTCTTAGGTTTATTGTAACATATTATACTTATTTATCCATAAACCTCAAGTTAGGTAAAATAAAAAAAGAGGACTAATTTATCCTCTTTTTATCATATATCTTATTTATAGAACCTAACAAATTCATCAACTGGTTTTCTATAACCTCTAATTTTACTACTACTATTATCAACCTTCCCCATTGTAATCATAATGGCTGGCTCTTCATTCTCTGGCAAATCTAATATTTCCTTGATTTTATCCTTATCAAAATATATCATAGGACAAGTATCCCATTCCTTATCTTTAGCTAATAACATAAACAGCATAGCTGATAAAGATGCATTTCTAATAGCTTCATCATACTGGAACGTTTCTCCCCAGCCTTCATAAAGACTATTAATAGTATCAATAATCATATGATATTGTGTTTTATCTAACATACCAAGCATCATTGAACCTTCATATATTTTATCTGCCGATAAATAAGCTTTTTTATTTCCAGTAACTATTATTGCCGCTGATGCAGTTTTTATCTTATATTGATTATATGCTGCTTCATATACTTTATCTTTTAGTTCCTTATTCTCCACAACATAGTATTTAGCATGTTGTAAATTAAATGCAGACGGTGCTAATGATAAGTCTCTAAATATTTCATTAAAATCTTCTTTAGGTATTTCAACATTTTCAATAAATTTATCTGCAGATCTTCTTTCTCTAACAACCTTTAAAAATTCATTCATTTATTCTCTCTCCCCTCATTATTTATCTAATTCCTTTCTATTTCTATAGTAAGCTTAATGACAATTACTTTCTTTCTAATAACTCTTTAACTAGTAATCTGTTACTGCCTACACATTTACCACACCCAGTACCTACCTTAGTTACTTCCTGCACCTCTTCAAATGATTTTGCTCCATTCTTAATAGCATTAACTAAATCTTGTACTGTTACTTTAAAACATCCGCATACTATTTGATTTTCATCAATCTTCTTTTGTAATAATAAATTATTAACTAATGCTCTATTATTATCTACACATCTACCACAGCCAGTTCCGACCTTAGTTGCAGCTTGTACTTCTTCAAATGAATTTGCCCCCATCTTTACAGCATTTTTTATATCTTCTTCTGTAACATTAAAACATCCACATACTACTTTGCTTTCTTTCATATTATTATCACCTTTTGTTCCTAATATTTTTGAAATTATTGATTTTATCATATTTTACTTCTCCTTTATTTCTATAAAATTTATTTACTAATTAGTTAATCACTAATTAGTGATATTTACTTTAAAATTAAGGTGTATTTTTTATACACCTGATAATTTCTTCAACAAACCTATTAACTGTTCCTTTTCCTCAATAGTTAATGTACTAAAAATTTCATTTATATTTTCTAAATGCTTAGGAAAAATTTCACTCATAAGATTTCTTCCCTTTTCAGTAATACTTATTAAATTAACTCTCCTATCTTTAGGGTCAACACATCTTCTTACAAGATCTTCCTTGACTAAGTTATCTATAACAACAGTCATATTTCCACTTGTCGATAGAATTTTTTCAATTATTTCGCTAATTCTTAAGTCTCCTTTATGATATAAAACTTCAAGTACCGCGAACTGAGAAACAGTTAAACCTCCTCCTTTAATTATTTTATCCTGTTTTTTGTTAACCTTTTGAGTAGTTCTACTTAACGCAATAAGGGTCTTTAAATTTAAGTTTCCTAATTCACCATAATCATAATTTTTACTCATAAATGCAATATATCACTAATTAGTGATATAGTCAAATAATTTTTCCTATGTTGTATAAATAACTTATAAAATATATAATTATAAAGTCGATTGTTAAATGTAATTAAGGAGTTTTATAAGGAAGTGATTTAAAAAGTATGGATTTAAGAAAAAGAAATATAGTAATAGCATTAATGGTTGCAATGTTCTTAGGCGCTGTTGAAGGAACAGTCGTAACTACTGCTATTCCAACTATAGTTAAAGATTTACAAGGATTTGAAATAATCAGTTCAGTTTTTTCAATATATTTATTAACTTCTGCAATTTCCACTCCTATCTATGGTAAATTATCAGATTTATATGGTAGAAAAAATATCTTATCCATAGGAATAATAATATTTTTAGTTGGAAGCTTTTTATGTGGATTATCTCAAAATATGTATATGTTAATTGCATTCCGCGCACTTCAAGGACTAGGGGCCGGAGCAATGTTTACTGTTACATATACAATCATTGGAGATATATTTACTATTGAAGAAAGACCAAAAGTACAAGGAGGCATAAGCTCTGTATGGGGAATAGCAAGCCTTGTAGGGCCATTTTTAGGAGGAATATTAATAGATAAGTTATCTTGGCACTGGATATTTTTTATAAACATTCCTTTTGGAATATTATCAATTATTCTCCTTCAGAAAAACTTAAAAGAAAACTTTGAGAAGAAAAAACACAACATAGACTTTGGAGGAATTATTACTTTATCATTAGCAATGGTTATATTCTTAAATATTTTTTTATCAACTAAAAACGCAAATATTAATAGCATATTCATTGTAATATCAACATTATTGACTATTATATTGTTATTACTTTTCTATAAAATTGAAAGAAAAGCAAAAGAACCAATTGTGCCTTTTGATATATTTACAAAGTCAAGTACAATTGTAAATATAATAAGCTTTTTGCTCTCAGCTATACTTATAGGAGCAGATGTTTATCTTCCAATCTACATGCAAAATGTTCTAGATTTTAGTGCAAAAATTTCAGGATTAGCTCTTGCTCCAATGTCAATCTTCTGGCTTATAGCCTCAGTTATTTTAGGAAAATGTATAGTAAAGCATGGCGGAAAAACAATAACACTAATTTCTAATGTTATTTTACTTATTAGCACAATACTACTACCTACCCTTGGAATAAATTCTTCACTACTACTAGTACTCTTATATATTTCTATAATGGGAATTGGCTTTGGTGGAGCTTTCACTACATTAACTATAATTATCCAAGAATCAGTAGACTACAGCAAAAGAGGTGCTGCAACAGCTACTAATTCCCTTCTTAGAACCCTAGGCCAAACAATTGGTGTAAGTGTATTTGGTAGTATATTTAATTTATATATAGTTAAGTATTTTACTAACATAGGCATATCAGGAGTAGATCCAAGTAACCTCTATAACTCCACCACCTTAAATACAGCTGTTACTAATGAACAGATAAAACTTTCTTTAAATAGTTCTATACATGTTCTCTTTATGATACTTATGATTATATCCATATTATCTCTAGTTTTATCTATAGTAATGCCTAAAATATCAGATAAGGCTAGACATATAAAAGCATAAAATAATTAATACCCAATATAAACTAATTATATTGGGTATTAATTATTTTATTACAATTTTATTGTATCTTAATTTTGCAAAGATTGCAGATGATATACCAACTATAAAAATAACTATCATAAAATAGAATACATTTAAAATTCCATAATGCCTTAAAATCATTCCTGTTAAAGCCGGAATAACTGCTGCCGATATTCCTCCAGCAGTAGAAACTAATGCGATTGTTTCCCCTTTCTTTTTCCAGAACAATTCTCCCATAGTGGTTTGAGCCATTTGTAATACTCCTGCTGATGATAAGCCTATTAAGAAAAATCCAACTATGGTACATATTTCTGACCTAATTAACAATATTAATATGAGAGTAACTAATCCTATTATTGGGTATACAACTAATATCACTATAGGTTTTACTGTCTTTTGTAAAAGTTTTGCTAGAATGCCAACTGAAACAAGTGCTCCTATACTATAGTAAGTTATTAGTTTTAATGACTCTATCTGATTCAGACCTAAAATATTTTGACCGAAAGTAGGCATCCACATTTGAAATCCAGTATATATAGAATTAGATGTAAATCCTATTATTATAAGAGCTATACCTTCCTTTTTTAATATTGGCTGAGATTTAAATTTATTTTCCATTAATTCTGTACCATCATCAGAAACTTCTACTTCATTTGCCTTTGGGAACTTTCTAGTAAGCAAAAATAAGCCATCTAGTGAAAATATTAATGCTATTAAGAAAAATGTATATCCATAAAACATATTTTTATCTACAAAAAAGCCTATTATTATTGGCAGCATTATTCCCCCTATAGCTATAAATGCTTTTATTACAACTGTAGCTGTACCTGGAGTTTTAGGAAAACATTCTATAAGTGAAGGATAACTTGAAGCATCCATAAAAGCATGAGATATACCTGCAAATACTGATAATATCATAGCTATCTCATAACTTGGAGCAAGAGGTATTCCAACTAAAAAAATGACTGCAAATACTGGAGATAAACAAAGAATTTTCTTTCTTCCATATTTATCCGACATTTTTCCACTAATATACAATGTAGCTGAACGAACTAAACCTTCTATAGAAATTAAAAAACTAATCCCAGCCGCATCTGTATTAAATTGCTTTGTTACAAATGACATATTTGACGAAAGCAAAATAACGATCATACCTAACATACAGTAACTTATGTATATTCCCAGTGCTGTTTTTAAATAAGTATTCTTAAACATCACCACATTCCTCCTCTGTTAACCAAATATTCAAAATACTATTTTGAACTATGAAGCAATGTCATCTTGTAAAGTAATTACATCAAATTTCTAGTATTCATCTTATATATTTTCTAAAGTTAATAAAAATTATCTATTATTTATATAAAAGAGTGCCGAATTTATCGACACTCCTTTCACTAAATTTATATTACTTAATGCTATTATGTAATATATCAAGTACTGTACGTAAATCCTTAACAGCTATTTGACCAGGAGCTGAAGCTTTTTTAGCTGCTCCAAATGTTAATGCAGAACCAAATACTTCTCCTGCAAGTCTGCTTATAACACCAGTTCCTGCCATAGACATAGTAATTATTGGCCTATTTGCATAGTTTTCTACCATTTCATTTGTAGCTGAAAGTAGTACTAGTACATCTTTTTTATTTTGAGGCATTACTGCAATCTTTGGTAAATCCGCCCCTAAATCTTGCATCTTTCTAAGCCTTGATACTATTTCTTCTTGTGATGGAGTTTTAAAGAAATCATGATTTGACATTACTACCTTAATGCCAGAAGCATGTGCAGAATCAACTATATCTTTAACAACTTCATCACCAGTGAAAAGTTCTACGTCAACTAAATCTACTAATTTAGTAGCTGCAATTTCCTTATTTAATTCTGCATAGTAGTTTGTAGATACTTCTTTTTCTCCACCTTCTTTTAAACTACGGAATGTAAATAATATAGGTGTGTTTTCAAGAAGCTTTCTTAAGTCTCCAAGAACTTCTTTAACAGCTTGTATATCTTCCACTTTTTCATAAAAATCAACACGCCATTCAACTATATCTAAACTAATTCCTTTTAGGGCAGCAACTTCTTCTATAAGTTCTTCTTTTGTCTTTCCTACTATAGGAACGCAAATTTTAGGAATTTCTTCACCAATTTTTATATCTCTAACTGTTACTATCTTCTCCATACTTATCCTCCTAATACTTGTTTATGTTAACTTTATCAGGCTTTAGTTACTCTTCATCATTATATTATATCTTATATTCACTATTATACCCAATACAATTCCTAAAGCAGTAACTCCTGCATCAAATAAAATTATATTGCTCATGCTAGTTTTTGATATAATACCTGTAATGGCTGGAACTGCAAAACTTGCTATACTTGAAGCTGTATATACCATTCCAGTTATTTTACCCTTACTTGTAGGGAATAAGTCTGACATCGCTGCAAGAGCTAATTGAAGTACTCCACCAGCAGCTGAAAATCCTATTGAAAATGCACCAATCATGCAAGTTGTTGGTGTTGGGAACATCCAAAGAACCATAAGTGTAACTAATGATATTAATGGATATATAACTACAAACCTTACTGGTTTTATTAAATTCTTAACAAGAACTGATGTAACTACTACTGCTGAAATACTACCTAAACTATAATAACTAATTAATTTTAATGAAGCAGTATCAATCATACCAGCAACTTCTTTACCATACTGAGGTAACCATACTTGAACAACTAAAAATGTAGCTGTTGCAGTAAATCCAATTATAATAAGACTGATTCCTTCAATCCAGAAGTTTGGCTTATGTTTCATTTCATCCTCAGATTTAATTTCTTCAACTGATTCCGTAGCTTTAACCTCATTGGCAACTGGGAAAACTCTTTTTATTAAGAATATTCCATTTAGTACAAATATTATTATACAGAATATAAATGAATATCCAAAATATAATCCATTACTAACTAAAAATCCAATAACAATTGGTAATGTAAATTGACCTGCTGATATAAATGCTTTAATCATAACACTAGCTGTACCAGTAGCTTTTGGATAACATTCCATTAAAGCTGGATATGTTCCTGCATCTAAGAATGAATTTGCTACACCAGCAAGTAATGCAAAAATAAATGCTACAGTAACATTTGGACTTAATAAAATTCCTGCGAAAAATATAATATAAGTTATCATTCCTAAGTAAATAAATGGCTTTCTTCCAAACTTATCGGATAGAACACCAGAAATATATAAAACAATTAATCTCCCTATACCAAGTGCTGATATAATATATGAAACTCCTGCTTTATCTGTATGTAACTGCTCTGTTAAATAAGTCATGTTTTGTGCTAGTATTATAGCTCCCATACCATGCACAAAATAGTTAATATACATTGCTATTGCCGTTGACGTATATTTATTCTTCATATTTTCTCCTTTGTAAATCAATATTTTTTGTTTTTATACATTATTACTGACACAGACTAAAATTAAATACTATTTAATACCTAAAAATTCCTTCATATGTTCAATTGGCATTTCCTTACCAGTCCAAAGTTCAAATGCTTTTGCTCCTTGAAATAACATCATACCAAGACCGTTCATTGTTGGACATCCAATCTCTTCTGCTATTTCTAGTAATCTTGTTTTTGTTGGCATGTACACAACATCGGTTACAATTAGGTCAGGACGTAACATATCCTTTTCAACATAAGTTTGACCTTCTAAAGGTTTCATTCCTACGCCTGTTGCATTTGTGAAAATATCACTATCTGCAATCTCTCTTCTTAAAGCTTCCTTGTCATCTAAATCAAATAGTGTAGCTTTACAATTTGTTTTTTCATTAATATCTTTTACTGTTTGTACTGCTCTATCATAGAAGGCATCTTTTTTATTGAATATTGATAATTCTCTAACACCATCTAATGCTGCTTGAACTTCTATTGCAGTAGCTGCTCCACCTGCTCCTACTATAGTCATCTTCTTTCCTATAGCATCAAAGCCCTTATCTTTTAATGAAGTCATGTATCCAACTCCATCTGTAATATGCCCTGTTAATACACCATTATCGTTTACTACAGTATTAACTGCACCTGTAAGTTCTGCTGCTGGAGAAAGCTTATCTAAATATTCATGAATGATTGTCTTATTAGGCATTGACACATTACATCCACGAGCTTGCATTGCCTTTAATCCTTTTACTGCATCTTCTAATCTATCAGGGCCTACTTCAAATGCAAGATATGCATAATCAAGTCCTAAATAAGAAAAAGCTTCATTGTGCATTTTTGGTGAACTAGTGTGCTTTATTGGAGTTGCCAATAATCCTATTAAAGTTGTATATCCTGTAATACGTTTTTCCATTTTTTCATTCTCCTTAGTTTTTTAATTTATTATATTGCTTTACTTTTAACAATCTAGTTAAATATTTAACATTTCTTATAATCTAATTATATTTTAAACTTTCTTAATATTCCAATTCATTTTATAGTGATTATTTATAGAAATCTTCTATATATCACTCCATATATCATAATATATTTTTATCTACTACATCTTAAACTATTATAATTAGTTTATTGTTTATAAAAAAATATCACTATTTTTTATAATAGTGATATTTTTAAAATCTATTTATTATATTTTCAATATGTCTAGATAACTTATAAATTTATTTTATGTTTTATATTAAATTTAACTTTTCTAATACATTAATTGTAGTATATCTTCCCTCTTGTGTTCCATCTATTATTCTTCTAGCTCTCAAGCTGTCGCCAATGTTAATTACTTCAACGCCTGTATCTGCAAACTTTTCTTGTAAACTCGCAAGAATTGGTGTTTCTGATCTCATACCAAGACATACAAATCCATAGTCAAATTCTATTTCCTGATCTTTTCCATCCCTATTTACCTTAAAACTATTATCTTTAACTTCAAGAAGTGATGTATCTGTCATAACATTTACTTTATTCTCTTCTACCATAGTCATCATTTGAACTTTTGTAACTATATCTAAATCACGTCCAAGAACCGGTAATCTTTCTATTATTGTTACTTCTGCATCTTTTTCAGTAAAGAATTCTACTACATCTAATCCAACAGCGCCTCCGCCGACTACTGCTATCTTCTTACCTTTTAAATCTAAATTCTTAAACATTTCAACATTTTTAATTAATCCAAATATTGATTGAATCTTTTCTTGTTTATCTATACGATCTAATAATCCTGTAATTGGTGGAAGTAATGGCTTAGATCCTGTAGCATTTATTATTACATCTGGTTTTAAATTTTCTACTAATTCAACTGAAGCTGTTGTGTTTGTAAATGTAATTAAATTTTTTAAATTCTTAGCTCTATTTATTAAATAGTCAGGAAAATCATTTATTCTATCCTTAGCTGGTAACTTAGCTATTTCTCTAGCTAATCCACCTAAATATGCCTTTTGTTCAAGTAGGAATGTTGTACTTCCAGCTTCTGCAGCAGTACAAGCTGCTTCAAGTCCAGCAGTTCCTCCCCCAATAACAACAACATTAGTTTGTTTGTTTACTTTTCTATTTTCAAGAGTATCTTCATTTATAACATCTGGATTTATTGTGCATCTAATTGGTCTATTTAATCCGATTCTGTGACCTGCACATCCTATATTACATGATATACATTTTCTTAATGTATCTTCTTTTCCTGATTGAACTTTATTCGCCCAATTAGGCTCAGCTATAAGACCACGTCCCATTCCAATTAAGTCAGCTTTTCCTTCTTTTAGTATATCATCAGCAACCTGAGGATTTCTTATATTTCCTGTTGTTATAACTGGCTTATTAAATTTATCTTTTACAGCCTTAGCCATATAAGAACGCCATCCATCTTCTAAATACATTGCATCTATTTGATATTGTATTGAATCATTTAATGCAGATGAAACATTGAATATATCTACTTCATCATTTAAATATTGTAATATTTCTAATGTATCTTCTAAAGTATTTCCGCCTTCAATAAATTCTTCTGCACTAACTCTTAGCATAATTGGAAACATTGGTCCAACTTCTCTTCTAACTGCATCTATTATCATTCTCGCAAATCTAGCTCTGTTTTCAATGCTACCACCAAATTCATCAGTACGCTTATTGTATACAGGTGATAGGAATTGACATATTAAATATGAATGCCCTGCATGTATTTCTACAGCATCAAATCCTGCCATTTGAGCTCTTTTAGCTGCTGCTGCATATTTTTCTACTATATCTAAAATTTCTTCTTTAGTTAAAGCTCTTGGTACAGCTCCTCCAGTTTTTGATGGAATATCTGAGGAAGATACTGGTGTTCTACCTTCCATTCTAGCTGGAACTGCTGACGCTCCTGAATGATTTATTTGTATGGACGCACACGCACCATGCTTATGTAATCTCTCAGTTAATTTGTATAACCCTGGAATATATTTATCATGATCAAGTCTTATTTGAGTTGTCCCATTAGATCCCATTGTAAAATCTACACAAACATTCTCAATAATTATTAATCCTGTTCCACCCTTTGCCCTTTGTTCATAATATTTTATATGCTCTTCCGTAAATTCTCCATTTGTTCCTCCATAATTTGTTCCCATAGGAGGCATTACTATTCTATTTTTTATAGTCATAGTCTTTACTGTTAGTGGTGTAAAAATATTATTGAATTTTTTCATTTGTCATTCTCCCTATCTTTTACATTTCTCTTGTTTGATAAAAAATTAACTTGCTTTGCCAACAAAATAAACCTTTATTTCTTATATTTTTATTTTAATATGTATTTATCTATTAATCTAATGCATTTTTTAAGTATTATTGATAGATTTTATCTATCAATAATGTTATACTATCTTTAAAAAAATTATTTAAATACTATTGTGAGAGGATTAATAAAAAATGAATTTGAATCATTTGCATTATTTTAGAGTATTAGCTAAAACTGAACACTACACTCAAGCAGCTAAAGAACTATCAATTACTCAGCCAAGTTTAAGTCATGCTATTTCAACTTTAGAAAAAGATTTAGGTACATATCTATTCGAAAAGCAAGGCAGAAACATACGTTTAACTAAATACGGTCTCTTTTTCCTAGGATATGTAGAGAATGCTCTTAATGAATTAGAAATTGGAGAAAAGAAATTACGAGGTTTAACAAGTTCTTCTACTGGAACAATTGATTTAGGTTTTATTTATACATTAGGTTCACATATTATGCCAAACCTTATGAAGGACTTTTTAAGTAATGAAGAATATAAAAATATATCTTTTTCACTTTTTCAAGGTACTACAAAAAAGATCATTGAAGGATTAAAAAGCGAAAAATTTGATTTAGGCTTTTGTTCCTTTATGGAAAATGAGGATGATATTGATTTTATTCCTATCTTAGAAGAAGAGTTAGTTTTAGTTGTTTCAAAAAATCATGAATTGGCTTCACAAGATACTGTAGATTTGAAATATTTAGAGAAATACCCTTTCATATTTTTTAATAAGGAAAGTGGTATGCGTCCTCATATTGATAATCTATTTAATAAGGTTAATATAACACCTAAAGTAATTTGTGAAGTAGAAGAAGATAGCGCTATTTTAGGACTTGTAAGTATTAATTATGGAATTGCCATAGTTCCTAATATTTATTTAATTAAGAATTTTGATGTTAAAGTATTACATATCACTAATCCTCTGATTAAAAGATATATTTATATGGCTTCCGTTAAAAATAAATATATTTCACCTTCTGCTAGTTCTTTCCGTAGTTTCATTATTAGTAATACTAATAATGAATTATAGTGAATTAATCATTATACTGATTTTAACAATTCTATAAATAAGAGGCTGTTGCAATATGCAACAGCCTCCTCAAATTATAACTAATAGTTTATTGTTTTTTATCTACATCTTTTGTACTCTTCAAATAAATCTTTCCATTATCAGAAGAACAAACAACTTTATCATTAACTGAAATAAACTTTCCTTCGTAGGTTATAGTGTCACCTGTTGTAATATTTTTAACCTTTCCTTGAAGATTATCATTAACTAATATCTCACTCTTATCATCAATATATATGTCCTTAATATCCTTCGGTTTTTCTAAAATTTCAGTTTTCCATGTAGATATATTTGTTTGATCGTCTCCATAGATTATTTTAACTATCTTCTCTCCAGACAATTCTCCCATATACATCTTACTATTTGTAGCAGCTAAAAGAACTAAATTGCTTGTATTTCCTAGATTTAACTTAGTGTTTTTCCCATTAGTGTATCTGTAGAAATTTTTATTTAAAGCATCTCCATATATAAATACATCTTCATCCCAAAAAACTTTAGCACTTCCTAGTACTGATACATCTTCATCTAGCACCTTCATATCATTGTTAATATCAATTCTGTAAATATCAGTACTTTTCCCCCTATTTACAGATATATATTCTGTTGAACTTGAAATAAAGGCATTAACTTGCATACTCTTTTGATAATTAGATATTTCTTTTACTGGCTGCTCAACTCCATTACTAGCATTATAAGTTTTTACATTAAGTTTTCCAGATAAATTTTCTACTACTAACATTATGTTATTATTTGGTACCCATTCAGTATCAAGTATTTCTGTATTAGCTAATATTTGTTTAACTTCTGCTGTCTTTGTATTAATTATCATAAGCTTATTGTCTATGAAGTATGTAATATATCTTCCATTAAAAGAAACTTGAATCTTTTCCGCATTTGTTGGTATAGATACGTCTGTATCTACACTTTTAACAGTAATATCTACTTTTTCCGAAGTAAACTCAGATGATTCTTTTAAAAGTACCTTGTCCAAATATAGTAATACTCCACATTGAATTATGATTGAGAGCATTGCACAAATAAATAACTTTATAAACCTTTTCATATTGTTACCTCACTCTCGTTATTTTACTATAAATCCTGATGCAATTGGTCTTTCACCTAGTGCATATGAAGGATTATTAATCACTTCCCCATTAAGATACATAGTTGTGGATTTACCTCCATCTAAGTTTACTGCATTATAACACCCATACTTAATCATTACATCTTGCGCTTCCTTTAAGCTAGCACAAATTCTTCCTCCTGGCAACTTAGAATCTAGAACAGCTAAAACTATAGTCCCATTCTTAGTTTGCCCTATCATAGTCCTTGGCGATGATCCCTCATCTTTTTCTATTTCACAAGAACTACCGTTTTTAACTAATGTGGTTACATAGCTCATTGCTTCTGTAACATTATCTCCATCATTATCCTTTTTTTCTAATAATTCAGAGACACTTCTTTCACCAATTAACAGCTTTCCTTCTTTAGTAATTGCAAGAATTGGTCCTTTATTTGCTGAATCAATGTTTTGTAAAACTTTTCCTTCTGACATTAAAAATCCTGTTGGAATACCTCCATTTGATGTCCACTTTTCTGTCCCTTCTGCATCAGTAAAATATCCACCATTTATAGCTGCTACTGCATCATATCTTTCTGCAATTGCAGAAACTGTCTCACCTTTTTCCCCTAACTTTGATGACACCCCTACTTTTACTCTAGTAGGATCGCTTATTAATAAAACATATCCTTTAAACTTTGGATTATCATTTAAGTCATAACGAACTATAGTATCATCCTTCTTCTTAGGAATTTCAATAAGACTACTATCTTGCTGTGTTGTATCTTCAACTTTTTTATTTGTTCCTAAAATTTCATCTATTCTCTCCTGTGATAAAAACATTGTTGCCATCCATTTATGGCTCATTGTTGCCATTGCTGACCCAACAAAAGTTTTCTTTGCATTTTCAAAAGGTCCATAAAGTAAAATTATAGGTGCTGTTACTGCAGTAAAAATTAATCCAAATACCATAAGTCCTATTATGGATTTCCAGTTAATTCTTTTCATTTTCTTTATAGGCTTATCCTTATTTTTTTTCATATATCTTCTCCCTAAAAATCAACTTGTAGATTACTTAGTTTGCTTAATTATATAATTATTATTAGAATTTTTCAATACACGTAATATGTTAAGTTAAATATAGTCATTAAAAAGTAATATTTTTTTCATTTTACTTCCAATTAATATATTTGTTAAATAAATATTTATAGCTGTATACAAAACTTAATCACACAGTTTACATATATAGTAAATTATGTGCAATTATAGTTTGCAGAAAATTATTATAATAAATCAATTAAATATAGTTTTATTATCCCCTTGAAAAAGCTTCATAATAAAAAGAACTTTAAGTTAAGATATACTTAAACATTAAAGTTCCACATATTGTTTTTCTAATGTATATTATCACCAATAAGTGAGTGTATTATACATTAGAAATATCCAAAAGAATACACTAAATTCTTTACAGATTCTTAAACATAAATGAGATTATTATCACATATTTTTATACTTTTTTAACAAGTCAAGAGTATGCGTTAATATCTGTTTATTTCCCCAACTTCCATGTGATGTTATGACTATTTCTGAATTAGAAAACTTATCCATCAAATTTTCAATAGAATTAGGCCATTCTTCTACATCTGCATCTGTTATATTTCCAATAGAATTAGATTCCACTGACTTTAGAATGCATCCACCAAATAAAATCTTGTCTTCTGGTAGCCAAACAACGATATTATCAATGGTATGTCCTTTACCAGGGAAATATACCTCTACCTTAGTTTTTCCGAACTCTAATATTTCATCATCATTAGTAATGGAAGGATTAGGTTTATCAAAACCATACTTTTCAGCTAGCTGTGCTGTTAATGGGGTAGATTTCACATCTATTTTATTATCTAATAATGTTTTAATTCCACCAATTTTATCTATATGAGCATGTGTTATTACTGCTGCAGTAATATCTTTCTTAAATTTTTCCTTTGTTAATTTAATTAATTCTTTTGTTTGATCATTAGTCCAAGGAGTATCTACTAATACTACTCCTTCAGAGGTTAAAATCAATAAGCCATTTGATAAAGTTCTACTTTCATTATAGGTATAGTATGTTGTATGCATCCAGACATTATCATTAATTTTAGTTAATTGCACAAAATTAGAATCATCTTCACCACTTTCTAATACATACTCTTTTCCTTTACTATTATTAGAACATGATATCAGTGATAAAACAAATACACTTAGTAAAACACTTAGCAATTTAGCAAATAAATATTTATATTTTTTCATAAATAAAATTATCTCCCCCTGATATATTTATTAATGCCTCGATTACATATTCTCTAGCTACATGAGAAATGTATATGCATATTAATTTTAGATATATCATTTTGCCCTTAAATAATTAAACTTTTTTGTATTGTTTTTACTTTTAAATGTTCTAAATTTCTTAATCTATAGTCATCTTAATTCTACTTATACTGCTTTTATATGTAGCTTAGTATAATCTTTTTTTAATTGGGTTATTAAATAAAAAAATACCCCAATTGCTATTACTGAAGTATTCTTGTATATAAATCAAATTTTTGTATCTTTACGTGGATTTTCGAAACTAGGTGGTGTTGGTTCTGGATCATCAAAATACCTTCCTGGAGTGGATAAATCGAAGTAAAGTTTAGAGTCCTTAGTTACACCAAAATTCTTATTAGATGCGCTATTTTGCACTTTATTTAATGCTTCTCTAAAAAGCGCATTATGTGCTTCTTCCCTATTTAGTAGAAAATCTATAGTTTCTTTTACATATTTATCATTAATTTGACGATATAAATATTCATACACAACTTTTGCCCTTTGTTCAGCTGCTATATCTGATAGTAAATCTGCTGCTATATCCCCTGTTACATTTATATAATCTGCTGTCCATGGATGACCTGATGAATTTATAAGACTTGGTGCAAGACCTGTTAAAGTATGCGTTTCTATCTCACCTGCCACAGTTTTATTATAATCTACCTCATGACCGTTTAATAAATTGATTGTTTGAGCTACCATCTCCATATGGCTTAACTCTTCTGCTGCAATATCAATAAATAAATCATGAATTGCAGGGTCTTTTATTCTAAAACTTTGTGAAAGATATTGAAGTGCTGCCTTAAGCTCACCATTTGCACCTCCAAGCTGTTCCTGCATCAATGTAGCATACTGGGGGTTGATTTTCTCCACCTTGACTTCTCTAAGCAGCGGTTTTTCATGTTTAAACATTATATTTACCTCCTTTTTCAACTTTAACTCTATACAAGATTATTATTAAGTAAACACATATTTATTATTCAATATTATTTTCCTCTATTCATAAAAATATTTTCTAGGTACCCTTTCAGTCATACGTTGAATCTGTTCCTCCGGATAGGATCCAATATGTTCACAAGCCTCCAACCAACTTATATTTTCGCACCCTTGATTTCCAATAATTATAGCCTCATCAAATATTCTAACTGTTTCTTCTAACCCAGAAATGTCTACCAACAGACCATCCATGAAATAATTCACTACAGAAACCCTTTTTCCTGCTATCAAAACTTCCTTCCAACCATAGCTAACTCCATCACCATATCCACTATCTATAACAGCCACTATAGAATCTCTTTTTGCTATAAATTTATTACCATATCCCCCACGATCACCTGCTTTTATTGTTCTAATCTTTATAATACGACCCTTTAATGTTATCAATGGATTTATTCCCTCTGGATAATTCTTTTCACCTTTTGCATGCTCCAAACCATATAATCCTATTCCACAACGTACCATGTTATAATGTGCTTCAGGATATTTGATTATACCAGTAGTACCAGCTGCATGAACTATTTTAGGTCTCAAATCTTGTTTTTCAAGCTGACTTAGAACATTATTAAAACATTCAATTTGTTTATGAGTAAACTCTTCATCATTCTCCGGATTCTGAAAGTGAGTATATATTCCCCCTACTGTCACATGAGAATATGATTCATGAATTTCACGAATAAAATTTAGCGCTTCTTTTGGATTTACTCCATACCTATTTAAACCTGTATTTATCTTTACATGTACATTAACTATTTTATTTTTTTCAGATGCCCATTTATCTAAAGCCTTTACTACTTCTGCATTATCTACCATAGGAATAATGTTATATCTAATAACCCATGAAACTTGAGATGGCATAATGGGTGAAAGTAGCATAATAGGAATTTCAATATTAGCTTCTCTTAAAGTAAGAGCTTCACTTAACCTAGCAACACCAAATGCATCACATTTATAATTTATTAACTCATTTGCAATAGGTATCATTCCATGTCCACAGGCATCCCCCTTTAAAACCGCCATAAACTTTGTATCAGGGTTAATTAGACTACGAAGAATATTAAAATTACGCTTAAGCTGGCTTAAATTAATATATATTTGATTAACTTCAGGTATAGTATGGTTTAAGTCATCCTTTTTATCCACTTCAATAGATTTTGTAAGGTTATATATTATTTTATCCTTCATATTATGCATACCCTTTCTTTTACTGTTTACTACATATCATAGTATAATTCTAGATATGCTTATTTATTCAAGCCTAATCATTTTTACAACTACCTCACCATTAGGCGTATTAATAAAGTATTCATCAAAATATATACTTTAATACTTATTATATGATATTGACACTTTGGCCCTAAGTAAATATTTTGGACACATTTTTTATTATATTATCATTCTTGCTATATCCTCTTTCTCTTGATGAGTGAGATAATCAATTGAACCATGAATTCTTTTGCGGTTATACCATGATTCAATAAAAATAAAGATATCTAATTTTAAGCTTTCATAATCGTAATATTGAACATTATTTACTTATTCCTTTTTTAAAATGGAATGAAAAGCTTAAATACATGCATTGTCTAGAGCATCTATTACTACTCAAGCATTCATTGATTTTGAAAATGAGTATCCAATTATTTTTTCTTGTATGTAAATCCATAACTGAAGCTAAATAGCACCATCCATCTTTCAATGTATGTATATACTGTTATATCTCCAACCCATTTTTCATTTATTTTAGTAGTGGTAAAATCCTTCTTCAAGAACTTTCTGAATTTTAGGTACACCATACCTATGTTTGATTTCATTATAAATTTCAAGCATTTTATCTTTTATTGGTTTTTTAGTATTATAAACTTTAATATATCATCTTTTTAAAATCTTCAGTATATTCTTTTTTCTCACTAGTTTATGTATGAAATATTATGTATTTTATTTAAATTATTTTTAACATAATATAACATCATTCTTAATTTTTTCTTGATTCAAAATTTTATTATTGATATAATAAGTCACAATTGAAAAAATACTAGATTTATTTGCTAGCCTATTTAACATTATGGAGGTAATAAAATGATATATATAACTATTCTTTTGGTCGCATTAAAAGCTCATCCAGTACTTAGTATTTTAGGATGTATTCTTTTTGGTATTATTAGTCAAATTGGTTTCCCCAAAAAAGTTAAACCCCATTTATTAAAATTTTCTATAGTTTTTTTTGTGATTATTATTGCTAATATTTTTGTAGGACATTTTTTAACAAATATGCTTATTGACAATTTTGGCGAAAAGGGAGAAGCCATGATTGTAGATAATTCAAAAACGTCAAACCAATACAATAACGAATCGGTTTATCGCTATAATGTTATGATTAAACCTGCTAATGATATCAATACTATTTCAACTTACTTTTTATCATCGGATTTTAATATTATTCATAATGATTCATCTAATAAATACTCCTATCCTTCAACTGGAATTAAGTTTAATGTAAAATATATAAAATCTTATCCAAAAGCTTTTGTTATTATCGCCAATGATGATAGTGATTATAGCAAACAACTTCAACTTAATAAGTATTCATCAGAAAAATCTAGTATAGAAAATCAATTGAAAATGGATCCTGAAAACTCAGACCTTAAAGAAAAGCTTGAGGAATTGGACAATAAAATTCATGAAATTATTGATAATAATAGTGGTAATACTAGTGAAGATACAAAGAAACTTCAGCTAAATAAGTATTCATCAGAAAAATCTAATATAGAAAATCAATTAAAACTAGATCCTGAAAACTCTACTCTTAAAAAAAAGCTTGAAGAGTTAAAAATAAAAATTCTTTCTATTAATAACAGTAATTTTGCTGGAGAATTAGTAGCCATATTCGGTGGAAAAGGCACAGATTCTGGTAAATTAAATGATGCAAGATATATTACAATAGATTCTGATGATAATGTTTGGATGGCTGATTATACTGATGGACGAATTCAACAATTTAATAATTCCGGAGAATTCATTAAGATGATTCAAATAAATGCAGATAAACATGACTCTAAACTAATTAAGGGCCTAGTTGCAGATATGAATGGAAACTTATACGTCTCTTCTGGCAGCACAATTCAAAAATACAAAACAGCTGATGGTAGTTTGAAAGCAACTTTTAATGAAAAAGATTATTATGGTCCCTTAGCAGTTAGCAAGGATAATAATATATATTTAATAACTTCTTCTGCAATAGAAAATACCTTATTTAAACTAAACTCTGATGGAACTATACTTGCTCGTTTTAATAATATTATAAAAAAAGTTAATAAAGATGATCCCGGTATGAATGCTACTCTAGCATTAGATAGTTCTGGTAATATTTATATTTTTAGCGAATATAACAAAAAGATATATGTATATAATTCTAATGGAGAATTCATTAAATATTTAGATTTAAATTTTAATAATAAAGATACCGACATCGAAACAATTTCTATAGACAATAACGATAATTTATATATAAAAAGTTTTAATGGAAATTATAAATTCGACCTTAATGGTAATTTACTTAATGTTTTACCTACTAAAAATTATTATAGTACCGCTATAGATTCAAGGGGTAATATTTACATGCCAGAAAATGGAGATATATTTGAATATAATCTAAATAATCCTACACAGAAATAGAGCATGGAATTGTCACATTAGAAGATATTTCAAAAAAATAGTAGTCAAGCTTAATTTGCTGACTGCTTACATAATAAACCCAGTAGACAGTAATAGTTACTTTCTACTGGGTTTTTAAATTAATATGGGACAGTAATAGATCTGTTTTTACATAAATCTATCTACTGTCCATCATTATTTCATTTCTAATTTAACAACAACCTCACCATGAGGTGTATTAGGAAACATATCCTTCACCTTAGTTTTAATAACCTCATATCCAGCGTCAATTAACACCTTAAGGTCATTAACTAAAGTCTTAGGATTACAAGATACATATATTATCTCCTTAGCTTTAAACTTAATTACATAATCAAGTGCCTTTGGATGAACTCCACTTCTAGGTGGATCTAATATAATTATATCTGGCTTATCCTTAACTGTTTTTATAATCTCAGCTACATCTCCTGCTAAGAACTCACAATTACTTAGTCCATTAAGCTTAGCATTTTCTTTAGCAGCCTCTACAGCTTCTTCTATAAGCTCAATACCAACTACTTTCTTAGCATTTGGTGCAACTATTTGTCCTATGGTTCCTGTTCCGCAGTATAGATCGAATACTATTTTATTGTCAGAGTCCCCCATGTATTCTCTAACTATACTATAAAGCCCTTCAGCTCCATTAGTATTTGTTTGAAAAAACGAAAACGGAGATATATTAAACTTTAAGCCTAATAGTTCTTCTTGTATATGATCTATTCCATATAAAACATTGAGCTTTTCAGGAATAACAGCATCTGAAAAAGAATTATTTTCTGTATGTAGTATGGAAACTAATTTACCTTGAAATTTAGTTTCTCTTAATAGTCCCACATATTCAGTAAGGTCAAAATCAACTTGTGTTGTAGTCACTAGGTTAACCATAAGCTCTCCTGTGTTTTTAGCCTTTCTGATTACAAGATGCCTTAAATAGCCTTCTCTTTTCATTACTCTGTAGTATGTTAAATCTGTCTTTCTAAAATAATTTACTGTTAAATCAATTATCTTTCTAAAATCTTCATCAACTATCTTACATTGATCTACATTAACAATTCCAAAGGATTTATTCTTAATGTGCATTCCAAGAGTTAGTTCTCCACCCTTTTCCATATCTCCAAAGGTAAATTCCATTTTGTTTCTATATTCCCATTGATTAAGACTACCTACTACACCTTCATATTCACCAGTTGAAACCTCAGCATTCCTGAAAAGCTCCTTTACCTCATCTCCTAGAAGCTCTAATTGCTTTTCATATGTAAGCCCCTGAGATGAGCATCCTCCACAAATACCAAAATGACAGCATTTAGCATCTACTTCATAAGCTGCTCTTTCTACAACTTCCAATGGTTTAACTTCTGCATAGTCAGCCTTTTTTTTCTTAACTCTACCTTTAATTATTTGTCCTGGAAAAGAATTTTTAACATATATCTTTCTTTCTCCATCTCGTCCTATTCCAATTGAAGGGAATTCTGTTTTCTCAATTTTAACAAGTATTTCACTACCTTTTTTCATTCTATACTCCTATATAATTTCTTCTGCTGCTTTATTGTAATTATTACTTTATCTTTAGTATTCTCTTTCCTAAGCTTGTACCATTCTTTCCATTTTCTAGAATTGAGAAATATAGTACATTTACTACAAAGTAAAATATCAACAAGAATATTTCATGTGTATTTACCTTAAATCCAATCACCTTTAATATTAATTCTGCTAAAAAAAGTATTGCTACAGAACATATGAATGTTATCATTTGATCTAATAAGCTAGCAAATAATCTTTTAATCATAAAATTTCCTCCTTAATTATATGTAATTATTGATTTGCTTTGGCAAACTTGAATTTCTTAGTTTCCAGTTTATATACTATGTATTCTTTATTAACTGTAAACTCTTCATAAAGGCCATTAGACTCACTCTTAATTACGCCTTCACCTTTTTCACATTTAAGGGTATCAATTATCTTTGAGTTAATATCTTTGTAATCTCTATTACTTTGTCCTGTAAAAATGGATGAATACTTAGCTAAAGAAGTATCTCCAAAATTAAATTTTCCTTCTTTAAGAGCCTTTTCTCCATCAAAATTTAATAGGATCTTCATAGTGATTTGTCCTGAAGATAAATCTTCCCCATAAATTTTTCTTCCAAAATATAAACTTTGGAGTCTGTTTTTTTCTGCTTTATCATTGTCAGACTTAAGAAAATTTTCATTTTCTTCTCTTACAACTTCATCTTTTGTATATTTTAGACCATATTCTTTTGTCTTATCTTCCACCTTCTTTAAGAGTTCACTATATTTTGCATTGAACTCATCTGATGTAAAGTCCTTTGTCCATTCTCCTTGTAGATTATTGTACTTTTCCTCAGCAACTGTATCGCTTTTAGAGTTATCTTGTGTTTGTTTCTCAGCACTGCCACAACCTACAAATGACATGGTAATCATAGCTGACATAATAATCGCTATTATTTTTTTTGACATAACAATCCTCCTCATCTACATAATAAAATTATGTAGCTTCATCCTAACACTGATTAATTATATCATTAAAATGGCTATTTTTAAACCTTTATACTTTTATGTAGTTATCTTGTCTTTTAATTTTTCAAATGATGATTCACCTATTCCTTTCACATTTTTCAAATCTTCTATGGACTTAAATCCTCCTTTTTCCTCCCTATATCTTATTATATCTTTTGCTCTTGTAAGTCCTATCCCTGGTAAAGTATCTAATTCTGTTTCATTTGCAGTATTTATATTTATCAAATTAGATCGTGAAAGGTCTGTTTTCGAGCCTGAAATGTTTGTTTCATTTACCTGATTTTTATTTGGAACTACAATACATTCATGATCTTTTAATTTATCGGCTCTATTTAGTTTAGTTAAATCTGCCCCATTAGTTAAGCCCCCTGCTTCTTTTATTAAATCCTCTACTATACTATCTTCACTAAGCCAATAGACATTAGGTTTGTTAACTTCCCCCTTTATTTCAACAACAATTTTCTTTTCACTTTTTACAACTTCTTCTGTTTTTTCTTCATTCTCTACAAATATACTTTCAGTATCATTTTTCTTTAATTCTTTATCTCCGCCTTTAATAAAATATGAGTAAATTGCAAATCCACCAACTAGTACAAGCAATGTAATTACACCAATTGTTTTATAATTTTTCTTCATATATTTTCCTCCAAACATATATAATTATGTACTAAATTTATTTTTCTAAGCCTTTAACCGTTAAATTATTAAAATTGCATCCGTATTTAGTAGAATTTTCTGCTATAGTCTGATAAAATATATTGGGACTATTTATATATAAGGAGTAATTGATGAATAGAGATAAAAATAAAAAGAATAGTTTATTAAAAAGAATAATTATTACATTTAGTATATTTTCAATTTTTGTTTGTGCAATTCCATCTTTAAAAGTTAGCGCTGCTAAAGAGCCACCTAAATTAAATTCAAATGGAGTAGCTCTCATGGATGCTACCACAGGACAATTATTATACTCAAAGAATCCTGATACTCATTATTATCCCGCTTCAACTACGAAAATATTAACTGCACTAGTAGTTTTAGAAAATGCAAAGCTTGATGATAAAGTTACTGTAGGGAAAAAACCACCAACTGTTGATGGAACAGCTATAGGTCTTAAAGAAGGAGAAGTATTTACAGTTGAAGAACTCTTACTTGGACTACTTATGGAATCTGGAAATGATTGTGCTGAAGCTTTAGCAGAGCATGTTTCTGGTTCCAATGAAGAATTTGCTAAACTTATGAATAAGCGTGCAAAAGAAGCTGGAGCTACTAACAGTAACTTCAAGAATCCAAGTGGACTACCTGATCCAGACCATTATACTACGCCACGTGATTTAGCTTTAATTATGAAGGATGCTATTAAAAATCCAGATTTTATTAGAATTGATAGAACATATTCTCTTCAAATTTCACCTAGTACTATTGATGGAAGTAGAAGATGGTTAAATAATCATAATTATATTCTTGATTCTAAATCTAATTACTATTATAAATATTCTGTTGCTTCAAAAAAAGGTTATACAACAGAAGCTCATTTTACTAATATAATATCTGCAACAAAGGATGGTCATACCCTAATAACATCTTGCCTCGATGGCGAAGGGATTAATCAAGTTTATGGTGATGTAAATAAAATTTTTGATTATGGATTTGAAAACTTTGAACTAAAAAAACTTTACTGTGAAGGTGATGAGATTGGTTCTTTTATGGTAGATGACGAAACAAAGGTTCCGCTTCTTGCAGGTAAAGATATATATTATTGCACTAATATTGCTGACAAGAATAATTTAAAAGCTTCTATTGATTATAGTGATCCTATAGGATTAGAAAAAGAAACCTTTAATCGTGGCAACGTGTTAACTATTGCTAAAGTTTTAGTTAACGGAACTGAATTTACAGAATTAGATCTTGTTAGCGGAATAGATAGAGAATTTAATAGCAAAAAAGCTATTGATAACTTTTATGATGAAAATTCTACAAAAATCAAAGTTGCCATTACTGCTGTTTTGCTACTTATGATTTTCATATTTATCAATAAAAAAAAACAAATTGTTCGAAAAAGAAGGAAATCTAGAATAAATAGAATTATAAATAGATAAAAATAATTTAATAAAGACTATCTCAACGTAATTGTTATAATTACTTTAAGATAGTCTTATATTTTTTACATTGAAGATGACATCTCTGAATATATTCCCTCTGAATTAAATGCCATTACTGAATATTTATGTACATGATTAGAATCATAAATAAATGTAAAACTATTTTCCTTTATTGTATTAATTTTTTCTCCATCACAGTATATATCATATCCAGCTATATTTCCTATTGTAGTTGTTGATGGATCCCACAAAATCTTAATCTTATTCTGATTTAAATTTGCCATAGTAAGCTTCAAAATTGGTTTTGAAACACTTCCTATTGGATCAGCTACTGTATATTTTCTTATTACACGTTTAACATTTCCTAGACTATCCTTTGCCTGAACCTCTATCCAGTATATTCCTGACTTTCTAGGTATCCACTCTATGCTAGTTTTATCTGAATTTTCAAGAATTGTAGTTTTTTCTGGACTAACCACTTTATAAGTATAAGTTATTTTTCCATCTCCACCTGTTGCTACTGTATTAAATACAATCTTACTTCCTACCGGTTTATTATTGCTATCAACATTTTCAAATTTTTCTATGTTTAATGGTTTATTTATGCTACACTCCAATTCTTTTATTCCTGTCTCTCCAGTAACTGTATCTTTCACATTAACTCTAACCTTAAATTCTCCAGCTTCCTTTGGAGTCCAGATTTTAGAGTCTTCTGAAGTATTTTCTGCAATTATTTCCTTAACTACCCCTGAACTATTTATTAAACTATACGTATATAGCCTAGAGCCTGATCCACCTTCTATATGAGTGGATATTGTTATTGGATTTTCTATTAGCCTTGGTGATGGTTTGTCTATTCCTACACCTTTAAAATTTAATACCTCACAACCTGTATTTATCTCATCTGACATAACTGAATATATACTATCACTACTATAAGCCATTACAGAGTATTTATGATACTTATTATCAAGTTGTATTGTATATTCTTCATTATTCGTTGTATGTTCCAAGACTCCATCCCGGTAAATTCTATATCCTCCTATGGTTCCATTACTTGTTGTTGACGAACTCCAAGAAAGTTTCACATGTTTATTATCAACTTGACTCAATTTTAAATTACTAGGCTTAGATACTTCTCCTACTGGTTCTGTAACTGTATATGCTAACTCCTTTGTTACAAAAACTCCAGTATCATCCCTAGCAATTACTTCTATTGTATACTGTCCAGGTTTTCTAGGTATCCACACAATAGAATTATTTATAGAATTTTCAGCTACTACATAATTCTCTGGCGATGTCACCTTACAAGTGAAAGTAACTTCTCCGTTACCGCCAGTTTCCATAGCTCTAAAAACCACTTCTTTACCTACTGAATGCACAGTATCATCATATATGTATACATCCTTCATTTCTAGTGGCCTATTTACACTATAATATCTGGCCGATGATGTTTTTTCTCCTGTTTTTTTATCTGTTACCTCCACCTTAATATTGCATGAACCTACCTCTTCTTCCTTTGGTGTCCAGATAATTGAGCTATCTGTTGTATCTTTACTAATTACTTCAATTGCCTTCCCTGTATACTGTGACACTATGCTATAAGTGTATAACATGTCACCAGATCCTCCACTTACATTTGGAGTTATTTTTACCTTTGTTCCCACAACACGTGGTTCAGGCTTATCAGTATCGATCCTATTTACAACCAAATCTGGATAATCTTCAAAAACAGTTGCATTACCAGCAGTGCCATCTACAGAAATAGGCATTTTAGCATTAGTTGAATATTCATCATTTTTTACCTCATCTACTATTTTAAACTCCTTTAGTTGTAGAGGCTTATTATCGTTCGGTCCATCACTAAATTCTAAAGTCCACTTGTAAGAGCTTAACTTTTCAGAAGTAATATCTTTAATAACCCTTGATAAATCTATTGCAAAAGTTCCATCTGAAGCTTCAGTAGTCCCCATAAAGGAATATTGTCCTCCTACCGAACCCCTTAGAGGGTAAAAATTATATCTAGTTTTCTCCCTAGTCTTTTTATCAGTAGCAACTAAATTAACTGAACATGCCATTCTATTGGAAGTGTTTAAAGTAAACTTTGCATATAACTTAGACTCTGGTAATATACTAGGAATTACCCACATAAAGTAATTTCCATGAACTCCTCTATCTTCACTACTCATATTCGGAAGTTGTGACTTAGAATTAAATGCATCATAACAAACCCAGAAAAAGCCTTTATTTCCCCAATTTTCTCCCCAAGAGTTTGCAACTTTAAAAGCACCTTTTTCTCCATCATCAACTATTCCATCTCCATCTATATCAGTCCAAATATCATCATTATATCCCACTATAGTCAATCCATGATTTGAAACAAAATCATCTCCTTTGTTATTGTTATATATACATACCTTCTGTCCTACATAATTATCATCTGCTTTAGTACTCGGATCATCCTTAATTCCAAATTCCCCCTTATCCCATACACATGAATCCCAAGTAGTATAGTAATTTATTGCATATCCATTAGCTAGCGCTGTCTTAATTTCATTTAAGCAAGCATCTTTTGAATTGCTAATATGTTCCGGAAAATCTGCCTCCCTAACTTCTTTTATCGAATATCTTTCAGCTCTTTTCCAAGTTAACGCATTAGACTCCCAAGCTCTAAAATTAGTTTCAGGTTTACCTTTTGGAATATAAGGTGCATCTGCTAGTGTAGCTACCCCAATATTTTTTATAAGTTGATAATTGTCTTCAAGCTTTGTTCCCGCATCAGCTCCATCATTAAGAAGATTATAAGTCCATCTAGGTGAAAATCTATGTTCGTCACTGTTTCCATTTCTTCTATCCATAAGATTTACCATGTGGCTCATTTCATAATAAGTAGAAGAAAAACTAGCACACGCTCCAAGGCTTCCTTGATTTGAAATTCCAGGGAATGCATCCAAAGCACTATTATCCACATTTGATGGTAGCTTTTCATTAATTCCTTCAACAGGCTGATCTTCCTTAAAATATCCATCTTCAGTAACTGAATCAGCTGGCAATTCCTTAGGAGACTCCCCATTAATTCTTGCTTTTCCTAAAGGATTCAATCCTACACTACTAACTTTTTTAATAAAATTATTACTTTGTTCGTTTTTCGCTAGTGCTGACTCTTTTGCAATACCAAATCTGTGTCCATCTTCAGATAACTTATAACTAGCATTATCTTCTGTTGAATTTTCAATAATACTTGAATTAGTTTTTTCACTTTCTGCCGCTTTAACTTGACTACTTGTCCCAAAAAATGAGGAAGTCATAGTTAATGCCAATAAAGTTGATAAAAGTCTTTTTTTCATATTGTTCATCATCTCCCCCCCAAATAGTACCATTTAATCTACCAAATGTCAATTTAATACATTTAATCTTTTTTTTACCTAATAATTTCAAATCAAAATCCGTGATATTAATATATTTCCTATGAAATCTATAACTTAATATACATTTTGCCTCACGAATAAATAACATTATAAATATAAAAAAACTATCTCAAAGCAATATTTTAATTGCTTTAAGATAGTCTTTTATCTTCCTATACTATTGGTGTAATAACTTCTGATGATATTTCTGAACGAGTTCCTTTTCCAGTAAAAGCAATTACAAAATATTTATGTGCCACTTTGTCTAATGGAACTATATAATTATTTTGATATATTCTATCTACTTTTTTTCCATCACAGTAAATATCATACCCCACTATTGCATCTGTTGTAGTTGTTGGAATACCCCATGTAAGTTTAGCCTCATCACCATCTATTACATTTAAATTTAAATTAGTTGGTTTACTTACGCTACTTGGTGAATCTGTCGCTATATATCTTATACCGTTTGCCATGGTTTTTCCTTTTTCATCCTTTACCAAAACAGTTATCCAATAGGTACCAGCCTTGGTTGGAATCCATGATGCTGAACTATTTTCTGAGTTTTCTATAATAGTATATTTCTCTGGATCAGATACCATATAACTATAACTAATTTTTCCATCTCCACCTGAAATTATTGTATTAAACCATACCTTACTTCCAACTTGTCCACTTTGTTCTCCATATGTTACTACATCTTCAATATTTATCGGTCCGTTAATTGTATAAATCTTTTTTTGATTTTCTATTTCCCCTGTAATAGTATCTTTAACCTCTACCTCAATGTAGTATTCTCCTGTATATTTCGGAGTCCATGTTATTGAACTTTCTGAAGTATTCTCATTTAATACTTCCTTTACTACTCCATTTAATTCTTTAATTCTATATGTATATTGCAACGAGTTTGTTGAAACTACATCAACATCTGCTGTTATATTTATTGGATTTCCCACAAGACGTGGTGATTCTTTATCTGTTTTTATTTCTTTAAAGTTTAATGTTCTATAATCAGATAAATCTATTTCTGAAGACATCTCTGAATATATTCCAGTTGTGCTAAATGCCACTATTGTAAATTTATGTGGTTCCTTATCTAAATACATATCATAACTATTATTAGGCACTCTATTTATCTGCTTTCCATCACAGTATATATCATAACCATCGATGGTACCTGTAGTTGTATCTGGAATATTCCAAGTAATTCTAACCTGATTTTTCGAAATTCTATTTGTTTTAAAATTACTTGGCTTTGATACTTCTCCTATTGAATCTGTAACTGTATATTTTAATGTTTTTTCTACAGAATTCCCAATTTCATCTTTAGCTACAGCTGTTACCAAATACTCCCCTGCTTTTTTAGGACTCCACTTATTTCCATCAAGAGTATATTCCTCTGGTCCAGAGACTTTTAAAGTATAAGTACTATTTCCACATCCACCTGAAGTCATCATATTAAAATATATCTTGCTTCCAACTGGTTTGTTATTCTCACCATTTACACTAAAATCTTCAATACTTATTGGTGCATTTATAATCGAAAGTTTTTGTAATTGTGTTGTTTCTCCAGTAATTGTATCTTTAACATCTACTTTTATACTAAAATTGCCTGTTTCTTTTGGAGTCCATATTACTGAATTTTCTGTAGTATTTTCTTTAATTATTTCCTTAGTTTCACCAGAATCTGTTACTATACTGTAAGTATAAATCCTTGAACCTGATCCTCCATCTACATTAGCTGATATATTAATAGGATCATTTACAAGACTTAAAACGGGCTTATCTGTTGTTATTTCCTTAAATGTTAGCTTATTATAACCTTGAAAAATATTTATTTGATCACTGTTTCCATCTACTACAATAGGATTTTCAATAAAAGCTGAATATTTTTTATTATTTTTTTCATCTACTATTTTATAGTCCTTTAGTTTTAGTGGCAAAGTATCTTTACTAGTATCTGTAACTTTTAATGACCATTCATAAGATTCTATTTTTTCTGGAGTGATATCTTTAATAACTTTTGATAAGTCAATTACGAAAGTTCCATCAGTAGCTTCTTTCGTACCAGTGAACCCATACGCTCCACCTTCTCCACTTCCATAAGTTTCAGTAAATTGATACGGCATAAAAGAATATGTTTCCTTAGTAGTCTTATCTGTAGCTATTAACCTAGCTCCACATTGCTCTCTTCTTGCAGTATTTAATGTAAATTCAGCATACAACTGTGGTTCTTCCGATAATACTTTAGGAATAATCCACGATACTTCCGAAGAAGGTGACATTAGAGTTCCTATATGTTTAGTACGTTTATCATTACTTAATGGATTGTTAGGAACTTCTGTCTCTTGATTAAATGCATCATATGCAATCCAATAGAATCCTTTGTTACCATAACCTGTTCCCCATGAATTTGCAATTTTAAAAGCACCTCTTTCTCCTTTATCAATATGATTATCTTTATTTATATCAACCCACAAATCATCGTTATACCCAACAATAGTAAGAGCATGCCCTGCCCCACCATTATTATTATTGTATTTGCATATCTCTTCCCCAACATATTGATCATCAGTAGATATGTTAGGATCATCTTCAACCTTGCCCCATTCACATTCATCCCAACAAGTTTCATAGTTTAATACATATCCATTAGTCAATTTTGTTTTTATTACATCAAGATTACTATCTTTAGGATTACTGATATGACCTAATATAGTACTCTCTTCTTTCTCTATTGAGTACTTCTGCGCCTTTTTCCACATTGCTCCATCTGTTTGCCATTCTAGATAATTAGTTTCTGGTTTTGGAGATCCAACATAAGGTAGATCCTTTAATGAAATTGCCCCCACATCTCTAATTGCCCAGTAATTTTCACCTATCGAAGACCCTTCATCTTTTCCATGATTTATTAAATTATAAGTCCACTTAGGTGAAAATCTATTTTCATCAGTTTTTCCACTTCGACCCAACATTAAGTTTACCATATGGCTCATTTCATAATATGTAGAAGCAAAGCTAGTACATGATCCAACTTGTCCCTGGTTACCTATTCCTGGAAAACAATCCAATTTACTATTGTCTACTACTGATGGTAGTGAAGAAACATCTTTTACAGCTTGTCCCTCATTGCTTAAATCTACTTTTTTATCGGTATTTGTTGCTGCTTGCAATCCTTTAAATGAATTTTTTCTTGTCCTTTCTTGGCCTAATGAGTTTAACCCTGCACTTTTTACTTCTTCAACATTTTCTTTCTTCCATTCTTTTACTTGAGGTGTTTCCTCCTTTACTCCAAACCTATTTCCTTGGACAGATATATCTTCTGATCCGTTTTCATTAGAATTAATATCATTTGTGTTTACCTTTTCATTTTCTGTAGCCTTTGCTTGAATGTTTGTTCCTAAAAACGAAAAAGTCATTGCTACTACTAGTAATGTTGATAAAAATCGTTTTTTCATATTATTCACCATCTCCCCATATTATAGTACCATTTTATACACCTTATGTCAATTTTATACATTTTACCTATTAATTACTCATCTTATAATGTATTAAAATTTAAAATTCTTATATTTAAACCTCAACAAAAAAACTATCTCAAAACAATTATTTATAATCGTTTTGAGATAGTTTTTACTTTATTCTTTCTATTAAATTTTTCATATCTTCTGGCAATTCAGCTCTTAAAGATAAAGTTTCTTTTGTCCTTGGAGATTTAAAATCTAATCCATAGGCATGTAATGCCTGCCTTCCAATTAATTCTTTCTCTTCTTCACCATATCCATATAGGGAATCACCATATATAGGATGACCCAAGTGATTTAAATGCACTCTAATTTGGTGGGTTCTGCCGGTCTCAAGGAAACATTCTACCAAATCACCACCATTAAAACTTTCAACTACTTTATAATGGGTTATACTTCTTTGTCCCCTATTATCAACAATTCTCTGAATACTATCCACACCTTCTTGTCTATAAATAGGTGCATCTATAGTCCCCTCTTTTTCTTTTAAATGCCCATGTACAATAGCTAAATATCTTTTTTCCAAGTTATTATCCTGCATTTCCTTAGAAAGAGCCATATGAGCAAATTGATTCTTTGCTATAATAATTAGACCTGAAGTATCCATATCTAATCTACTAACTAATCTCACTATACAGTTTTGCTTAGTTTCTTGAAAGTAATATAATACTCCATTTGCTAGTGTCCCTGTTTGATGCCTTTTCGTTGGATGCACAACTACATTAGGCTGTTTGTTCACAACTAAAATATCTTCATCTTCATATACAATATTTATGTCTATATTTTCAGGAATTATATTTTGACTTTCTTTTCTCTGAAGCTTAACTAAAACTTCATCGCCTTCATGAAGTATATATCTCATTCTTACCGAATTTTTATTTACTAATATTCTATTTTCAATAGCTGCTCCTCTAATGAGTCTAGAAGAAAGGCCTAACTCTTCTTTAAGAAATTCTCTAATAGTAGAACCTTCATATCTATTATCAACTTTTTTCTCTAAAGCACTCATTTTATTCTCCTAATTTTTTATAATCATTACCTACAACTACAACTACATCATAAGATGAGTATTTTTCGTCATCAGGTTTGTTGTCAAACTTCGTTACTTCTGTCATATCAGAACTAATGAGTTTTTTAATTTCTTTATCATTAGTCTTAATTATACTTTTTGGCACCGGATCAAAATTTCCTGTATCAACTCTAGTCCATCCAAGTACCTCTAAATTAGTCTTAACCCTTGAAGCTAAACCATTTACTTTTGTACCATTAAGAATCAATACCTTTATATCCTTTTTATCAACACTGCTACTGCTACTAACTGAACCATTTTTCAGCGAATCTATTAATTCCTTATTATTATTCTTATTAAATACTAAGTAAGATTGGCCTCCTATCATCTGGGGTTCACCTTGTATTGTCTTCATTTCCACGCCTCCAGATGATATAAGCTTTAGCCCAAATGATATCATACTTAAAGAAGACATATTAGTATCCATATTTTTTGCAACACTATCCAAAATTTTAGATACTTTAAAAATTATTGTTGGATTCTTACATTTTGCTACAATCTTTTGTAAAAACTTATGTTGATTTTCTATTCTATCTAAATCCCCATTAGCAAATCCTGAACCATCATTATTTTTTCTCCACCTAAAGAACTCTTCTGCCTTCTTTCCATCTAGATGTTCAGTTGTTCCCTTTTTAAAGTTAATATGCAAACCTTGCCCTGGATCATCATATATCATATCTCTTTCTATTTCCATATCAATGCCCCCAATAGCATCCATAAATCCTCTAAAAGCCGCATAATCTATTTTTACAATATAATTTATAGTAGTTGATAGTAAATTTTCAACTTCACTTTTTATTTTCTTATCTCCACCCTGTTCGTAAGCTGCATTAATTTTATATCTTTTACCGTTTTCCGTAACTAGCGTATCTCTTGGTATTGATACAACCTGTGTCTTTTTAGCCTTTTTATTATAATTAATCAACATTATTGTATCAGTTCTTTTTATTGATTTGTTATTTACTTGATTAACATCACCAATGTCCATACCAAGCACAAGAATATTAATTGCATCTCCAGAAGGTGGTGAAGCCGCTATAGTATCATCATTCTTAACTTTAAGGAAAAAACCAACAACTGAAATAATTGTACTTATTATAATTATAGTTAATATGGCCACTAAAGCTAAAAATATCTTTTTCCCAGTGCTAAGTTTTCTAATTTTCCTTTTGCTTATCTTTTTTTTTGCTTTATTATCTTCATAATCATCATCAAAGTTAATGTTTCTACTTCTTTCAATTTGCTCCAATGTTTGAGGTGCTCTTCTTTTTTTCTTTCGTTTGATACCAGATGGTTCTCTTCTCTCCCTATTCATAGTATCCCCCTTTATCCTTACCTATTCCAAATCAAATAATTTCTAGCTTTTACTGTATTTAAATCTATAGGTTTTCCTTGTGAAAGTAAGAAGTTCATTGAACTTGTTAAGCCTAATAAAACACCTTTATCTAAATCTTTTATTGCTTCTTCTCTTAAATTTTCCACACCTTCAAACTTCCTTGAAGGCTCTATCATATCTGCTATATATATTATCTTCTCTAAGCTAGTCATATTTTCTTTTCCAGTAGTATGCCATCTTATTGCACTTAATACTTCTTCATCATCTATATTCAATGAATTTTTAGCTACAATTGGCCCTACTATACAATGCCAAAGCTCAGGAGCCTTTTTTTCGTCTTCAGTTAATTCTACATTATTTTGTATCATTAATTTTTGAAATTCTTCAACATTTAAATTTTTTGCTATATCATGACATAAAGCTGCAAGTTCAGCCTTGTCTTCAGAAACTCCGTTAAGTTCAGCTAATTTTTTTGATACTGATACAACTCCTAAAGTATGTATAAATCTAGTGTCCTTTAAATTAGCCTTTACATAATCATAAGCTTCTTCTAATATATCCATTTTATTCCTCCCTATATAACCCTTTTTCTTTTATAATATCTAATACACTTTTGGGAACTAAGTTTTTTACACTTTCTCCTTTAAATATCTTCTTTCTTATTTCTGTTGAAGATATATTTAATCCTTCTAACTCTAATAAAATTATTTTTCCATTATACTTATTTTCTATAAAACTTTTTCTTTTTATTAATTCATTATCACTATATCCAGGCCTTGTAAAAACAGCAAACTTGCATAGTTCAAATATTCTTTGAACGCCTTTCCACTTATCTAAACTAAAAAGGCAATCTGCACCTGTTATAAAATATAACTCATCTCCATCATTTTTAAAGTGTTCTAAGGTTTCATAAGTATAACTTAATCCCTTTTTCTTTATTTCATAATCTGAAACTGTAAATCCAACTTTTCTTTTTATAGCTAATTGCACCATATTAAATCTGAGGGAAGCCTCAGTAACCTTCTTATCTTGTTTAAGAGGTTGGCTTCCCACTGGTATAAATATAACTTTATCTAAGTCCAATCTTTTTTTTGCTTCCTCTGCTATATAAAGATGAGCAAAATGTATAGGATCAAAGCTTCCCCCAATTATACCCACTTTATTCATAACTAATTTCTTGCCTTTGGAATCTCTATTTGTGGATTTTTCTTAGATTCTTTATAAAGCACTAATTTGCTTCCTATAGCTTGAATTCCTTCACAACCTACTTCTTCACATATCATATCTGATACTTCTCTAGCTTCTAACCCACTATTTTCTAATACCTTTATTTTTATTAACTCTCTCTTTTCTAAAGCTTCTTCTACTTGCTTTAGAAAAGTATCTTCAACTCCATTTTTCCCAACTTGGAAAATTGGATCTATATTATGTGCTAATTTTCTTAAATACGCTCTTTGCTTACCTGTTAGCATTCTTCATCCTCCTATAGTAAATACTCAAATTCATAGTCATTAAGTCTAACCATATCGCCATCCTCAATACCCATTTCTCTAAGCTTAGCTAAAACTCCCTTATTATTTAGAACCTTATGGAAATATCTTAATGAATCTGCATCATAAAGATCAACAGCTTCTAGCAATCTATCAACGAAACTTCCAAATACAACATAAGTATTAAATTCATCATTTTCTTCAATTCTGATGTCATAAGTGAATTTCTTCTCTTCTGGAATATATCTTTCTTCTTCAGATATTTCAAGTTCTGTTATTGGAATTTCTTTAAGCATTCTAGCTGCTTCCTTAATAACATCATCAACACCATCTCTTGTTGCTGCTGACATCTTAAATACTTTTTTATAACCAACTTCCTTAACCTTTTTCTCAAAGTCTAAGAAAACTTGTTCATCATAAAGCATATCCATCTTATTAGCTACAACTATTTGAGGTCTATCCCAAAGCTTTACTGAATACTTTCTAAGTTCTTCATTTATCTTAACAAAATCTTCAAAAGGATCTCTTCCTTCAATACCTGATATATCTACAACATGTATTAGAATCCTTGTTCTTTCAATATGCCTTAAGAATTCTAATCCTAAACCAACACCTTCTGAAGCTCCTTCTATGATTCCTGGAATATCAGCCATGACAAAAGGTTCAGTTCCATCTGTTCCAACTACCCCAAGGTTTGGTTTTAGTGTAGTAAAGTGATAATTAGCTATCTTTGGTTTTGCCTTTGTTGTCATGGATAAGAATGTAGATTTACCTACATTAGGAAAACCTAATAATCCAACATCAGCAAGAAGCTTAAGTTCTAATATTATGTTCATTTCTTCTCCAGGCATTCCTGGCTCTGCAAAGTGTGGTGCCTGTCTAGTAGGTGTACAGAACTTACAATTTCCTTTTCCACCTTTTCCACCTCTTAAAAGCACAAACACATCATCTTTATGCGAAAGATCAGCTACTATTTTATTTGATTCTGCTTCTCTTATAATAGTTCCCATTGGAACTTTTATATATAAATCCTCACCATCTCTACCATAACATTTTGATGTTCCACCATTAACACCATCTTCAGCTACAAATTTTCTCTTATACTTAAAATCAAGAAGGGTTGTTATACCAGTGTCGACTCTGAAGATAACATTTGCGCCTCTTCCCCCGTCTCCACCATCTGGCCCTCCAAGTGGAACATACTTCTCTCTTCTAAAAGATACAGCACCATCTCCACCTTTACCAGATCTTACATATACCTTGGCCTTATCTATAAACATTTAATCACCTGTCCTTGTGTAAAATCTTTTTCTTTATATTATTCCTTAAGTTTCCTGTTTTTATTATAACATGAATAAAATTTTCATATTTCAACTTCATTAAATATTAAAGTTTTTTTAAGACTTTTAAAAAAGCACCCTGAACCAGGGTGCTTTTTAAAAGAAAAATTATTCAGCTATTTCTTCTACTTGTACTGGGTAAACACTTGCTCTTTTCTTATCTCTACCCACTCTTTCGAATCTAACAACTCCATCAACTTTTGAGAATAAAGTGTCATCTCCACCTCTTCCAACGTTGTTTCCTGGATGAATCTTAGTTCCTCTTTGTCTAACGATAATGTTTCCTGCTAAAACGAATTGTCCGTCTGCTGACTTAACACCAAGTCTCTTAGCTTCAGAATCTCTACCATTACTTGTACTACCTTGCCCTTTCTTATGAGCAAATAGTTGAAGGTTCATAATTAACATAGTCTACACCTCCTCATGTTTTAAAATAATATATTCTTTACGTTTCTTTTCTCCAAAAGATTGATCTAAGCTCATAATAGTGCTATCTAAGCTCTTCTCAAAGGTCTTAAGTAAAACCTGAGCCTCATTTGTCTCTTCGTCGGTAAAACCTTGAAGATCTAATGCAAGATATCCATCCTTCATCTCATAATTTACATTAAGCTTTAAAACTTCATCTAAACCTATGATTACACTTTGTGATAACACAGATACAGTATTACATATCATATCATATGCATCTCCAGCTAAAATAGCTTCTCTATCTCTTAGAGCATGACTATTTATACTAAAGGATAGAATATTATCTTTTCTTGATCTAATTTTAATTTCTATCATAAGAATTAAGCTTCGATCTTTTCTACAACTAACTTAGTGTAAGGTTGTCTGTGACCATTCTTTCTTCTGTAGTCTTTCTTTCTCTTATACTTGAAAACTACAACCTTCTTTGCCTTACCTTGAGCTAATACCTTAGCAACAACTTTAGCTCCTTCTACTACTGGAGTTCCAACCTTTAAAGTTTCTCCTCCAACAGCAAGAACTTCAGTTAATTCAACTGTTGATTCAACTTCAGCGTCTAGCTTTTCAACGAAAAGAACGTCTCCTTCTTGAACTCTGTATTGTTTTCCACCTGTCTTTACTACTGCGTACATAAAAAAACACCTCCTCATAACGGTCTCGCCACTATAGGTACAAGAATTAAAACTTGTTTTAATAAAAACCTGTGTGTGTGCGGTCTACCGTGATATTCTATCATAATGTAAGAATAATGTAAAGTTTTTTTTATTAATGTAGTCTTTTGTATTATATATACATTAATAATTATAATGAAATTGCCTTAAAGTATTTTTTTACTTTAAGGCAATTAGTTGAATTTTACATTTATTATTATGCTACTTGCTTCTGAGTAGAACTTGCTACATCAATTATAATTTTTAACAATTCACTTCTTGTTAGAAATCTGCCACCTAATGATGCTCTTGAGCTCTTAATCGCTTCTCTTATTGTTGCTAGTTTTTCTATATCTACTCTGCTACTTCTTCCGATTGCATTATATTCATTTATATAGTTACC
>NZ_JACSRA010000005.1:81730-175490 GCF_014836335.1 Clostridium cibarium
CTTCCGATTGCATTATATTCATTTATATAGTTACCATATATATGAATTGTTTCTTGTCCGTTATTTACTTTATATATTTGTATTCCTAAGTTTATTGCATTTTGTATATCACTTAGCTTTAACTTAGTTCCATCTGTTACTGTTATTGTTTTACTTTCTTTTATATCTGCATTTATACATATTATATTATCTTCTGTTACCTTTGTTTCGCCAAGTCTTTTATAGTCTTCAACACTTGCTTCGCCTGCGATTATTCTTCCTGCTGCCTCATATCTTTTTGCTAGTATTTCATCTATAACCTTTTGTACTTCCTCCTTTGTTAACTTACTTCCTTTTACTTTTTCTGCTTCTTCTATTGCTACTTTTATTTGTGATACTACTAGTACTGATTCTGTATTATCTGCTGTTTCTTTTATTATTTTTATCAATTCATTTCTTGTTAAGTATCTTCCATCTACTAACATTCTTGCTATCTTTATTTGATCTCTTATTGTTGCTAGTTTTTCTATATCTACTCTGCTACTTCTTCCGATTGCATTATATTCATTTATATAGTTACCATATATATGAATTGTTTCTTGTCCGTTATTTACTTTATATATCTGTATTCCTAAGTTTATTGCATTTTGTATATCACTTAGCTTTAGCTTAGTTCCATCTGTTACTGTTATTGTTTTACTTTCTTTTATATCTGCATTTATACATATTATATTATCTTCTGTTACCTTTGTTTCCCCTAATCTTCTATAGTCTTCAACACTTGCTTCGCCTGCGATTATTCTTCCTGCTGCCTCATATCTTTTTGCTAGTGTTTCATCTATAACCTTTTGTACTTCTTCCTTTGTTAACTTACTTCCTTTTGCTTTTTCTGCTTCTTCTATTGCTGCCTTTATTTGTGATACTACTAGTACTGATTCTGTATTATCTGCTGTTTCTTTTATTATTTTTATCAATTCACTTCTTGTTAAGTATCTTCCATCTACTAACATTCTTGCTATCTTTATTTGATCTCTTATTGTTGCTAGTTTTTGTACATCTACTCCACTACTTCTTCCTATTGCATTATATTCATTTACATAGTTACCAGATGGATTAATTTTTTCTTGTCCATTGTTTGCTATATATATTTGTATTCCTAAGTTTATTGCATTTTGTATATCACTTAGCTTTAACTTAGTTCCATCTGTTACTGTTATTGTTTTACTTTCTTTTATATCTGCATTTATACATATTATATTATCTTCTGTTACCTTTGTTTCCCCTAATCTTCTATAGTCTTCAACACTTGCTTCGCCTGCGATTATTCTTCCTGCTGCCTCATATCTTTTTGCTAGTGTTTCATCTATAACCTTTTGTACTTCTTCCTTTGTTAACTTACTTCCTTTTGCTTTTTCTGCTTCTTCTATTGCTGCTTTTATTTGTGATACTACTATTACTGATTCTGTATCATCTGCTGTTTCTTTTATTATTTTTAGCAATTCACTTCTTGTTAAGTATCTTCCATCTACTAACATTCTTGCTATCTTTATTCGATCTCTTATTGTTGCTAGTTTTTCTATATCTACTCTGCTACTTCTTCCGATTGCATTATATTCATTTATATAGTTACCATATATATGAATTGTTTCTTGTCCGTTGTTTATTCTCTTAATAACATCTTCAACACTTAATGCTGATTTCACAATTACTTGAGCATTTTTAGCTTTAATATCTACATTACCTTTCATTTCACCATTGATATAAATCAAGTTATCAACAGTAACTGCAGTAACTCCTATTAAATTATAATCATCTAAAGTCCCTTGACCATTATTAATTCTTATATAAGCATTATTAATATTGATTATTACAGCAATATCAATTTTTATTTTTGCTGAATCTGTATATCCTCTACCTTTAATATCTGCATTAACATAAATTAAATTATCTATAGTTACTCCAGTTATACCTAAATATGCATAATCACTTAAAGTTCCTTCTCCTGCATTTATTCTTACTAATATTTCATTTATTGAAGTAACTTTATTAATATATGCTTGAATTTCAGCTAAAGTACTATAACCTTTCCCCTTAAGTTCTGCATTTATATAGATTAAATTTATTTCTGTTATCCCAGTAACACCTATAATATTGTAATCTACTAATGTTCCTTGTCCATTATTTATTCTGTCTAAAGCTGCATGTATTTCAATTACAGTATTTACCGCTACCTTTATTTCAGGTATTGTTCTGTAGTTTTTTCCTTTTAATCCTTCATTTATATATATTAGATTGTTAACATTCACTTCAACTAATCCTAATAACTGAAAATCTGCTAACGTTCCTTGTCCATCATTTATTCTATCAAATGCTGCACAAACAGCTACTACTGTATTAACTGCAATTCTATATTCTCCTAATGTCAAATATCCTTTTCCTTTTACCTCTGCATTTATATATATAATGTTATGTTCAGTTACTCCTGATATTCCTAGTACTATATAATCATTTAAAGTTCCTTCGCCTCCGTTAATTCTTACAAAAATATCCACATAGCTAACAACTTTATTTATAGATGCTTGTACCTGTACTAAATCTCCATATCCTTTTCCTTTTAATTCTGCATTTATATAAATTAGATTATTAATATTTACTCCCGTTGCTCCTATAAGTTCATAATCATCTAAACTTGCATTTCCTAGATCTATTCTTCCATAAGCAGCTCTTATATTAATTACTAAATTAACTCTTACTTGTATGTCTGCTTGATTATTATAATTTTTACCCTTTAAATCTACATTTACATAAATTAAGTTCTGAACATTAACTCCTGTTATTCCGATGAATTCATAATCATCTACACTAGCTGTTCCTAAGTTGATCCTTTCAATTATTGCAGCTATTTTTAAATGTATTTCATATTGAGCTACAATATCTTTTACCTTTACTTGGACATCACTTAAAATCCTATAACCATAACCTTTAATATTTATATTTATAAATATTAAGTTATCTACTGTTACTCCTGTTGCTCCAATAATTCTATAATCATCTAAAGCACCTTGTCCTAAATTTATCCTAATTAATGCATCATATATTTTTATATTAGCTTCTATTCTTGTCTTTATTTCTGCTATAGTAATATAACCTTTGCCTTTTAAATCTGCATTAATATAAGCTAGGTTATTGACATTTACTCCAACTATCCCTAATAAATTATAATCTGCTAAAGTACCTTCACCAAAATTAATTCTTATTATTGATTCATATATCTTAACTACTATATCTATTCTAGTTTGTACATCTCCAATTGCTTCATAAGATCTTCCCTTTAAATCAGCATTTACATATACTAAATTATCAATTGTTACTCCAACAGCCCCTATAATTCTATAGTCTTCTATAGTTCCTTGTCCTAAATTTATTCTTGCATATGCATTATATACCTTTACTAAAACATCTATCTTTATTTGTAGTTCTGATACTACAAAAGAAGTGTTTCCTTTTATATTTATATTTACATATACTAAATTATCTACTGTTATTCCAACTATTCCTATTACTTTATAATCTTCTATTGTTCCTTGCCCTGCATTTATCCTTACAAATGCATTGTACATTTTTACTAGCACATCTATCTTTATTTGTAATTTTTCTGCTACAAAGTAGTCATTTCCCTTTATATTTATATTTACATATACTAAATTATCTACTGTTATTCCAACTATTCCTACTACTTTATAATCTTCTATTGTTCCTTGTCCTGCATTTATCCTCACAAATGCATTGTACATTTTTACTAATACGTCTACCTTTACTTGTATCTCTTTTGATGCACTATAGATAGTTCCTTTTATATTTACATTTATATATACTAAATTATCTACTGTTACTCCAATTACACCTATAGTAGTATAATCATCTAATGTTCCTTCCCCTCTACTTATCCTTCCATAAGCATCATAAACTTTTACTAGAATATCTACTCTTTCTTGGATTTCCGGAGAAGTAGTATAATTTCTTCCCTTTAAATCTAAATTTATATATGTTAAATTTTCTGTTGTTAATCCAACTATTCCTAAATATTTGTAATCTTCAACAGTTGCTATTCCTTCATTTATTTTTCTAAAACACTCATTAGCTTTTATAATTGATTCATATATTTTTATTACTATATTTACTCTTTCTTGAACTGCTTCTTTTGTTACATAATCTTCTCCTCTAACATTAATATTTATATATGCTAGATTTTGTGCAGTAACACCAACTACTCCTATAGACTCATAATCTTTTAAAGTTGCTTGTCCTAAATTTATTCTTGTATATATAGCGTCATTTTTAATTACTAATTCTACTGCTATCTTTATTTGTGCTATAGTTGTATAATTCTTTCCTTGTAATGCTCTATTTACAACTAATAGATTGGTAGATGTAACCACATCTATTCCGATAGCTTTATAATCTTCTATAGTAGCATTGCCTGAATTTATAGCTTCTATAGCTTTAAATAATCTTAATGTGCTGTCTACAGATTCTTTTATCTCACTTCTTAATAAGTCATTTCCTTTTTTATCTCTAAGAATTTTTATATCAGCTCTTATAGCATTAATACTTTCTTGAGTTACCCCTCCAATTGTTAATGCTTCATAATCCTTTAGACTATCATTTCCTCCATTTATATTCCTTAATGGTATTACTACCTTATCTATCGCTTCTTGTACACTTTTTAAAGTTCTATAGTTTTTTCCCTTTAGTGATTCATTTACATCAAATATGTTATTAATATTTACTCCAGTTGCTCCAATATATTTATAATTATCTACTGTAGCTTTTCCTGAATTTATATAATAGAAGAAATCTATTATCTTTAATGATTCATCCACTGCACCAGCTATCTCAGATTTTGTTAAATCCTTTTGTTTAATAGCTCTTTTTCCTAATATTACTTCTCTTATCCAACTAATATTATCTTTAGTTACCCCTTCTATTCCTAATATTTCATAATCTGCTTCTGTTTCTTTTCCATCGTTTATTTTACGCAAAGGTTCTATAATTGTATTTATTTCTACTTTTACATTCCCTAATTCTGTCCAACCTTTTCCCTTTACCCATTCATTAATATCTGAGATATTAACCTCATTAACTTCATTTATTCCTATGAATTTATAATCATCTATAGTAGCTTGTCCCTGATTTATCTTATCTAAAGTTACTTTTATTTTATCTATAACTTTTTGAGTAACATCTATTATTTCTGCTCTATTTAAATTATCTCCTTTTGTAGCTTTTTTACTTGTTACACTTTTCCTTATTAACTCAATATAATCAAACTTTACATTATATATTTCTAATGTATTGTAATCATCGATTGTTTCTATCCCATTATTTATATTTGAAGTAGCTAATAATATTTTATCCACCACTTCTTTTATTTTACTTATACTTCTATATCTTTTGTCTTTTAACCAATTATTAATATCTGCTATGTTTTTATTATTAACTTCAGTAATTTGAATTAAACTATAGCCACTTTCTTCTCCTTGGCCTAAGTTTATCTTATCAAAAATCACATCTATTTTTGCTACAGTGTCATCTACAATAGCTGAAATCTCATCCTTATTCAAATTTTCTTTCTTTTTTATCTTTGCATCTGCTACTGCTTTTCTTATGACCTGAATATTATCTAATTTTACTTTTCTTATTCTCAGTAAAGTATAATCGTTCAAATCTTCTGTTCCATTATTTATTCTTATAATGGCTTTTTCTTCTTCAGACAAAGTACTATCCACAGTAGTAGTTCCACTGTCACTACTGACAAAAGTATTAGTACTTACAACATTTTCTTTTGTAGTTAATCCCCCAGCTTCCTTATTATTTGTCATTTCTTCGTTATATGCACTTTGGCTAATATCCCCTTTCACAGGGATAACTTCTGCCGCATACGTATACACCGGTATATCCATCACGCATTTACCTAATAATGCTAGTATAGATATAATTATGGTCCTTTTTATAATTTTATTCATTTACCCACCTCCTTCCCTATGATAACATATACTGTATCACATGTAATTATATTATCATTCTTCATATTACTGCATAATACGAGTTATTTCGACTACTGTATTTAGTTCGTTCGACAAAAAATAATTGTCCCATTTTTATGAAAAAGTCATCTTTTTTAAGGGAAGATATATCAAGTCACATTCCCACTGACAAAACTATACTTATATCTTCTACAATATACCTAAATAATTCTTTTGTTGCTGAATCAGTAAATTTCCTTCCTTTTGATATACCTGCAAATACCCTCTGAAAATGTTTTTCAAGATTCCTATTAAGTAAATAACTAACACACTTTATTATTTAAAGTTAAATATTAATATATATTCGCAAAACATTTCGCCGATATTCGACAAAAAAACTGTTTAAAAATAACTTTTATAAATAAAATTATTTTTAAACAGTATACCATCATCAATTATTCTATTTTAATTAAATATTGTTCAATATTCTTCTTTTGATTTTTAAATATTAAAGGTTCAACCCTATACCCTTCAATACCACCCACATAATTAATATAAATTTCTTTATCAAGCCCATCTATATTATTTTTTTAAAAAACTATATCTTCTCTAATTTTATCCTTATATGTCTCATATACCTCTATAAAGAAATCATTAATACCATTTTCATTATGATATCTAGTTATCTCATTATTGATTAGACCTTCTAAATAAGATAACTTTAGTAAAGCGCCACTACCTAAACATAATGGACATTATTCTTCCATATATTCATAGATACTCTTCCCTACTCTTTTTTTAGAAATTTGAACTAAGTTTAATTCCGTGAATGGGAATATCTTATGATTTCTTCCATCTTCTTTTAATGCTTCTTGCCAAGTTTCAAAATTAAAGTACTCTGACCATCCATCAAACTTCTCATCCTTTTCAAAAGCTTTAATTAATACTTCACACATTCTCCTATCTCCTCTAGCAAATAGAACTTTCATATATGAAGTTTCTTGATGATGGTAGTTATAATAGATACTCCTAGATTTAATTGACCCTTTTACAGCCTTAATCTTTTCATTAACTTCCTCTATTTTTGCCATAGGAGCCCATTGGAATGGTGTGAATGGCTTTGGTATAAGTATTGATGCGCTTACAGTTATCTTTTATAAAAAACTCAGGCACGAGAGCCTGTTGATATCATCTTAGAGCCCTTTAACATTGCTTAGGTATCTATTTAGTTATTTTGATTGAAATGCATGTATGATATTCCACTCATTTCTATCAATAAATCTTAGGTTACATAATATGGTTATATAAGCAATTTAATCCTTACATTATAATATTTGTATGAAGGAGGGATAGATATGTTTAAAGTCCATAAGAAATTAATTTCTTCAAATGTACCAAGAACTATTAGATTTACGGAGGAACTATTTAATGAATTAAATAATGTAGCAATAAACGAAGATATATCTTTTAATCAATTAATTCTTCAATGTTGTGAGTATGCTCTTATGGAGTATGAAAAAGAAAATAGTGATGAAAATTGATATTTTCTATTTAAAAAATTGAAAATGCAAATAATGAAGCTTAAAGTAAATTTTAGTTAATTAAGGAGTGAGAAAACATGAAAAGGCCAAATGATGTTGAGCTAAATTGGAAGCATGGTGAACCATATATAGTTGATAAAACTGATAAGGGAATATATAAGATATATTTAGAAGATATTATATACATAGAAACGTATAAGAGAAATACATTAATTCACACGAAAAAGGAAAACATTTTAAGTTATAAAACTATGAAATATCATTTAAAAATTCTAAATAACAGCTTTTATAGGTGCCATGAAAGTTATATTGTAAATTTTAAATATATAAGTAAAATAATAAAATTAGATATTACCCTAAAGAATAATGAAATATTGCCATTAAGCAAAAATAGGAAAATAGGATTTTTAGAAGCATTATTAAACTTTTATAGAAGTCAATTACTATCTAATAACTAGAGGCTTAGCCCAAAAGAACAGTTAGTCTAAATAATTTTCAATAAAACAAAAAAATTTAACTTCATTTTAAAAAATAGATGTAAAAAATATTGATAATACTTAATTTTTTGCATTAAAATATAGGGGCAACAAATTACTTAATGCCCCTATATAATTTTAACTGGATTTGAGTCCGAAATTAAATATATTTTCTAAGAATATAAGAATTACATATGGAATAATCACATCTATAAGACTTTCATCAAACTAAAAAGAGCGTCAATTTCGTTGACACTCTCTTGAAAGCTTCTTATTGCCTATCATTATTTAATAATTGGAACCTATAACATATTATCTTATTAATTATTATAAACATTATTAATATAACTAATAGCACAATAAATAGTAATTCCAGTGAATATTTAGATAAAAGTAATCCTATTCCTGAAGAAATTATAGATCCTCCAAGGCATGCTGCCCCAACTTGGTACCCAATCAATTTCTCTGCCACATCTTTACTGAAACGTATTGGTGTTTCATGCATTAGACATGGATATACCGGAGATAATCCCATACCGAACATAATTACTCCAATTACATTACATGTATAACTATAGGTGAAAATAATGAATAATAGCCCTAGAATAGCCATGACTAGTCCTATTGTAATCATCTTTCCGTTCCCTACCTTATTTACGATAGTCCCTGAAATTAACCTTCCTACCATAATAGATGAATAATAAATAGTTACTGATATTCCTGCTAATTCTATAGAAATATATCTTGACTCTATCAATACACTATTTAACCATGTTCCCATTGATAATTCCATTCCAGTATATAAAAAGAATAATATTACAGCTAAAAACTGAACATCCTTCGAAAATAATCCTTTTACTTTAAGCTTTTCCTCTTGCTCTTTCTCTTGATTTAAAGTCCTAGGTTCAATTTTCCAAAGCCCTAACAAATCACTTATCAATAAAAGAATTGATATTGATAATTGTATACCTGAAATTATAATATATCCAATCTGCCATGTATTAATATTAGTTATTGAATAAGTCATTATAAATGGTCCTAGAGTAGCACCAATTCCCCAAAAACAGTGTAACCAATTCATATGCCTAGACGTATAATTACGTGCTACATAATAATTAAGTGTCGAATCAACAGCACCTTGTCCTAATCCTAAAGGTATAGTACATATAATTAACCATACGAAATTAGATGAAAATGAATATCCTAAAAGAGATAATCCAGTTAATAAACAACTAAAAAATACAATACCTCCAGTTCCGAAAATTTTCAACAATCTCCCATTCATTATGCTAGAAATGAACGAATTACATAAAAGTAATGTTGTTAATATACCAATACTTTCAAGTGGCAAATTCATATCAATTCTTATACTAGGCCAAGCAACTCCTAGTACTCCATCTGGAATCCCTAGACTAATGAAAGCTAAATATATAATTATAATTAATATATTTTTTTTATTTTTAATCACCTTATTACCTCCTCATACTCTTTCGATTTGCTAGATCTTATATATTTTCAATATAATTTCTAGCTGTTAAATGAGTAAGCCCTTCAAGATAATATTTTGTATCATTTTCTGCTAAAGCAATATTAGGCATCATAATGTCTGAAATATATCTTTTAACATATTTATAGATTATTTCTAAATTCATGTTTTTTATATTTTCATTATCTCCCCCAACTACAACTAAAGAAGGATTTATGACACAATTTAGAATTGAGATTATTCTAGCAATTAATTCTACGCATTCTTCATAAGTAGAATATTTTAAAATCTCATTAATATTTTTGCCATCCTTCCATGGTAGAAAACCTAATTCCCCAGCAAATTTATTATTACCATGAACTATCCTACCATCAACTATTATACCTGCTCCTATACAACTATTATTAAAATGAATATATACAATATTGCTACTTTTAACGCTTATATCATTAAATTCACAAACTTTATCAATAACATATCCATAAGCAATAGCATTTAAATCATTTTCTAGAATTACTGGTATATTTAACTTTTCTTGAATTTCTTGTCCCATTTTATTTATGTGCCAAATATTAAACCCTTTACTTATATAGAAGTGTTTTTCCTTTACTATTCCTGGCACTCCTATTCCTACAGAGCAAATATCCCACTCACCTTTTTTTTCCAACATAAAATTTATTAAAATATCAATGTTATTCTCAATAGCATTAATATTTCCTTCTTCTTTTACATTGCTAAGCAAGTCGCTAATCTTATAAATAATTTCTCCATTATCAACACAGAACGTTAAGATTAAGTTTTTCTCTGGATTTATTGTATATCGTTGAGCCCGTCTACCACCACTAGATTCATCTAACTTTAATTCAATAACATCTCCATTTTCTTTTAATTCTTCTAATAAAGTTCTTACTGTCGTTAAACTTATTTGAGTTTCTTTCGATATTTCTCCTCTAGTTGCAGAACTACGACTAATTAGAACCTTATATATCAAACCCATATTCATTCTTTTAATTAGTTCTGGTTTTACAACTGTTTCATTGTTATAATAACCAATGTTTAATAAGTCCATCTAATATCTCCTTTTTCTTAGAGGTACAATCTACGCTTCCTATTTGAATCTTAGGTTTTGTTTTTCCGTGGAAGTCACTACCACAAGTTAAACTTAACTTTAGCCTAGATGCTTGTTCGATATAGAAGTCTCTTTGATATTCAGAATGATAGCTACTAAATGCCTCAATTCCTACAATCCCTTCTTCCACAATTCCATCTAGAATATCTATATTTTCTTTAATATTATTACCAGGATGTGCTAATACCGCTACTCCCCCTGCTCTATTAATCATATTTATAGCTTCTGTCAAAGTAATATACTTTATCTCAACATATGCTGGTTTTCCTTGTGAGCAAAAATCCCAATAGAAATTTACATATGGATTATCATCTCTGTTCCCCCCCGGAAAGTACTCTTTAAGTAGCTTATTATCTTTATTTCTCTCATCCCCCAAAGCAACTTCTGCAATAATTTCTCCTGTTACTACGCCATCTTTCGATATTTCTTTCACCTTATCATCATCAACATATATTCCTAACTCTTTTATTATCTGAACTTTTTTAGCAGCAGCTCTTTTTTCTTGATTTAATATATTAATTCTATTTTCTTCAAATTTTTCATAATCCGGATTTACTCCATATCCTAATACATGTAAATTAATATTATTATAAGTACAATCTAATTCTATAGCAGGAATTACAGTTATTCCCAGTGTCTTTCCATATGATACTGCTTCTTTTACACCTTGCGTACTATTATGATCTGCTATTGCTAATACACTCATTTTATTTTTATAACCGATATCTATTAATTCCTTGGGCGTATATTCTCCATCATCACTATAATAAGAATGTAAATGCAAATCTACGTTAAAATCCAAATCTCTCATAATCATACCCCTTCTCTATACTTTTATTACATACTTTTATAAGTACATAACAAAAGTATAGCCCATTTTACTTTTTATGTCAATACAGTAATTTCATTACTTACTCTGTAAATATCTCCATAAAAATCTAATGAAATGATATTATTTTTATATTCTACATATGCTTTTTCTGATATATTATAAATTTCATTTACATTTTTAATATAAAAATCAGTTAATTCTTTATGATTAAACTTAAATATTGCAAAAGCTTTCGCTACTAATATAAATTTGAGCATTTCCCCATTTATATTAATTTCTACTTTCTGATTTTTCTCATCTTTGCTAACAACAAATAAATATTTAATTTTCTTATCACTATCAACGCGAGTAGATATAAATACATTTCCCTTTAAAACTTCCAAATTCAATCGTTTTTCAAATACCAAATTGAAATTTTTTTCATCTAGCTCAAACTTGTAAAAAAACTTAGAATTAATATCTCTATTTTCATAATATTTTCTTAAATCACAACATGCCTTTAATTTTTCATCTAAATTTGGAATATCATTATAACAGTGTAACTCTCCTCCATCTTCTAAATAATTGATAAGTTTTTGTTGAACTTGAGATGAAAGAAAATTAAAGCTATAAAAAATCAAATACTTATATTTTCTTAAAGACTCTTCTTTAACATTTTCTAAATCAACTAAATTAAATTTCAAATTTTCATTAATACATGTAGAAATAATTACATCCAAATTATTACTAATCTTGCCCCATGCTTCCAAAGAGTAATATGGTCTATAAATACATACCCCTATTTCTGCCTCTACATCACAATCAAGCAAATCCTTTTGCGCATTTAAAAAAGTATTAAAATGTTGTAGTGACTTATATTTATTATGTGAGCTTTCAGAATCACTAATAGGAGCTGCTTCACAATATGGACCACTAAATAATTTAGGATCTTCAGCATACATATTTATTGTTTCATAACTAAATTTAAGATGTTCTGCACATGAATTTGTTGAACATACATTATAAACATTAAATCCATTAGATCCTCTTGATATCATTATTACTTCATGATATAGAGAAGTAATAGAATATTTATATTCTTCTCCAGCCCATAAATGTCCCCAATTATCCTCAATATTCCCCCACTTTGCATAACTAGCGACAAAAATTATCTCATTAAATGCTTTTTGGCTATACATAGCATTAGGAAGCCAATTAGTGTAAGCAAAAGTAATCCGAGTATCATTAACCCTATTTCTTGTAATCCATGATGCATAAGAGCTATCTTCATCAATCTTAGGAGGATTTATATTGGCAATAATAGGAATATTGTATTTTCTAAAAATTGCTGAATAATTTTTGTAAAACTTCTCTAAATATTCACAGCTCCATTCGCCCCAATCAATATAATCTAAGTCATCTTTATATAAATCTTCCTTATTTCTTTCAAATATATCTTCAAAACTGCTATAGTCTGTATCATGAAGTAAATTATATAATCCTATATATCGATATTTTTCTTTAAGATAATTATTGTAGTTATCTAACCCTTTTGGTGAAAAATCATAATCAGTAATATTGCTATTAGCATTACAGTATATTCCTTCATTTCCTACTTGAATCCCAATAATAGGTCCTCTTGGGTAGGCATTAACTTCCAATATGTTATAACAAATATTATCAAACCATTCCTTTGTTAAATTAAAGAAATCTTCATTTAATGGATTTGGTAATTCAGTATTCATATATTTTATTGCTTTTCCATCGTAATTTAAAATATTTTCAAACTCTCCTTTTAATACAAAATCCGGTAAACCTCCATGTTTAATTTCTGCATGTATAAATGGCCCAGGTTTAATAATACAATACATATTTTTTTCTCTAATTAATCTTAATAAAAAATTTATATCAGAATTATTATATATTTCTCCACTAAAAAAGTATTTTATAGAAACATAATTTTGAGCAGAATGATGTCTCCATGGAATATAAAACGTAACAATGGATATGCCTAATCTCTTTATTTCATCCAACTTTTCATTCCAAAATTCTTTCTTATCCCTATAATATGGGTAATCTGCTGTTATTAAAAAATTTTTTTCTCCATTTATTTGTAAAATATTGTTTTTAAAAGAAACATTCTCTGATTTATTCATTCACATATATCCTTTCTAATAAAATTTAATAAATAGGGGAGGCATATGATTTCCCCTTTTCTTCTATTATTAATTTACAAATACGCCTTCCCCTAATTTAACTATTTTTTTATCTATTACATTTCAAATACTACTTTCATTATTTCATTTTTATCTGAAACATTTTTTTCTCCAACCAATATTTTAAAAGCATCTTCTGCTTCACTTAACTTAAATCTATGAGTAATTAATTTTTCTAAATCAATATTCTCTGCCATATCAATAGCTCTAATAAACATATTATTATAGTCACCAGCACCTATTATTGTTATTGCATTATTAGTAATATATAGTGGGGAAATTGTTGCTTTGTAATTGGAATTAAATCCCATTAACACAATACGCCCACCTTTATCTACTAATTCTAAAGCCTCTTCAAATAAACATCCTGTTGCATCTACAACAGCATTTGGTTTTCTTCCAAACTTCTTAACAATACCATCTATATAATTTTTGTCATTTGCATCTACAACTTCACTATTACTTAATATGTTTCTCAAAAAGTTTAGCCTTTCTGGTCTTTTTTCTACAATAACTGTTTTCAAAGCCATTTTTTCAGCTACCATTGCAAATAATGTTCCAATTGGGCCTCCTCCCAATATTACTAACTTATCATCAAAAGTTAATTTTAATGCTTCTAAATTGTTAAGCACGCATGTAAGAGGTTCAATTAGAACAGCTCTATCATCACTAATAGTATCTGGCAATAAATAAACAAAATCTTCTGGCATTACAATATATTCAGCGAAAGTTCCATCTTTGTCTACTCCTGTTTCAGTATTTGCCTTATTGTCACATAAGTTATGAAAACCTTTTTGACAATAATAGCACTTTCCATCAAACAATGTAGGATCAATAACAACTCTATCTCCAACTTTTATTGTAGTTACATCTTTACCAATCTCTTCAATATTTCCTATTGCTTCGTGTCCTAAAACTACGTCTTTTGCTCCTGGAAAATTACCGGAATAAATCCTCAAGTCTGTTCCACAAACTCCTGTTAAAGTAATTTTAACTATTACATCTGTTGATTTATTAATTTTAGGTTCCTTTCTATACTCACAATTAACTGAATTACTTCCTTTATAAACAATAGCCTTCATAATATTTCCTCCTTAATCTTTCATAAGATCTATAACTTCATTAATACTATTAATCCAATTTATAGAATTTAAAATTTTAGAATGCAACTCCAAATTTGATGCAGCAATACAAGATTGAAGATTTTTTTCGCTTATATCAATTAGTTTTGTTAGCCCAAGATCCTTTCCAAAAGCATCAGTAATTATAACTCCAGCCTTTCTAGCAATATATACGGCTGCTGCTATATCATATGGAAACAGGTGTAACATTTTCCCATTTCCTACTTTTCTAAACTCATTTTCTAAAAATGAATTTTCTTTTACCAATCTATTTCCAATATCTATATAAGCCTCTAGCTGTCCTGTAATTATTCTAGATATAGAATAAGTAGAGCTATTAAAAATAAATACTCCCCCTTTATTGGCTGATGAATCAATCAGATCTCCAATACAATGAGTAATTATTTTAGAAGGATGTCCATTAAATTCAAAACTCCAAAACATTTTTTCTAATGAAGTGTTTTTAGATAATTTAATTTCTCCATTAGATACATATATATCCTCACTTAAATAATCAGAATAGAAGTATGATTCACTTTTAAACTCATAAAGTAAAGCATATTGAATATCATTTATGCAGGCATCTTCTTTATATTTAGCTACTGCCACTGAAAAACAACAACTTTCTAATCCAGCTGCTGCACTTCTTGTCCCATCAATAGGATCAATAATTAAAATATACTGGGGATCTTCATAAAATCTGATTAATCCTTTATCCTCTGAATAATATGCAATACTCTCATTACTACTTTTCAAAAAATCAAAGACAGCCTCTTCTGCAATATCATCAATACTAAATTGAGTATCCCCTCCCGATGAAATCCCTAAATTTCTTTTTGCTTTTAAAATATCGAAGTTGTCATTAACTGACTTTATAACACTTTTTGACAAACTAAAAATAAAATCTTTCAAGCTATTTTCCTCCTCTATAATATAAAACTTTCTAATACTTTATCTAACTTATTCATCATTATTTCACATTCTTCCAATGTAATATTAAGAGAAGGTCTAATTTTGAATACATTCCCAAATCCATACAATGAAGATCTTAATAACAATTTATTTTCAAATGCTTTTTTTACTATTGCATTAGTTAATTGGGTATCTGGTTCTTTTGACTTCTTATCTTTAACGACCTCAATTCCTATCATCAATCCTACCCCTCGTACATCTCCAATAAACTCATACTTTTCTTTAAATACCTTAAGATGTTCCATAATATAATTTCCCGCTTCTTTTACATGTTCTAAGAAACCATCTCTTTTAATAATTTCTATTGTTTTATTTCCTGCTGTACAGCTTAATACATTAGAACCATATGTGAATGAATGAAAATGAGCTTCCATTTCATTAAATTTTTCTTCCATCAAAATAGCTGCTACTTGATATCCGGTTCCTCCCAATCCTTTTGCAACTGTCATGATATTAGGACTTACATTAAAATAGTCTGCTGCAAACATTGTACCTAATCTTCCCATTCCTGTTTGAATCTCATCAAAAATAAGTTCTATGCTATTTTCATTACAAACCTTCTTTAGTTTTTGAAAATATTCCTTTGGAGGTATCTGATTCCCACCATTTCCTTGTATTGGTTCAATGATCAAACTTGATACGCTTCCTGTAGATCCATAGTTTAAATAATCTTCAATTTCCTTAACACATTGACAATTACATTCTGGATACTTTTTATTTAAATGACATCTATAGCAATAAGGATATTGCAAATGTGCTATATCTGCCTGAGCAAAATGAAATGGCTTTTTCCTAAAACTGTTTCCTGAAACATTTTGCATAAATACAGTTTGTCCAACATGACTTCTATAGAAACTTATAATTTCTGTTTTCTTATTGTAATATTGCGCTAATTTAATAGCTCCTTCATTTGCTGTAGATCCACCACATACCTTTGTAGTAACTTTTGTAAGATTTTCAGGTGAAATTTCTACTAAGTTTTTTGCCAAATTAACCACAGGTTTACACATATGTGAAGATGTTAAATGAGTTAACTTTTCACTTTGCTTACTTACAGCTTCATTAACTTCTTTATTTGAATAACCTAAGCTCAAATTAAAAGTACCAGCTTCACAATCAATATACTGATTGCCTTCTTTATCATAAAGATAAATACCTTCTCCTTTTACAAACTCTAAATCTGAAGTTTCATCTCCTCTAAACATATATTTTTTTTCTTCTGCTAATTTACTCATGGTATCACTCCTATTCGATTATATTTTTTATGAGTGCACTCTTTTTGATTTTTTAATAATTAATTAATTAATATTACATTATTTTTTTAACATTTTATCCATTTTAATACAATATTTTTTGTATAATTGAGCTTCTATGTGGATTAATTCCACTAATTTTGTTAGTGCATTATTTTCATAAAGTTAGTAAATAAAAAAAACTGATTCAGAAAATCAGTCTAACTTTGATTTTTCTGAATCAGTATATTAATACCAACTTATTCTATTTTAATTAAATATTGTTCAATATTCTTCTTTTGATTTTTAAATATTAAAGGTTCAACCCTATACCCTTCAATACCGCTCACATAATTAATATAAATTTCTTTATCAAGCCCATCTATATTATTTAAAAAAGAAACTATATCTTCTCTAATGTTATCCTTATATGTCTCATCTACCTCTATAAAGAAATCATTAATACCATTTTCATTATGATATCTAGTTATCTCATTATTGATTAGACCTTCTAAGTAGGATAACTTTAGTAAAGCTCCGCTACCTAAACATAATGGACATTGTTCTTCCATATATTCATAGATACTCTTACCTACTCTTTTTCTAGAAATTTGAACTAAGTTTAATTCCGTGAATGGGAATATCTTATGGTTTCCTCCATCTTCTTTTAATGCTTCTTTAAGTTCTTTCATAACTATAGATTTATGAGATTTGTCCCTTAAGTCTATAAAATCAATAACTATAATTCCACTTAAATTTCTTAGAAGAATCTGTTTTCCTATTTCCCTAGCTGCTTCTATATTAGTATCTAAAATAGTTTTTTCAAAACTTCTTTCCTTTATGTTCTTGCCTGTGTTAACATCAATAACATACATAGCTTCAGTTCTATCTATTACTATAGACCCTCCACAAGGCAGTACAACTTTGTTATGTCTTAATTTTAGTAGTTCTTTTTCTATATCATAATAGTCAAACAATCTTTTAGAATCATCAAACAATTCAAGTTTAACATTTTCCTCTTCCTTTAAATAATCTTCTACAAAGTCAAAGTCCCCTTTATTATCCACAATTATCTTTACAGGTTCTATTCCAACCTTATCTCTTAATATCTTATTTATAGCAAGATTATCTCCATAAAGTTTTCCAAGCTTTGTAGAATAGTTCATCCTTCTATTAATCTCTTCATATTCCTTTTCTAAAAGCTTTCTTTCATGCTTCAGTTCTTCAATACTAACGTTAGCTGCTTCAGTTCTTATAATAAGCTTTCCACCCTTAACTTCTTTAAGCTCAGCTAATATAAGTTCTTTTTTCACCTCATCTTTAAATCTCTTTGAAAATTCTATTCCACTTTCTGTGCTTTCAAGGACCATGTACTTTGAAGGAATTCCAACCTTTGTAGTCAGCTTGGCTCCCTTTTCATTTAATGGCTCTTTTAAGATTTCAACTAGAATTTCATCACCTTTTTTAATTCCTTTAGACTTAAGCTCGTTACTATAATAAAGGTAGCCTTCCTTTTCAAGCCCAATATCAACAAAAATAGAATTAGTAGCAGGAATAATATTTTTAACTCGTCCTTTATATATTTCACCTATACTAGGTCCATTACTTTCCTCATCTACAATACATTCTTCTAATATGCCTTTATTTTTAATCCCTATCCTAAGTTTCTTTTCTCTTCTCTCTATAAATATCTCTCTCATATATAAACACATCCTACCTACAATCACAAAGTGGTATAAATTTCTTATCTCTCAAGAAATACATTTCTTCTCTCTTTATATCAACAAATGCATCATTATCACACCCTAAGGTATGTGATTTAATATAATCAACTAACAAATCTGCTGATAAATGTTCCCTACTTCCTGATTGAATTAGAGTATTTATTATTAATTCTTTGTCTTTAATCCAGAACTTAAACTCATAAACAAGACTCTTTATATCAACTTCTCTTTCCCCTTTTTTACTCTTTTTAATGGTATTCCATTCCTTTTCAGCTAAAAGGGTATTAATTTCTTCTTCTAAATTCTTTATATCATTATAAGAAACTTTTATTGTGTATCTACATGCATCAATTAATGCCATACCTTGAGGAAGCTTCTTTTCGTTCTCCACTTCAACAATCTTTTTACAGGACAAAAACTTTATACCTGCTGCACTCTTCTCATTTAATCTATCTAAAATTTCTTGTTCATTTACCTCTTCTACTAAGATTAAATCCATATATTCTCCAGAAGAATAAACACCAACAGATAGAGGCTGTGCTATTGAAACTGCCATATGTGGATTAAATCCCTTTGAATATTTAGCTGGAAGTTTTGCTCTTCTTACTACCTTTTGAATTGTTCTCATTAAGTCCAAGTGAGCAATAAACTTTATCTCACTTTCTTTAGAGTATTTAATTAGATATCGCACCAGCAAAACACTTCCCTTCTTTAAAGTTTACATCTATTCCACAACCGGTACAGCCTTTTCTACAATTTTGAGTAAGTTCAGCTTTCTTAGCTCTTTCATTTTCTATTTCAAGATATTTTCTATTAACTCCAATATCTATAAAGTCCCAAGGAAGTATTTCATCGTAGCTTCTTTCTCTATATGCATAGAAATCTCCATCTACATTGCATTCTTTTAATGCTTCTTGCCAAGTTTCAAAGTTAAAGTACTCTGACCATCCATCGAACTTCTCACCCTTTTCAAAAGCTTTAATTAATACTTCACACATTCTTCTATCTCCTCTAGCAAATAAAGCTTCCATATATGAAGTTTCTTGATGATGATAGTTATAATAGATACTTCTAGATTTAATTGACCCTTTTACAGCCTTAATCTTTTCATTAACTTCATCTATTTTTGCCATAGGAGCCCATTGGAATGGTGTGAATGGCTTTGGTATAAGTATTGATGTGCTTACAGTTATCTTTAACCCTTTATTTCTCACACCTTTTGGCACTGCAAAATACTGATCTTGTATCTTATGAGCAAGTTCTCCTATAGCTCTGCAGTCATCTAGTTCTTCATAAGGTAGCCCTATTATAAAGTATAATTTAATTGTGCTCCATCCAGCTTCAAAAGCATTCTTTGATGCTTGTAATATCTTTTCTTCTGTTAAACCCTTGTTTATTACATCTCTCATCCTTTGTGAACCTGCTTCTGGAGCAAATGTTAAACCAGTCTTTTTAACCTTTTGGATTTCCTTAATTAAATCGACTGAAAAAGCATCAACTCTAATTGAAGGTAAAGCTACAGCCACCTTATCTTCACTATGCTCTTCCATAAGATCATGTACTAGAGCTTCAATATCTGAATAGTCACAAGTGCTTAATGATGATAAAGATACTTCTTGGTATCCCGAACTATCAATTAATTTTCTTGCTTGTTCTATTAAAGTTTCTCTTGATTTTTCTCTTACTGGTCTATAAAGCATACCAGCTTGACAGAATCTACATCCATTTGTACATCCTCTAAAAAGTTCAAGTACAATTCTATCATGTACTATATCTGTATAAGGCACTAAAATTTCTTCTGGAAAATCCACCTTATCAAAATCAGCTACTATTCTCTTTCTTACTTTTGCAGGTACATCTTCATATTTAGGTTTAAATTCCTTTATAGTACCATCTTCATTATAGTCAACATCATATAATGAAGGAACATATATACCTCTTATATGAGATATTTCCCTTAAAAAAGCTTTCTTATCCCACTTGCTATTTTTATATTTAATATAGACATCTATAACATCGTTCATCATTTCTTCGCCTTCACCAAGTTCAAAGAAATCAATTATTCCATGTAAAGGCTCTGGATTATATGCACAAGGCCCCCCTGCCATGATTAAAGGAGCATCATTGTCTCTATCTTCTGCTCTAATTGGTATTCCTGCCATATCAAGCATATTTAATATATTTGTATAACTCATTTCATATTGAAGTGTGAATCCTATCATATCAAAGTTAGTTATAGGATCCTTTGTTTCTAAGGCATATAAAGGTATATTATTTTTTCTTAATCGCTCTTCCATATCTGGCCATGGAGCAAAAACTCTTTCACAATATGTATCTTTTCTTTGATTAATTGTATGGTAAAGTATTCTTGTTCCCAAGTGAGACATTCCTACCTCATATACATCTGGAAAACAAAATGCAAATCTTACATCAACTTCTTCTGGATTCTTAATTACTTGATTAAGTTCTCCACCAATATATCTAGATGGTTTTTCTACTTTACATAGAATGTGATCTGTTATTTTATTCATTAATAGATCCTCCAAATTCATTTGTATTTATTGTTTTACATCAATATATTTTAACACAAGTAAGTAATTATAGAAAATGAAAAATTAAGTAATAAAAAAGGTTGACTATAATCAACCTTTTTTGCGTTACATATGTTATTCATAAAACCTATAATAATTGATATTATACTAAAGCCTTCTTATCTTACTTGTTTTCCTTCAATTTTTCAATCAACTCATTTTTTACATCCCACAATTTTTTAGATAAATCCACATAATAAGTATGAGGATTCTCAAACCTCTTTATTTCGTCCCATGTGTTAGCAAGTTGTTCTTTTGCATGAGCCTTAATCTCATCTAAGCTTGGAATATCATAAACTAGTTTCCCATCTATAAATATTGGTTCTTGTAACTCTTTAACGTAGAAATTCTTTAAAGTTTTCTTTTTCCAAGTAAACACCGGATCAAAAATAACATAATCTTCCTCCACATTAATCACTTCATCAGCCATTGTTATAACATCTGCTAAAAATTTATTACTTTCCTTATCATAAAATCTATATACTTTCTTATATCCAGGATTAGATACCTTCTCAACATTTTCAGATATCTTTATTCTAGGTATTATATCCCCATCTTCTTCAACAGCAACAAGTTTATAAACCCCTCCAAATACAGGTGCACTTTTGGATGTTATAAGTCTTTCTCCAACTCCAAACACATCAATCTTAGCTCCTTGATTAAATAAAGATGTTATTGTATATTCATCCAGAGAATTTGAAGCCACAATTTTACAATCAATAAGACCTGCTTCATCAAGCATCTTTCTTGCTTTAATAGAAAGGTATGCCATATCCCCACTATCAAGTCTTACTCCCTTTAATCTTTTTCCCATTGGTTCTAATACCTCTTTTGCCACTCTAATAGCATTTGGAATACCAGATTTTAATACTGAATAAGTGTCAACTAATAGTGTACAATTGTCTGGATAATATTCCGCATATTTCTTAAATGCTTTATATTCATCTTCGTAAAATTGAATCCATGAATGTGCCATAGTACCTGATACAGGAATTCCTAATGCTTCTCCCACTATAGTCGTCGCTGTTCCATCAGCCCCACCAACATAAGCTGCTCTAGCTCCATGAATTGCCGCATCATATCCTTGTGCTCTTCTTGCACCAAATTCTAGTACAGATCTTCCATCAGCAGATCTACAAATTCTGCTAGTCTTAGTTGCTATTAAAGATTGATGGTTTACTGTTAAAAGAATCATAGTTTCTAAAAGTTGTGCTTCGATTACAGGAGCTTTAACTGTTATTATAGGTTCATTTGGAAATATTAGAGTCCCTTCTGGTACAGCATAAATAGAGCCTGTAAATCTGAAGTTTGATAAGTAATTTAAAAACTTATCATTAAATATATCTAACCCTTTTAAATATTCTATATCTTCTTCATCAAATCTTAACCCTTCTATATATTCTATAACTTGTTCAAGACCTGCCATTATAGCATATCCACCTTGCTCAGGCACTTTTCTAAAGAACATATCAAAGTATGCTATTTTTTCTCCTACCCCGTCTAGAAGATATGCATTACTCATCGTTAATTCATAAAAATCCATTAACATACTCATATTTCTATTATCTGTTAAATCTAATTTTTTCATTTATAATCACCATAATTAAAGTACTATTGTACTAAAATCCTTTCCTTTAATATCCTTAACTGATTTTTCATATATGATTGAACTAATTGTATTATAATTTAGCCCTTTTATTTTCTTTTTGATATAGCCATTATCCATCACTATTTCAGTTAAATTTTCCTCTAAAATATGATTAATTCTAAATCCATAAGATTTTAAGAATAACCCATTATTAACATCAACCTTCACAACAATCCTTAGAGTTTTTAATTCTAATTCTTCTCTATCCTTATAATATTTTCTCCTATCTTCTGTAAAAGATAATTCCATTTCTTTAAATCTATAATCTTTTCTCAATTTATTAATAAATTCAATATAAAAATTCTTCATAACCTTCTCCTTATAATCATTTTGATGATAAGATTTTTTAAAAAAATTTAATTTATTTCTTTTACTACTTCTATACCATTATTTTTTAATTTATAAAAAGTCATTAAATTCATTAAATCTGCATTATGATTTCCAAGTTCATAAGTTTCAGTTGAGTTCATTGGAACTATAATTCTCTTATTCATATTAAATTGATTAAAATAAGTCTTTAGAGTTATAACAAAAGTTTCAACACATATATTACTACATACACCTACCACTATGAAATTTTCTATTTCACTATTTTCATCTAACCATTCCTTAAACTTAGGTGCATGAAATCCATTTATACTATTTTTCTTAATTAAAACTGTATTGTCATCACTTTTTATTAACGAAATTAACTCTTCTTCTGCTGTATTTTCTAAACAATGTGGTGGATAGTTATTAAACTCTACTGATTCTTCAGTGTGACTATCTATAAAAAATACCTTTTTGCATCCTGTTAAATCTTCATTTAATTTTTCTATGGGACTAATAGTTCTCTCCACCCTATCCGATGCTAATGGACCAATATCGTAAAATCCTCTCACCATATCTACTACTATTAAAGCTGTAGTTTTATTTAATATTTTCTTGTTTTCTCCTATTTCCTTTAAACTTATGCTATTTAAAGAACCTATTTCTTTTTTTATACCTTCAATTGCATCATACATACTATCCTCTCCTTAAATATTTTTAATTTCATCTATGATATAACTTCTATTTAATTCATATAAAGCTGATGGCCTATAAGCTCTATTCTTCTTCACTTTATCTGTTTTAGTAACCATCGGATTAATCCATCTTCTAAAATTTTGTTTGGTTAATTCTCTTCCAAGTAATAATTCATATACTTGTTGAAGTTCCATTAATGTAAAATACTTTGGCAATAAACTAAAAGCTATTGTGGTATATTGAACCTTGTTTCTCATTCTTTCTAAAGAATAATTTAATATCTTAATGTGATCAAAAGCTAATGCTCTTTCACCTTTAACTAGCTTAATATCATATTTAGATGTTTTATTATAACCTTTCACTTCAATAATTTCTGTTATTTCATAAATTATAATTATATTTCGTTTAGCATTTTCTAGTTTTATTTCAGATATTACTTTTAAGTCTTCAGTTTTTATAATCTTTTTGCTAATATCAAACCAATCTACTTCTTCAGCATCATCCCCAGCTTTGGGACTTATATCATCCTTGTTAACTAATGCCATATAAGAAGTTGATACAACTCTCATTCGAGGATCTCTGTTAACTTCTCCCCATGTATATAATTGTTCTAAATAAACATTATCTATATTCGTTTCTTCCTTTAATTCTCTATATACTGCATTCTCTATACTTTCATTAATATCTACAAATCCTCCTGGGATAGCATAACACCCCATAAAAGGATGATCTTTTCTTTTAATTAATAGTACTTTTAATTTTTTTTCAGGAACTTTCTTTAAGTCCATCTCTTCTTCATCATCTAATGTAAATAAAACCATATCTACAGTTAATGAAGGTCTTTCATAATTGCCCGGATTATAGCTTTTTAAAAATTCTTCTTCTGTCAATCCATCTTTATTAATCAATTTCGCCCTCCCCTTATAATCTAAATGATTATATGTTTCTCATATAATCATTATAACCATAAGTAGATAATTTTACAAGTATCTTTTTATAAAAAATATGCTTTATATACCTCCAAATCGTATATAAAGCTATTTAATACTATCTTTTTTGTTTTTGAATAAAAGTTCTTCTAAAGTTATATTACCATATTCTTTTAAGGCTTCTATAAGCTCATCCTCATAAACTACCCCTAAAAGTTGCAGCTCATCGTCTAAAACAAAAAAGGAGTTAAATTTATTTCTATCTACCAAACTTAATACCTTAACTAAATCTTTTTTGTAATAAACTGATATACTTTTATTTTCAATATATTCCTCCTTGATTAACCTTTTTCTCTTTCTAAACAAATTACCCATTATAATATATATGGTCTTTTCCTTTTCTAAGAAGGTTGAATATGTTATTAATATTGCTGCTAGTAACAAACTAAAATTAACTTTATGTATATAAATAGTGCTAAAGAATAGTAATATTAAAAATATCCCTACTCCAAAACTTATATTTACTAATATCTTTTTTGCTCTTTTATATAGTATTTTCTTTCCTAGTACAATTTCATAAGCTTTTATACCATCAAGTGGATATGCAGGCAGCATATTAAATATAAACAATACTAAATTAGTATCTATACTCTTTTCAATATAATCTATATTAAAATATTTTTTAAGCCATAATAACAAAATAATTGCCCCTATATTAAACAGAGGTCCAGATAAGAATACTATTAATTTTTCTTTTTCATTTAAATCGTCTAAATCTCTAATATCTGCACTAACCCCTGTAATATGAAGCTGTATATCGTATGCTCTAATACCAAATTTTCTTCCAACTATAATATGAGTTATTTCATGTAGTATTACCCAAATAAATCCCAATAATAACTCACTATAAAAACTTCCTATAACTATTAAAATTGAAAATTCTAATAGAAATATTTTAGTTTTTTTCTTCATATAATACTCCTACTACATTGCTCTTTCCTAAACCTCCTCCAATGATGATAAATCCATCATTTCATTTGGATCTTTCTCACTTCCCATAAAACTTATTTTAAATATTATCCCCTTTGTTCCTGTAGAATCAATATCCCCTGTTTTTCCCAAGCATTGTCCTTTTTTCACTTCATCTCCCTCTTTTATCTGAACATCTGATAATAATCCATAATAGGTTTCCACTCCACTCCCATTATCTATTAATATATGTTTCTTGCCATCTTCTTCTTTTACTTCTCTTATAATTCCGTTAAAACTTGCATTAACATCTTTATCTCCATCTGTAACTATTACAATGCCTTTGTTATCTTTCTCCATATGCTTTTTCTTTCCGATAGTAGGTACTATATAATCTTCTTTCATAGTTTCTTTCAATGTCTTTTCACCTGTAAGCATATGCTTAAATTCATCTATATAATCTAAAGCTTTTTCCTTATATTCGTCAACATCCGGAATATTTACAGCCATTATAGCCTCTTCTACATTAAATTTTTCATCTATCATTTTTTTTGAAACTGTATATGCATCTTTGGTTCCCTCTAATGGTATTGTCTTTATAATAAACAATAATCCTAACAATACAAGCGCACCACCAAGCTGCCAAATTAATTTATTTACTACTTTATTTAAAATGTTTGCATTGCTACTATTCTTTATACCTCCACCTTTAGTTGAGCTTACCCTTCTATATGAAGCACCCCCTCCTTTTGCCCTCACACTTCCATAGTATCTCTCATATTGAGCTCTATAATTTCCCATCTCATTCCTCCAGGTAGTTCTATATTAAAGTATATTTTTAAGTATTAGGATTTATGAGTTTTACAAATATACAAATTTCAACAAAAAAAGTTCTAAACTTTTTATAAGTTTAGAACTTTTTTATTAATCAACTATATTCATTAAAAGCTTTGCTGTTCCTATATTTGTTGCTATTGGTACAGAATGTACATCACACACCCTTATAAGAGCTGTAACATCAGGTTCATGTGGTTGAGCTGTAAGTGGGTCTCTTAAAAATATAACTAAGTCCACTTTTCCTTCTGCAATTCTTCCCCCAATCTGCTGATCACCACCATATGGACCTGAAAAATACCTCTTAACTTCTAAGCCAGTAGCTTCCGTAATTTTAAGCCCTGTAGTTCCAGTTGCTATAAGTTCATGATTTTTAAGCTTATCTTTATACTCTAAAGCCAATTTTATAATTTCTTCCTTTTTCTTATCATGTGCAATTAACGCAATCTTCATAAAAGTTATCCCCCTAAAAATGTATTTTCTTTTTCCTCATCCCAATATTCAGTATTAAAGCTACTGCTATTACTGTTGTAAGAAGAGAACTTCCCCCTTCGCTTATCAATGGTAAAGTAATACCTGTTATTGGCATCAAGTTAATGGTCATTCCAATATTCTGAGTTATAGCAAATAGAAAATATGAGACTAACCCCATACATACTAAGGACGCAAATCTATCTTTTGTCCTTCTAGCTATAGCAATCATTCTCGAAATTAATATTCCATATAAAAGTAATAAAACTAATGCTCCAGCAAGTCCCCATTGTTCTCCTATAGCAGAAAATATAAAATCTGTTTGTACTTCAGGTACATGAGTCCCTGAATATCCTGGAGCTACATTTGGATCTAATGATGGTTTTGATCCAAAAAGGCCTCCAGAACCAATTCCTATAAGCGATTGACTTAACTGATATCCATTTGCAGAATCCTGTGAATCTGAACTCATAAATGATACTATTCTAGCCTTTTGGTGTGGAAGTATAAGGCCTGAATACCATAATACTATTACAGATAAAAATAACGCTAAGGCTCCTCCCCATATTATTCTCTTGTCAAGACCTGCAACAAATAGCATTCCAAGAACTATGAAAAAACATACCATAGCCATTCCCATGTCTGGTTGAATTAAAATCAACCCAACAGGAATCATAGCCCATATAAAAATGGTAAAAATATTTTTTATATTATTTATTTCACAATCCATTTCATCTAATAATTTTGCCGTTCTTAATATAATAGCAAACTTTGCAAATTCAGCTGGCTGCATTGATTGACCTGCAATTCTGATCCACCCACGGGCACCATTTACTTCAATACCTATATGAGGAATCCAAACTGCAATAAGCAAAATTACTGATCCCCAATAGACTATTGGGATATATCTAAAAATTACTTTATAATCTATAGCAACAAAGAAATATAATGCTACTAGTGAAACTGCAAACCAAGCTAACTGTCTCTTTACATGATAAAACGGACTTAAATCGCCTGTATTTCCTTTAGTTGATAAGTATATATTTAACAAACCATATAGAACTAAAGCTATCAATGAAAACAAAAGTGCTTTATCCATATCTCTTAGCAATCTAAAATCTAATTTATATCTATTTAAGAGTCCTCTTTCCTTAATCAATGTCCCACCTCCATACTCTATAAATGACATATTAATTATATATTATTATCTTACTTTTCACCATAAGAAAAAGAGAATATACTGAAATATAATAATTTTTTAATAAATAGTCAAATAAGTAGAACTATTGAAATTTATTTCAACAATTCTACTTATTTTATCTATCTTCCTCTTACTCCTTTAATAGGAATATTAGCTACTAAAGAAGAGGCAACATCGCCTTCAATAACATCACTCTTTGTAACTGCTATTTCAACATCATCAGCTTGAATTTCAATATACTTAGAAAGAACTTCTAATATTTCATTTCTCATTTTGTCTATAGTTTCTGTTGGGATGTCTCCTCTATCATGAATTAAAATTAATCTTAATCTATCTTTTGCTACGTCTTTAGGTCTTTGTTTATTGCTAAAACCACTAAAAATTCCCATCTAGTACACCCCCTATTTACGTCCAAATAGCTTCTTCAATGATCCTATGAAGCCTGCTGATTCAGTACTTAATTCCATTAATGGCACATCTTCTCCTGTAATTCTCTTTGCAATATTTCTAAAAGCTTGACCAGCTCTAGCTTTATCTTCAAGAACTATAGGTTCTCCTTTATTAGTTGAAACTGTTATATTCTTATCATCTGGAACAACTCCAATAAGTTTTACAGATAATGTTTCTATTATATCTGAGACATCTAACATATCACCATTCTTTGCCATCTCGTAATTTAATCTATTAACAATAACTCCATGATCTTCTAATCCCTTTGCATCAAGCTTACCTATAACTCTATCTGCATCTCTTACTGAAGTTATTTCTGGATTTACTACTACAACAGCTCTATCTGCACCAATAACAGCATTTTCAAAGCCTTGCTCTATACCTGCTGGAGAATCAATTAATACATAATCAAATTCTTTTTTAAGTTCTCCTACAAGTTTTAACATATCTTGTGCAGTTATATCGTCTTTATCCTTAGTTTGTGCTGTTGGAAGTAAACATAAATTTGAGAATCTCTTATCTTTTATTAATGCTTGCTTAAGTCTACATCTTCCTTCTATTACATCCATTAATGTATATACAATTCTATTTTCTAATCCCATTAATACATCTAAATTCCTTAAGCCTGTATCTCCATCAACAACTACTACTTTATTTCCTAAAGCAGCTAAAGCAGTTCCTATATTAGCAGTTGTAGTTGTCTTTCCTACTCCGCCCTTACCTGATGTTATTACTATTGATACTCCCATTTACTTATCCCTCCAAGAATTAATATATATATTTATTAGTTAAATATGGCTCTACTATAATAGCACCATCTTTGACCTTCGCCACTTCTGGATACTTTGGTTTTGGAGAATCGTCAGGTGAAATAGTTATTATATCTCCTATTTTAAGTATTTCTGGCTCAAGAGAAAATGCTGCAATTATAGCTTTGTTATTGCCACTATCTCCTGCAAATACATTTCCTTTGATGCTTCCAAGAACTATAATATTCCCTCCTGCATATACCTCTGCACCACTATTTACATCTCCAATTATCACTATATTTCCTGGGAAATTGACACTTTGTCCTCCCCTTACAGTCTTTCTTATAAACTTAGTTCTTCCTTCATAAATACCATTAAATGATTTCACTTCTTTTTCTATTTCTTTATCTTCTATATCTTCTACAATAATCTCTTTAACACCTATCTCCTCTAAGAGAATGTCTTTTAATCTATTCATATCTCTTTCATTTATTGCAGATATATTAATTGTTATGTATAGAGTAGAACCTTTATAAAATTTCTTACCCTTCGATAATTTTTCAGTTATCATAGTTAACATATCATCAAATCCACCAAACTTATCCATGTCAACTAATGCATTTAATCCATTTTTGTTTCCTTTAATTATTACTCCACTATTCTCCATTGGCTACCCTCCACCAATTTTATGCTATATATATTCAATCTAAATTCTAAAATTCCTTCTTAATATATACTTTTTCCCTATAATTATAACATTAATGTACAAAAAAGAGTATCCATATTTTAAAAGATACTCTTTTTTATTAAAAACTTGCTAATTTGTCTTTTTATCAGCAGGTGCGTTTGATACATATTTTTTATATGATTCAGATTTAGATATATAATCAGCGCCCAATCTATCTTTAAAATATGCTTCATATATTGCCTTCGCAACAGGAGCAACAGCAGTACCATGTCCACCATCATATGCAACTGCTACAACTGCAATTTCAGGATTTTCTGCTGGTGCAAAACTGACATAAGTAGCATATGGAGCTCTTCCATAGTCTGTTTGGTCTTCTTTAACATCTGCAGTACCTGTTTTACCTGCAGTATTTATAGGAAATCCTTCCCATGTACCTCTAGCTGTACCACTGTCGTCATTATTAACCTTTTTCATACCTTCTATAACTACTGCTAAATTTTCTGGTTTTAAATCAATCTTATCTAATACTTCTGGTTTATACTCTTGAACTGTGTTTCCATCTGTATCAGTTATTTTATCTACGTAATGTAATTTATACTTAGTACCACCATTAGCTAATGTAGAAATATATTGAGCTAACTGCATAGGAGTAAAGGCATTCATACCTTGTCCAATAGAAGAATATACTTGTTGTCCTGGTGATTTAATTTCTGATCCCCTATCATTAATTACAAATTTTGAAATAGCTTGCACTACAAGTTTTGCTTGAGAATCTATATTAACTTTTCCTTTACCATCAGATTCATATTTGCTTACATTAGCCTTATACTTATCTGATAGATTCATTATACTTTTAACATCTTCTAATATACTTTTTTGAAAAACAGTTTCGTTATTCACTTCTTCACTTGTACCTAACTTCATGAATGTATCTGTTATGGTCTTTTTTAGACTAGTTTTAGCAGCCTTCAACTTTTCATTATCATCAGCATTATCTGCAAAGTCAAAAGATACAAAATTACTGTTATTTCCTGCATAATAACCAGCTTCCAAAAAATCCCTCAAGTCAAACTTTGAGGATAATGCTACCCTATTCTTATAGGATTGAAAATTGTATACTTGTCCATAGTTTTCCTCTATTTCAATTCCTGTGCTCTCTTTTTGTTTGCCATTTGGGTCTACTCCAAGTCCAAATTTCCATGCATATTTTGCAATAGCATCTAGTGCTGTTATATTTTGTCCCCCTTGTTTATATAACTTATAGGCTACTTCATAAAAATAGTAGTTACATGATACCTCTAGAGCTTTAGTTACATCTATGCTTCCATGAGCACCTTGACCATTTGCAAATTCCAAACACATTGGTCCAAAATTAGTACCATAAACCTCTGGGTGTATATTAAATTTTCCTGTATCATTTATTCTTGTATCAGTATTAATAGCACCTTCCTGTAAGCCTGCTATAGCAGTAAGTGGTTTAAATGTTGACCCCGATGGTAATAATCCTTGTGTTGCATAATTATAAAAGCGTTTAGGATATAAATCATTTGGATCTGTTCTGACGCCATCTTCCTTAGGGAATAATTCATCTAGTGATTTAGTTGCTCCTGTTGAACTTATTATCCCCTTACCAAATTTATCTAAGTCTGGGCTAAAATATTCTTTTGTTTCTTCATCTGATAATTGTCCAGACACTGCAAATTTATTAGGATCAAAGTTAGGATATGATACACTAGCAAGTATCCTTCCTGTTTTTACTTCAACAGCAACAGCTGCTCCTCTATTTGCTCCAGTATATGGTTTATCAGAACTAATTCCAGCTCTTATATTTGCCATCGAATCAATTAATGATTGCTCAGCTGCGTATTGAATATTTTTATCTATAGTTAAATGCACACTATTTCCTGGATATGATTGAAGTTTAAATTGTTCTTGAGTAACTCTTCCTTTCGAATTAACCTTAACTGTTGTTCCACCTTTAACACCTTTAAGTTGATCTTCAAAAGCAGATTCTATTCCCGAAGCTCCTATAAGGTCTGTTGAAGCATCATATCCTCTTAACTCATATTTATCTTTATTTAATGTATCTATTGGTGATATGTAGCCAAGCACTGATGATGCAAGTTCCTTATAAGGATAAAATCTTGTTGGCTCAAGTTGTATATCTACTCCTGGCATATCATTTAACTTCTGATATATTATTAAAGCTGTATCTTTCTTAATATTACTAGCTAAAGTAATTGATTTGTATCCTTTAAAGCTCTCCATCTTTAGAGCATCTTTGACTACCATATAAGTCCTAATCTGGTTATAAGTATATTTTTTTAATAACATATTTGTTAATTCTTCGCCAGACATGTCTTTATATTTTTTTATTCTTTCTTTATATTCTTTAAGTTTTTCATTATACTCTTTGGTATTATCTTTAACAGGTTCCGGATCTATCAAACTAATTAGATCATAACTTTTTACCAAATAATAAAATGTCTCTTTTGGTGTAACTTGCAAAAGTCTATCATTTACTGCATTTATTTCATCCTCAGTTAAATCATCAACTTTTTTATCCTCATATAGTTCTTTTTCAATATCTGTATTTAATCCCCTATCTCTCTTAAAACGTATCTCTTCTGCTTTTTTAGCACTTTCTGTTGTCCCCTTAAATGAAAAATAAGGTTGATTGCTACTATCTAATTTTAATATTAAATCATCTTGAAATCCTTCACCATTTTCTGAAAGTATTGATAAAGCTAAATCCACTGTTTTAAAAAAACTTTTATCAGCTTCATCTGTTTTTGTATATGTCATAGCATATGTTTGCACATTAGTAGCTAAAACATTTCCTTTTTCATCATATATTACCCCTCTAGGTGCTTTTTCTGATATAAATTTAGTTGAGGTAGTATCTGCCTCTTCCTTATAATCAGCATGCTTATAAACTTGAATATATGCAAGTTTGGAGATAATTACTGTAAATATAAATCCCATCAAAACTAAAAATACATTGTACCTTGAGAGTTTTTTCTTTTTTTTCGGTCTACTAACTATCATTTGAACCTCCACCTGTGTCTACATATATACTATTTAACCTCTTTCAGATAAATAGTAAAAGCACATTAATTATATACTTTTAATAGTAATTATACCATTTGTGTGTCCACTTTTGCAGTTTGTAACAAAAAAGTAATAAAAAAAGAAGCTATCTTTTTTAAATAGATAGCTTCTTTTAACCTTTAACTTAACTTATTATTTGCAGGTGCACCTGTCACATACTTTTGATATGACGTTGAAGTAGATGCATAAGCAGGAAATTCTTTTTCTATCTTCTCTTTGAAATATGCCTCATATACAGCTTTAGCTACAGGTGCTGTAGACGACCCGTGACCGCCATCATATATTACTCCTACAAAAGCTATTTGTGGATTTTCAAGCGGTGCAAAACTTACATAAGTTGCATAAGGTGCTCTTCCTATTTCCTTTTGCCTTTCATTAAAATCTGCAGTACCTGTTTTCCCCCCAGTTCTTATTGGGAAATTAGCAAATACTCTTGCAGCTGTTCCACCTTCATCATTATTAGCCTTATACATACCTTCTCTAATTGCATTTATTGTGGAATCTTTCAACTGAATTTTATCAATCACTTCTGGTTCATATTCTTGGACAACCGCTCCATCAGGTGTGGTTATCTTATCAACAAAATGCAATTTATATCGTGTTCCTCCATTAGCTAATGTTGATACATATGCTGCTAATTGGGTTGGCGTAAAGTTATTCATTCCTTGGCCTATTGAGGCATATACTTCTTGAGCTGGAGATGTAATTTCTGAGCCCTTATCATTAACTACAAACCTTGCTATTACCTCAGCTATAGTTTGTGCCTGAGAATCTAAATTAACTTTTCCCTTTCCTTTTGCTTCATAATCACTAACATTTTGTTTATATTTATCTGAAAGATTCATTATATTTTTAATGTCTTCTACTAACGTTTTTGCAAAGGCATCTGTACCTAGCGCACTACTATCTGTACCAATCTTTTCAAATCTAGCTGCTACTTTATCCTTTAAAGATGTTTTTGCTTCTTTTAATTTTTCACTATCAGCATCATTGTTTGAATAATCGAAAGGTATAAATGATCTTACTCCTCTATAATCTCCTGATTCTAGATAATCTCTAATTTCAAACTTAGCATATAATATAGATTGATTCTTAAATGATTTAAAATTATATACTTGCCCAAAATTTTCTTCAATTTCTATTCCTGTACTCGCTCTTTCCTTAGTATTAGGATCTGTCCCTAATCCAAATTTCCATGCATATTTTGCTAAAGAATCTAAAGCTTCTACATTAGATCCAGCTTGCTTATATAACCTGTAAGCTACTTCATAGAAATAATAGTTGCAAGATACCTCTAGAGCATGAGTTATATCTGTATCACCATGACTGCTATGATAATTTGTATAAAGTAAACACTCTGGTGCGAAAGCAGTTCCATAAGTTTCTGGATGAGCATTAAACTTTCCTTGATCATAAATAGTTTCTGTTGGTTGAATAACACCAGCTTCTAGTCCTGCTAATCCTGTCAATGGTTTAAATGTCGATCCAGGTGGTATAAGCCCTTGTGTTGCATAATTATAAAAAGCTCTTGGATATAGATCATTAGGATCTGTTCTTACTCCATCTACCGCTGGGAACAATTCATCAACAGTTTTATTTAATCCTCTAGACTTTATGTAATTTATTCCAAATTTTTCTAAATCCGGACTGAAATATTCTTTTGTTTGTGCATTTGATAACTGTCCTGAAACAGCAAAAATATTTGGATCATAATTTGGATATGATGCGCTAGCTAATATTCTTCCAGTATTAACTTCTACTGCAACAACAGCTCCTCTAGTTGCCCCTGGATAAGGATCTGTTGGCGAAGTTCTAATAGACTCTATAGTATCCTTTAATCCCTGTTCTGCTGCATATTGAACACCTTTATCAATAGTTAAATGCACACTATTTCCTGGATATGTTTCTAACTTAAATAATTCTTCTGTGACTCTTCCCTTTGAGTTAACCTTAACTGTTGTTCCACCTTTAACACCCTTTAACTGCTCTTCAAAGGTAGATTCTATTCCTGAAACACCTATAAGATCACTGGATATATCATACCCTCTTAATTCATATTTTTGCTCATTTGAACTATCTATTGGAGATATATACCCTAAAACTGAAGATGCAAGCTGGTTATATGGGTAGAGCCTTATAGGCTCTAATTTTATATCTATACCAGGTAAATCATTTAACTTTTGAAGAATGATTAATGCAGTATCTTTTTTTATATTGCTAGCTAGTGTAACTGACTTATATCCTTTGAAACTTTGAATTTTCAAAGCATCCTTAATAAGTAAATAATTTCTAAGATCCTTAAAGGAATACTTTGAACGTAGCAGGTTAGTTAAAGCCTCTCCTGACATTTCATTGTATTCCTTAATCTTTTCACTACTTGGATTTGGATCAATTAACTTAATTAAATCATAACTTTTAACTAAATCATAAAAAACTTCCTTTGGAGTTATTTCCAAAAGTTTAGCATTTACACTCTCTATCTCTGAATCTGTTAAATCTTCTTCCTTACCACTATATAAATCTTTTTCTACCTTTTCATTTAATCCTCTATCCCTTTTAAATCTTATCTCTTCAGCATTTTGATCATTTTTAGCAGTTGTTTTATATGCAAAGTAAGGCTCATTATTTTCATTTACTTTAAGTATCAAATCATCAGTAAAGCCTTCACCGTTTTCAGATAATATTTTAAAAACTGTATCTATGGTATTAAAAAACATCTTGTTAGCTTCTTCTGTGGTAGTATACATCATTGTATATGTTTGTGTATTAGTTGCTAATATGTTCCCATTTTGATCATATATTATTCCCCTAGGTGCCTTTTCTGGGACAAATTTAGTTGAAGTCGTATCTGCTCTTTCTTTATAATCATCATGCTTATATATTTGAATATATATAAGCTTTCCAAAAATAATGGCAAATACGACTCCCATAATAACTAAAAATGATTTATACCTAGATGGTTTTTTCTTCTTCTTTGGTTTGTTAACTATCATTTAGAACCTCCACGCTTTCCTCATATCTTCTCTATCAAAAAACCTTAAGATAGTTTTGTATACAAAAAGCATAATTATTGAATTGTAAAGCGCAGTACTTACACCCCTAAATAAATCAATATGAATATTTAAAGCATAGAAAATAATAAATATTCCTAAATACTTTAATATTGTTCCAACAAATATAGTTATAATTGGTACTAGCTTCCTATCTCTCCAGATTCCTTCGCCTATGAATCCTGCAAGATAGCAGCAAAACATATTTATTAATGCATTAACTCCAAACATATTATAAAAGAATACATCTTGAAGTAATCCACTAATAACGCCTATAATCACAGCTTCTTTTTTTCCATTAATAATAGAATAAGAAACAGAAAAAATAAAAAGTAGACTAGGCCACGCACCTTTTACTGCAATAAAAGGTGCTAGCGTATTATCTAAAATTAATAATATACATGCTACAATAATTAAAACTACTCGTTTCTTCATAGTCCACCTCTAGTCATACTTTATTTCTTTCTTATCTTTTGGCGCTACTATATATAGTTCTTCAAGCTTACTGAAATCTACAGACGGTTTAACCACTGCACTTTTCATAACCTTAACCTTATCTTCTTCTACTGACATAACTGTTCCAACTTTTATATCTTTCGGATATAAAAAGCCTAGTCCAGAAGTCATAATTACGTCTCCCTCTTTAACTTGAGAATCTACTGGAAGATTTGACACCTTCACTAACAAGTTATTTGAATTATCTTTATATCCTTTTAGTATACCAGTGTTATCCTTAGTATTTTCCACCTTAACACTGACATTTACATTTTCATTTATTATCCCTTGAACTATAGCCCAGTTGCTACCAACACTAGACACTTGACCAACTAGTCCATCTGGTGAAATAACAATCATATTTTTTTCTATTCCATCATTTTGACCTTTATCAACTATGTACCCATCTATAATTCCACTACCACTATAACTTATGATATTAGTAGCAATATAATTATAGTTATTATGCTGTTCTTTAAAATCTAATATACCTCTAAATTTATCATTCTCTTCTTTTAAATTAGAATATTCTTGAAGCTCATTCTTAAGCTCTTTATTTTCCTTAGCCAATTGTTTATTTTCTTCTTTAACATCAGAGAAATTTAAAAAGAAATCAACAAAATCTTTAACTCCACGATTCGCATTATACGCAATTTTTTGAATAGGATTCAGGGCGTCGCCTGCAGCACCCATAGGTCCTTTAGTTTCCTTACTTGCAGTAAAGATAATTAATCCTAAAAATGCAACTGACAGTACTATTACAGTAACTGCCAGTTTGTTCTTAAAGAGCTTCATCTACTATGATCTTTCTTCCCTGCTGATCTTGTCGAAATCTTCAAGAGCTTTTCCCGCTCCTAATACAACACTATCAAGTGGTGCTTCTGCAATATGTACAGGCATATTGGTTTCACGTGTAATTAACACATCTAATCCTCTTAATAGCGCACCTCCACCTGCAAGCATTATTCCTTTTTCCATAATATCAGCTGCAAGTTCTGGTGGTGTTTTTTCTAAAGTTGTCTTAATTGATTCAATTATTGCGTATACGGGTTCCTTAATTGCTTCTCTAATTTGAACTTCTGAAACTTCAATAATCTTTGGAAGGCCTGTAATCAAGTCTCTTCCTTTAATTTCCATCATTATTTCTTCTTCATCTATTTTATATGCAGAACCTATTTCCATTTTTACTTGTTCTGCAGTTCTTTCACCAATCATCAAATTATATTCTTTTTTAATATAAGCTATTATAGATTGGTCTAATTCATCTCCTGCAACTCTTAATGATTTACTAGTTACTATTCCTCCAAGAGAAATAATAGCTACTTCAGTTGTACCTCCACCAATATCAACTATCATACTACCAGTTGGTTCACTTACTGGTAATCCTGCTCCTATAGCCGCCGCCATCGGCTCTTCCATAAGAACAACATCTCTTGCTCCGGCTAACTTTGTTGCTTCTTCAATAGCTCTCTTCTCAACTTCAGTAACTCCTGATGGATAACAAACTATTATTCTTGGACTCTTAAATGAACTCTTGCTCACTGCCTTTTCTATTAAAGACTTAATCATGGTATGAGCTACATCGAAATCAGCAATTACTCCATCTTTTAACGGTCTAATAGCCACTATATTTCCAGGTGTTCTTCCTATCATTTGCTTAGCTTCTGTTCCAACAGCTAGACATTTTTTTGTAACATTATTTATTGCTACTACTGAAGGCTCTCTTAATACTACTCCTTTTCCTTTTACAAAGACAAGAGTATTAGCAGTACCTAAATCTATCCCCATGTCTTTATTGCTTCCAAAAAAACCCATTGTTTTGTCCCCTTTCAGTTATATAATTCCTTTTTCTTTTAAACTTGAATATTTTCTATCACCTATTATTATATGGTCTAATAACTTTATTCCAATTATATTTCCACATTCTTTTATTCTTAAGGTAATATTTATATCTTCCTCACTGGGATTTGGATCTCCAGAAGGGTGATTATGACATATTATAATAGACGCTCCACTATTTTTTATAGCTTCGCAATATATCTCTCTTGGATGAACTAAAGATGAATTAAGTGTTCCTTTAAAAACATCTTTAATTTTTATTATTTTATTCTTTGTACTTAATATTATTAGCTTTAGAATCTCCTGATTTAAATTAGCCATTTCTATCATAAGCATATCAGCTATATCCTTAGGTGAATTAATAGTAATTTTATTATCAGCCTTTAAAGTATTAAATCTTCTAAAAAGTTCAGCTAAGGCCAATATTTGCGAAGCCTTCACTGTTTTAACACCTTTGATTCTCTTTATATCATCATATGTTACATTTAAAATGCCATTTAAACCATGAACTTCACTTAATATTTTGCCACTAAGGTTTAAAATATTTTGTCCTTTAGTTCCACACCTAAGTATTATCGCTAATAATTCTTGATTGCTTAAAGTATCAGCCCCAAAGTTCATCAACTTTTCTATAGGCCTTTCATTACTTGGAATATCTGAAATTTTAAGATTGTTGTCCATATTTAACTCCTAAAATACAAATTCCCATTCCCTCTTAATTATATTACTCTTTCAATCATTTCATTAAGTTTATTTAAAGGTAACCCCACTACATTATAATAGCAACCTCTAATTTCTTTGACAAAAACCCCAGCTTTTCCTTGAATCCCGTAAGCACCTGCCTTATCCATAGGATCTCCAGTAGCTATATAGTCTTTAATCTGTTTTTCAGTTAACTTAGAAAAAACAACTTGAGTTTCTACAAAGTCTTTAAGCGTTTTTCCACTATCTGTATTGATAATTACTATTCCGGTATACACATTGTGAGTATTACCACTTAATTTGCTAAGCATTTCATAAGCTTCCGACTTATCTTTAGGCTTACCAAGTATTTCATTATCTAAAGAAACTACAGTATCTGCCGCTATTATTATTGAAGATTCACTTACCTTACTTAGTACATCTCTAGCTTTACCTAGTGCAATATTTTCTACATAATCTGATATGTTTCCTGTTTTTTTTACCTTCTCCTCATCAAATTCACTGACAAGTATTGTGAAGTTTTCTACAATTCTACTTAAAAGCTCTTGTCGTCTTTCTGAAGCCGAAGCCAAAATCACCTTCAAAACATCACTTCCTTAAAAGTATACTTCTTTAGTATTACCTTTATTTATAATTTTAAACATATTTTTTGAAATTATTCCATAACTTGAATAAAGTGTAGTGAATACTGTTCTTACACCTAATATAGTTTATCATTTAATACCCCTTTAAACAAGGGTGTTTATCCAATTAAACACTTTTTAATTTTTTTTTAATAATTCAATTTTGTTTATATTTTATTATTATATTATATAAAAATACTAACAATTCTGATGTATTCTCTTTTTTCAATTCATCTGGAAGACCTCTCACATTATTAAAAAGCAAATTAAATTCATCACTTTTATCACTGACCTTTTCTGAGACACTATTAACCCATGCTTTAAATTCCTTTGTATCAATGCTTTTGACATCTTTTTCATAAAGTTTATTTATTATTTTAATATATCCATCAATAATTTCACTTTCAGTTCTATCTCCTACTTCTTTACCATCTAGCTTACATGAAATTCTAAAATTACTTATAGATCCTTTAGTGAGTTCTTGGCTTTTAGTTTCTGAATCTTCTAAAGAATAAATTCCCGCAATAATTTTAAAACTTCCATTTTCCTCTATAATGGCCTTTGAATATTCCTCCGGTATACTTTTCATTGTCAACTCAGCATTATTCTTATTTGAATATAATCCACATTGAATAATTCCAAAGGATTTTTCAATGCCATCTACACTACTATCTTCTTGTTTAACACTTTCTTTTTCTTTTACTATTTCTTTATCTCCTATTAATAACCTATATCCTCCTACTCCTAAGACTATTGAAAGTATAATTATTAATATTAACCATAAGAAAAAATTTTCTCCACTTTTTCGCTTGTAATCATATCTTGTGTATCTCATAGTATCCCCCTTATTAAATAATTTATTTTGCACATTTTTAAAAGCTCTGCTAATAATATATATTTCTAAGGTTACAGTTTTATTCATTATGTAGTTCTAGTTTAATAACTTGTTATTACTTATAAAAATCTCCTTTGCCTCTTTATAGGCTATAGTTATTAACTTAAAACACTGTTATCTCTTTACTTTTTTATATAAAAAACAATAGCATGCTAAACTTAGTAATTTTGTTTAGCATGCTATTGAAGATGTTAATGTTTTCATTTCAACCACTATATTTATTCTCTATTAATCGGTCAATTCCATTTACTTTACTACCTTTTATTCATAATAACAAGATTTCTCTCATAATCATTATCTCCATCAAAAAATCCTTTTGTTACTCTAGATACATCGAATCCCAAACTATTCCAAAATGATATCCCCCCAAGATTGCTTTGTACAACCCCTACTTCAACTTTATCTATAAAAAAATTCATCTTAAAGTACTCTATTACTTTACTTATTATAATTGAACCTTCTCCTCTATTTCTTAGTTTCTTATCTATTATAAAAAGCCAAATAAATAACTCGTTCCCTTTTTCCATTTCAAATCTACCTTTAAAAACAGCAATTATTTTTCCTTCTTTACTAACCTTAATAAAACTTTCACCACTAGCTACATAATACTCTAGATATCTTCTATAAAAAATTTGTGGCTCTAAGGAGTAACAATTATTATCCTCTTCGCTATTTTCCTTTATCCATTCACTAAGAAGTTGCAAATCATTTTCTGTAACACTCTCAAATGCATAATCTTCATACTTAAAATCAACATTAACCATAAACCCACTCCTTTTAGGTAAACTCTCTCCTATAATATTGATATTCTACAAATATTTATTTTTCCCTTCACTTTATTATAAAAATAAAAAAAGGAATGGTTAAGGCTACCATTCCTTTTTACTACTAGTATTTGTTATTTATCTCTTTAAGCACTTCAAGTAAATATTCCCATACTCTTTCAGTAGAACTTATAGACAAATGCTCTTGTGGTGTATGTGCATCTCTTATATCTGGTCCGAAACTTATCATATCTAATTTTCCTAATCTTTCTTCAAACAATCCACATTCTACGCCTGCATGAAGTGCATAAACCACAGCATCTTTTCCATACATCTTTTTATAAACATCTTTACATAATTCTCTAATCTTAGATTCCTTGTTATATTCCCAAGCAGGATATGGAGCATGAACTTCAAATTCACCACCAACAACTTTTGTTAGCACTCCAATTCTATTTACTATATCTTCCTTTAATGTTGTAACAGAACTTCTAACAGCACTATGGAATTCTACTTCTTTATCCCCTGTAGATACAACTCCAATATTATTTGAACTTTCAACTAAACCTTCTATGCTTGCACTCATTGTACTTATGCCATTTGGATAAAGGTACAATAAGTCTACAATCTTGTCAGTACAGTCTTTAGTTAATTTTTCACTTACTTTATCTGTATATTCTTCAACAATTAAAGTAACTTCAGAATCTGTTTCTTGTAGCTCTAATTTTATTATCTCACTTAAAGCTTTTACTTTAGAAATTAAGAATTCTTCTTTGCTTCTATCAATAGCTATAATTGCATCTGCTTCTCTAGGAATAGCATTGTCTTTAGCTCCTCCATTAATTGAAACTAAATTAAAATCCAACTCACTTGCTAATTCATTAAGAGTTCTACCCATAATCTTATTAGCATTTCCTCTTCCTAAATGAATTTCAGAACCTGAATGTCCGCCTTTAAGTCCTTTTACAACTACATTAAATAACTTTTCATTATTTAAAGGTTCTTTTTGTAATCTAATAGATGATTTTGCTCTTATACCTCCTGCACAACTAACCAAAAGATATCCTTCTTCTTCACTATCAAGATTTAACAACACTTTTCCTTTGATATCATCTTTAGATAGTGCTTGCGCTCCTGACATTCCTGTTTCTTCATCTGTAGTTATAAGCACCTCAATAGCTGGATGTTCTATTGTGTCATCAGCAAGAACTGCCATAGCATACGCAACTGCTATCCCATTATCTGCTCCAAGTGTAGTACCATCTGCATAAATATCATCATCTTTTATTACAAGCTTTATTGGATCTTTTTCAAAATCATGCTCTGTTCCTTTATTCTTCTCACATACCATATCCATATGCCCTTGTAAAATTACTGTTGGTGCATTTTCATATCCCTTTGATGCAGGCTTTCTAATTATTATATTTAAAGCTTTATCTTGAGTAACATCTAGTCCAAGCCCTTTAGCAAATTTCATTAAGTAATCACTTATTTCCTTTTCATTTTTTGAGCCTCTAGGAATTTTAGATATTTCTTCAAAATACTTAAATACTAAGGCAGCCTTAGAACTTTTTAAATTTTTCATTTTTATTCTCCCTTTCGTCCATAATGTGTTAATATTATACTAAGATTAGTTTTAGTATACCATATTGTATATCTTTATTTAATTATTTTCAAAATAATCCAATATTATTATAAGCGTTTATGCTAATAATATTTAATATGACTAATCATTAATAAATCTTAGGAGGTTACTTAAAATATGCAAAAAACAAAAATGATTTTTACAATCGGTCCAGCTAGTGATAATGAAAAAATGCTTAGAAAATTTATAAACATTGGTATGAGTGCCGCAAGGTTAAATTTTTCACACGGAACCCATGAGACGCATAAAGAAAAGATTGACCTAATAAAGAAAATAAGAGAAGAAATGGATTCACCAACTGCCATCATATTGGATATTAAAGGGCCAAAAATTAGAACTCATAATTTTGTAAATGATGGTGTTGAACTTGTAAAAGGACAAGAATTTTCATTTATATGTGGTGAAGAATTGCTTGGAGATAATACAAAATGTTCAATATCTTATGATATATTATATAAAGATGTAGAAGTTGGCGGAAGCATCTTAGTAGATGATGGTTTATTAAAATTCGAAATAATACAAGTTGTTGGCAAAGAAATCAAGTGTAAGGTAAAAGTTGGTGGAATGATAAAAAATCACAAAGGTGTTAATGTACCTAACGTAAAAATTAAACTTCCATCAATTACTGAAAAAGATATAGATGATATAGCCTTTGGATGTGAAACGGGTGTAGACTATATAGCTGCCTCTTTCATAAGAAAAGCTAGTGATATATTAGAAGTAAAAAGAGTTCTAAAGAAATATGGTGGAGAGAACATTCAAGTAATAGCTAAAATTGAAAATCAAGAAGGTGTTGACAATATTGACTCCATCATCGATGTAACTGATTGTGTTATGGTTGCAAGAGGTGACATGGGAGTTGAAATTCCTATAGAAAGAGTTCCTATAATCCAAAAAATGATTATTAAAAAATGTAGAAAAGCTGGCAAAACTGTAATTACAGCTACCCAAATGCTTGATTCTATGATAAGGAATTCACTTCCAACTAGAGCTGAGGCCTCTGATATATGTAATGCAATATTTGACGGAACCGACGCTATTATGCTTTCTGGTGAAAGTGCTTCAGGTAGTTTCCCAAAAGAAGCTGCTGAAACTATGGCAAGAATAGCTCAAGAAGCTGAAGCTAACTTAGATTATGACCAAATCTCTAAACATTTAGCTGAATCTTCGTTAACTGAATATGCTGATGCAATTAGCTATTCAACATGTAGAACAGCTTCAGCTTTAAATGCTAAGGCAATTGTTGCTGCAACAAAGAGTGGCTCTACTGCAAGATTACTATCAAAATATAGACCAAAATCTCCTATTATAGCTATAACTCCATACGAAGAAGTTAGAAGAGCTTTAGCTTTAACTTTTGGAGTTCATCCTACTAAATGTGAAATGTTTAATAACACTGATGACATTTTGGTAGAAGCTAAAAAGACCGTATATGATTTAAATGTTGCTAGAAAAGGTGATGATGTAATAGTTGCCGCTGGAATGCCAACTACTCATACTGGTGGAACTAACATGATGAAAATAGAAAAACTATAATCATTAAATATCTTTTCTATAAATTCACAATGTACATAATAAAAAGATAAGCTATCTTTATTTTGCTTAAAGATAGCTTATCTTCTTATTACAACATAAAAAATAAATATCATTCTTATCTTTATTCAAATTTAAAATCTTTGAATAATTCTCCTAAGCTTATGCCCTCTTCTTGATCATTATATTGTAAGTATTCTTTACTCTTTTCATCTGCATCTTTTATGCTTAAGCTTAATTTTTTATTTTCTCTATCAACATTTAATACCTTAACTTTAACTTTTTGTCCTGTCTTTAAAACATCTGCTGGCTTTGTTATATTTTCATCTGTTATTTCGCTTATATGTACTAACCCTTCAACCCCTGGTAGAACTTCAACAAAAGCTCCAAACGAAGCTAACCTAGTTACTGTTCCATCAAATATTTCTCCATCTTTTATTGAATCACCATGAACTTTCCAAGGTTCCTTTTCTACATCCTTAAGTACTAATGCCAACCTTTCTCTATCTCTATCTACTTCTCCAACAAAAACTTCAACTTTGTCTCCTACATTAACTACATCTTCTGCCTTATGCACTCTTTCCCATGACAAATCATTTAAATGAATTAATCCTTCGATTCCTCCAATATCTACAAATGCTCCAAACTTAGCTATTCTTGTTACAACACCGCTTCTCTTCTCGCCAGACTTAACTTTTGCCCAAGCCTCTTTTTTGTTTTTTTCATATTCCTTTTCTTCTATAACTCTTCTTGAAGCAACTACCTTTCTATTTCTGAAATCTAGTTCAATTATTTTAACTTCAAGAACTTTACCTACAACTGTTTCTAACTCAACTCTTTCTCTGCTAATTTGAGATCCTGGAATAAATACTCTAATACCTCCATAGTAAGCAACTACTCCACCTTTTACAACTTCCTTAACTTTTACAGAAATAATCTCTTCATTTTCAAAAGCACTTTTTATATTTTCTTTTTCTGTAACCTCTAATGCCCTAACTCTTGATAAAAGAACATAACCTTCTCCATCATTAGGGGATATAACATATACATCTAACTCATCATCCTTCTTTACTACATCTAAAGGATTTGTGTCATCGTATGTTAACTCTTCTTTAGTTATAAGTCCATCAAAAGCATAATTTATATTTACAGAAACTTCTTTATCATTTACATCTATAACTTTTCCCTTTAAAATATCTCCTTGCTTTATTCTCTTAACATCATAATCTGCTAATAGACCTTCCATACTATCGTTTATAGTTTCATTTTCCATCAAAATTCACTCCCTACATATAATCTTAACTTAATTCTAATTTTATACGAAGGATATCTATTATACAAGTATTGAGTATCCAAAATATAAACATATCCAAGTCTTACAATATAATTAAGTTTTTATTAAGTTCTTCTTTTCCTCTTCATTGCTTAAATTTTTGTTATATAATATACTATAATATATATACACTGTATCATTTTTGGGGGTGGTATTATTAAAAGACTAGTAAAAAAGATTGTTTTAACTTCTATCTTTGCACTTTTATTTGTGTTTTCTAATGTAATTACAAGTCCAGTATCTATACCTTTTAACCAAAGTAATACAATTACAATAGTCCAGGCAAAAACTGGTTCTAGCAGTAAAAGTTCATCTGGCTTCAAATCTGGAGGTTTTTCATCTGGCAAGAGTAGTTCTAGTAGTAAAGATTTTAAATCTGGTTCATATTCTTCAACAGATAAAAATTCTTCTAGTTCAACAGATAAAAATTCTTCTAGTTCAACAGATAAAAATACAAATAATGATTCAGGAAGCTACTCTAGTGGTAATAGTGGATGGGGCGGTAGTTCCTATCGAAGATCTTGGTTCCCTATTCCATTCTTTTTTGGCGGTGGATCAATAATATCTTCAGTTATAAAACTTTTAATTATATTTATGATTATTATATTTATAATTAAAATTTATCAAAAGTATAAAAGAAAATAACAAATCTTAGGAGGTTACTTTTATGGGAATTTTTTCAAGAATGTCAAATATGTTAAGAGCAAAAGTAAATACTACATTGGATGAAATGGAAAATCCAATAGAATTATTAGATCAAAAAATTAAAGATATGGAAGAACAATTGAGCAAAGCAAAACTAAATTCAGCACAAGTTCTAGGTAATGTTCATGAAATAGAGAAAAAAATGGAATTAGCAAAAAAAGAATCTGCTGATTTTGATGAAAAAGTCAAATTAGCTCTTGCAAAAGGTAATGAAGATTTAGCTAAAAGAGCTTTAAGCAAGAAAGTTGATAGTGATAAAAGATATGAAACTTTAAAGGCTACTTATGAAACATCAAAAGTACAAGCTGATACTTTAAAGAAAAATCTAAAAGCTCTTCAAGATGAAATAGATAAGACTAGAAGCTATAGAGATGAAGCAGCTGCTAGGTACTCTAGTGCACAAGCTTCTAAAAAAGTAAATGAAGTATTAGCTGATGTCAAAACTAAGTCTAACTCAATACAAATTGATAATATAGAAAGAAAAATCGCAAGAGAAGAATCAATGGCTCAAGGATTAGGTGAACTTAGAGAAGTAGATGATTTTGAAAGCGAATTTGCTAAACTTGATAACGTTGATTTAGATTTAGAACTTCAAAAATATAAAACTCAACAATAGTAGGTATATTATGACTAAAAGTATAGATTTCATAGATAAAGAAAAAGATTACTGGGGTAAAATATTTACCGACATAACTTATGCCATAAGTGAAATCTCACCTTTTGTTGAAGAAAAAGATTTAATGACACGAAGATATTACACAAAGGTGGGTATTCTAAAAGAATATATGACTAAGCTTAATTCTAGTGAATTAGATTCAAAGAAAAAATCTTTTTTTAATATGTTTAAAGATGATGAAAGAATTACTAATTTACAAAGGTTTAAACAAAATAATTTATCAACATTTAAGCAACTAGAAAGCTGCTCAAAATGTCAATGTCTCAATTGTTCATTTGAATGCAAATTTAGTAGCTGCTCATCTTGCAAGGAAGGATCCTTATTAAAATCTTGTGATAAAGATAAATTTAATGTAAGAACTTATACTAATTTCAATCTAGATCTTACTAACAACGATACTGGTGAAGCAAATAAGTATAAAGTACTTGCCGTAGTTGAAAATTGTAGGCTAGAAAAATTATATATTTTTCTAGAAAACATGTATAATCCAGATGATAAATTAGTCCTATATTACTACCCTGGAATTAAATCAGATGATTTTGGGGAAATAACCGATTCATTTGAATTTGACTCTGTAGTTCAAGCTTATCAAGAATCTGATTATTAAAAAAGGTTAGCTAAAATTCACAATTTTAGCTAACCTTAAAATTTATAATTCTTTTCTTATTTTATTTAATTCACTAAAGCAATAATTTATTATATCACTTCTCTTTATAATCCCGATAAAAATACCATTATCATCTACCACTGGTACAAAATTTTGATTAACCGCTAAATTTATCAAGCTTTCTATATCTGCATTTATTGAAACGCTTTTATGATAAACTCTTCTTTCAATATCACTTATTTTAACAGATTCAGTATTTTTAAAATTCAAATCAGGAGTATTCTTAAGTTTCCATAACAAATCTCCTTCTGTTAATGTACCTACATACTTACCACTTTTATCAATAAGAGGTATCGCTGTATATCCGTGATGCTCCATCCTTTCCATTACTTGTCTCATCGTTGCATCAACATTTTCGCAGACCACTTCATTTTTAGGTGTAAGAAAAAATGCTATATTCATAATTCTCTCCTCATATTTCTAGTTAAATTATATTTATTTTATTCTACATTTATTATAAAAACTATAGCTTGTCCAACGTAATATCATAAATTACTTTAGAAATATCAGCTATGTTTTCTCTACCTTCTTCCATAACATCCTTTGTATAGATACACAATATATATGGCCTTTCACTATATATTACACCAATATCATTAACATAATTCTCATAATCACCAATCTTATGAGCAACCATATTTTTAGGTATTTTTTTATCTAACCTATCGTGAGTATTAGTTTTTAACATTAAATTAATAATATCTCTATAGTTATTATCTTCTTCTGCCTTCTCATATATCTTCTTTAGCAGAATACCACTTTGCCTTGGAGTAATAAAATTAGATTCTCCTATCATGCTTATTTCTGTTAAATTATAAATATAAGAAGAAACACTTCCTATAGATTTTTTTAACATAGATGTAGCAATGTTATCCGAATCTTCTATCATATATTTAAGTAGATCAATTACCGGAAATTCATCTCCCTTTGAAACTCTTCCCTGTAGTTCCCCTGCTCCATCACAATTATCTGACTCCTCATATTTGATTTTTGTATCTTTTGTAATCTCATTATTATCTAACTTGTCAGCAATCATCATTGCAATAGGTACCTTTATAGTACTCGCTGCATGAAACCCTACATCTGAATTCAATGTATATTGTAATCCACTGTTTATATCATAATAAAAAATCCCGTATGACTCCTTTTTATCTCCTACAATTTCACTTACCTTTTTAGATATTTTGTTAATCTTCTGCATTGAAATTTCTATATCTTCTTCTTTTTTTCTAATACTTTCTTTTTCTGCTTCTTCATTTAAATTACTATGCTCTTCAACATTTTCTTCTCCTTGAGTATCTACCTGTTTACTAAAGCATAGGAGTGAAACTGATAATGAAATCATAATAGTAGAAATTAAAATGATGACTATTTTTCTATAGCTTCTATCATTCTGCTTATAATCTTTATTATAGGTCCCATTTTTTTTATGTTTCACCACCATCATCCTTATCATTTACTTTTTTATTTCTATTCCAGCAAGTTTCATTAAATATACTGCATTTTGAGTAGTACTTTTTCCTCTTCTTAACTTATAATCAAAGTTTATTTTATTATCCTTATAATATTCTCTAAAATTATAATTTTCTATTTCCTTCATTTCTTCTTCTAAATCACATAATTCTAAATCATGAGTTGACAATAATCCTGTTGCTCCATTATCAGCTAGTTGTTTTACTAAAACTGTTGCCCCTGTATGCCTATCCTTAGAATTTGTGCCCTTAAATATTTCATCTAATAAGAAAAATAACTTTTCTCCACGCTTACATGCTTCTATAATAAGTTTTATTCTTAATATCTCAGCATAGAAAGAAGATATACTTTCTTCCAGGTTATCCTTAGTCCTCATGCAAGTATAAATGTTCATTATACTACATTTAAAACTTTTTGCTGAACATGGTGCTCCTATATAGCTTAATATAAGATTTATTCCCACAGTCCTTAAAAATGTACTTTTACCTGACATATTGGATCCTGTAATTAAAGTTATTTGCTTAGGCTTTATTAATTCATAATCATTTGCTACAGCTCTGTCACCGATTAATGGATGTTTTATTTCCCTACCAACAACTCCACTTTCATCTGTTATTTCAGCATAACACCAATCTTCATAATCAAAACTTAAGTTAGAAATACTTGCAAGAGCATCAAATTCTCCCATGACTTCTAACCAATTTTCAATTTTTGAACCATTTATTTTTCTCCATCTGTTTAAATTAAACAATATAAACACATCGGCAAACACTACTACATTCAAAATAAAGAAATAGGCATTTCCTGCTGAATCTCCAACCCAATCAAGTAAATTAGATAACTTTCTCATTTCATTTTTACATAATAAACCTGAATCATCTTTAAGCTTTTCCTTTAATCTATTTAAATAAGGGCTATTAAAACTTTCATCTTCTATCAAAGTTAATATATTAGAATAAGCTTTAACACTATTTTTTATTGAATTAAATAATTCTATAACTTCATTTCTATCCTTTGTTAATACTTTTATCACTACATAGTTTATCATAAAATTAAGTATTAAAAATGAAAAAGGTATTACTTTCACAATACATAAAAATATTATTACAGCTGTAATTAAAATGAATAAACTTGCAACTCCAATTCTTAAATTGTCTCCGGTTGAACTTTCTTTTCCCCATTTTATTAATTCTTCAAGTTCTTCACCTTTTTTCTTTTTGAAAGTTGCATCTACATATAATTGCTGTCTCCATTTTACCTTTTCTCCTAACTCTTTAATAGATACTTGTCTTTCTTTAATTGAATTTTTATTTGGTAGTTTTTTTAATGAAAGTATTTCTCCAAGTTTTCTTCTTCCACTTAGAGTTCTTGTAGTGTTTATCATTTGAAATAAAGAGTTTTTCCCGAATATATCTAAGTCATCTGCAAATGCGTGATTTTCTTCAAGCAATTCTTTCCCATCATCTTCAAATTCCTTATATTCTCCCTTTAATCTTTTCAATCCTTTTTCATTAAATTCTAATTCAATATCTAACTTTTCTCTCTTTCCTATAATCTTACCGTGTATAAATGCCACAGCCAAAAATATTAATGCCGTCATAGACAATATGCCAACAGCTGTTAAGAAACCTTGACTTTTATAACTTCTGTAAGAGAAGATTAATCCTGATATAAGGATTACAAGTCTACACCATCCTATCACTTCTATTTTTTTGTTTAAATTACATATTTCACTTTTATTTTTTTCTATATTTTCATTGTAAAATGCCTCTGCTCTACTCATATATTACCTCTCATTTCTTTTATAATTATAAGATAGCACAATAAATAGGAAAATCCAACACTTCCTAATAATTTCCTTTAAAATTTATACTTATTCGCTTAAATTTAACATAAAAAAAGCATCTCCAAAGAGATGCTATTTAAGCTCTGCATATATTTTTTCATAATTATCTTTCATTGCTTCTATATAACTCTTGCCTTCAACCTTTGTTTCTAAAGTATGTATAGGTACAACTTTACCATTAATAGCTTTTGCTAATGTATCCGAATCCTTTTGAGATTCACTTCCTTCTGAGAAAATTATCTTTATATTCTCTGACTTGCAATAATTAGCTAAGCTCTCCATATCTTTAAAAGTAGTTTCTGCTTCTTCATCAAAAATTCCTTTAATGGCTTTTTGTTGTAGTCCATAATCTCTACAAAGATAAGCAAAAGCCTCATGACTAGTCACAAAAGTTTTACCTTTAATACTAGCAAGTTTTTGTGAATACTCATTAAATAATAAATCTAATTCTTGTTTATACTTATTATAGTTTCCTTCATAATACTCTCTATTTTCAGGATCAGCCTCTATTAGTGCATCCTTTATGTTATTACATTCGTTAGTAGCTTCCTTCAAACTTAGCCATATATGCGGATCTTCTACCCCATTATCTACTATTATATTTCCATTTTTACTAGCATCGATTAATTTAGTATCTTTATTTCCTTCCTTAACTTGATCTAGCCATCCTTCCATGCCTAATCCATTATATATAAATAACTTTCTATCACTTAATGCCTTTTTATCTGATGGACTAAAATCAAAGTCATGAGGTTCCATATTCTCCTTAACTACAGTATATATATCTACCTTATCCCCACCGATTATTTCAGTAAATTCCTTTAATGGACTTATTGATACTGCAACTTTTAGTTTATCTCCATCATTTTCAGTACTTTTTCCACATCCAACAAATAACATAGGGATAGTCATCAGTATTAATATCTTTGATAAGAACTTTCTCATACTCCACCTCTAATTGCACATAATTTGCATTTGCAATGCTATTTTATTTTAGTCCTACCATTCTAAATTGTCAACATTAATTTATAGAGCTATAAGATTATATTCTATTTTATTATTTTCTAATATTTCCTTCTCTAATGTATGACATGTAAATATCAAGCCTTGTCCTTTTATTTTTTCATTAATTAGTAGTAATGCCTTTTCTCTTCTATGGTTGTCATATTGTACAAATGCATCATCTAATATAATTGTCCTCTCTTCACCATTAAACAATATATCTATTAATGCTAATCTTAAAGACAAATACAGTTGATCTAGAGCTCCATTACTTAAATAATTTCCTGCAAATAAATTATTCTTATCTCGAACCATCATTTCATAATTCTCCCCTAGTTTTATTTCTTCATACTTTTCTTTAGTTAAAACTTTAAATATGCTCGCTATATTATTATTTAAAGTTGGACCAACCTCTCTACGCACTTCATGAAATGATTCTTCAATAGCTTTAATTGCTATATCGAGCGATTTTACCTTCTTTTCATCCTTTTCTATTTCTGACTTAATATCTTCAATTTCTTCTTCAATTAAAATTAAATCTCTTTTTCCAATATACCTATTTGCTATTTTATTTTCTAAATCTTTTATATTTTTTTCTATTTCAATTAATTCTTTAGATTTTCTCTTTTCTTCAACTTCAATCTCTTCTTCTGACTCATAAGAATATTGATTGCTTTCATTAATAATATCCTTAAGTTCATTTTTTATTTCATTTATATCTCTATCTTTTAATAATACTTTATAAGTTTCTTCCATAGACTGTAGATTTGCATGTATCTCATTTTTCTTTTTTATTTTCTCTTTATATTCTTTAATATAAATCTCAATATCCAATAAGTTTCCTAAGTCTAAATCCATTATCTCTAATTTAGCTTTTAGTTTTTTCTCTTTAATTTCTAATTCTATATTGATATTCTTTATAGAATCAGCTAACTGAAATCTTTTTTCTTTAATAGCCTCTATGGTTTCACTAATCTTTGAGTATATACTTATTGCTTCAAGGACTTCCTCTAAATCTTTGCATGAAGATAATCCTATAAGAGAATCTATCATTTCTTTATTTTTATTATATTTATTTAAAGTTTCTTCATACTCTCCTTTATCTATTATCTTTTTCTTTTCTTCTAATCGCACTAAAATTCTTTCTTCATATTCTTTGTAGATAGAATACTTTTTTATTGATGTTATTAGCTCTCCATAATCATTTATTTTTAGCTTTATCATGGTTTCATCTAATACTTCTTCAATACTATTAATTTCTTTTCTAAGCTTCTCTATTTCCTTTTCCTTATATTTCATCTGCTTTTTCCTGCTATTAGTCATTAATATTATGGTAGCACCTGTTATCACAGATATACCTCCTATTATCATAAATGGCATACCGAAAAAAAACATAGCTAAGCCAATAGCTAAAAAAATCCCCCCAATTAAAACTTTAAAATTTTCCTTCTTAACATCTACTTTTGAATCAAAATTTATATCATTACTCTGTGCAATTGTCTTAATGCTCCTTAATTTTACATCATATAAATTAAATTTTTCTTCTATATCTTCTTTTATATTTTCTAATGCTATTATATTTCCCAATAAATTTCTTTTATTGTTTAACTCTCTCTCATCCAAAACTATAGAATTATCTATATCTTTCATGTAAGAAATCTTATCTTCTAATGTCTTCTGCTCATACTTTATCTCAATAAGTCTCTCTTTAATATTTTCCCCAAATAAATCTAAAAACTTATAGTTTTCTAACTCTATTTCATTATCTTTTAGTTCCATGTTTTGCTTTGTTAGTTCTTCATTAAGCTCTTCTTTTTTATCTAACAGTACCAGATATAATCTATTAACTTCCTTTAAATCATCTATAAATGCTTCATCTATTATATCCTTACCATTTTCCAAATCATTTTTAATCTCTTCTTCTTTCTTTTTAAGTTCTTCAGATTTCTTAAGATATTCAGTAATATCCTTGTATTCTTTCTGAAGATTAACTCTTTTTAAATATTTCTTATATACCTCAAGTTTTTCTATTTCGTTAATTATTCTTTTTCTATCAGCCTTATGTTCTAAAAGTTTATGTTCTAAACCTAAATTTTCTTCTGAAAGCTTATATCCTTCATATCTCTCTTCTAAAAGAGATGAATGCTTTTTTTTCAAAAGATCTAAAGCTCCAACTCCCCTAGTAGTTACATATTCTTTTTTTATGCTCTCTAACTTCTCTAAGGCTTTTGCTACTGGCACTTCATGTTCACTACATCCCAAAAGAGCTGTAATCTTATCCATAATCTCTTCTTCTTTATCTTTTGTAAATGAAACTGCTAGTTGTCCTATATATAACGTCTTTTCAAATGTCGCTCTATTTATTCCCAAAAAGTATTTACCAGGCTCATCTTTATTTATATTCTTCTCTTCTTCACCTGTTAAATAATCTAACACCATTGAAATATCTTCTTTTTTAGTCTTTCCAAAGCTCCTTTTTATGAGGTAATCCCTTCCATTATGTTCAACTACCAATTCTCCTTCTATATGCCTATTATTAAATGGCAAATACTTTTTCCTATCACTTTCATTTTTACCTCGCTTAGGTGACAGCCCATAAAGCATAATCTTAATATAAGACTCTATACGACTTTTCCCAGTTTCATTTTCCCCATAAATTAAATTTAAACCTTTTTCAAAGTTTATGATCTTTTTCTCAATGCCAGCAAAACTATCAATTTTTAACATCTTAATAATCATCCATATTTACCTCCCCCTCGGTAAGGCTACTCATACCAATCTTGAAAGCCATCTTAATGACTTCTCTTTCTTCCTCGGTGCTTGACTCTTCCAACATCTTTTGAATCTTTTTTGCAAATATAGCTTTCACTGAATAACCTCTAGAAAGTTCTTCTATATTTAGCTTAACTGATGTTTTATCTACAATCTTGCAATAATAAAAATGTGAATTAAGTTTCTCATCTAAAATTCTTTCATCTATATTAAAGTCTCCTGAAATTTCACCATGCAAAATAATCTTATACAAATTTTTTTGTCTTTCCTTTTCCTCTATTGAAGTTAAAATTATATTTTTAACCTCTTCATAACCAAAAGAATTTGAAATATCTATCTTAATCTCTTCATAGTTTCTTTTTGAAGTCTTAATAAATTGCAAATCTACTATACCTTTAGATATAAACCCATAAATTATTCCCTTGTCACCAAGCTCATCAAACCCTCGTCCTTGAGGATTTCCACTATATGCATAATAAGTATATCCTTCTTTATTAATACCACTAAATCCATGCCTGTGTCCAAGTGCTATATAATCCATTCCACTCTCCCTTATTTCCGATAAAGTAATTGGATTATACTCATTTCCTTCACTAGAACTAGATATTTCACCATGAAGAACCATTAAGTTTATTTTATCTGAATTGCCGTCAAATCCATCTAACATAGATCTTCTCACATATTTATCTACAAAAGCCCCACCCCATACATTAACATCTAAATCATCCACATATACCTTTTCTATTTTAGATGTAAAAATATGAACATTCTCAGGCCACTTAATTAACTTGTAAAAAGATGTATTCATATAGGGATCATGATTCCCAGGACTTATAAATACTTTTGTATCCTTTATTTCTTCAAAGGCTTTTTCAATAAAATATAAAGTATCCTTACTCAATGTAAAATTATCAAAGATATCCCCAGCTAAAAGAAATATATCAACAGATTTTTCTTTGCAAAAGTATATGATTTTCATAAATACTTCTTTTAACTCTTCTTTACTAAATTTTCTTTGTTTTTCTCCTACTTCTTTAAAAGGAGTATCAAAATGAAGATCTGCTGAGTGAAGTATTTTTATTTTTTTCATTTTATCACCTTTCTCATCGAACTTTTGTTCTCATTTTAACATAATGTATACTTAAATAAAAGAAAGCTTGTCCTTTTTATATAAAAATATTCTTACCATATTTAACTCTATTATAATTCCATACGTAAAAATGAAGAGGATGACTTACGTCATCCTCTTGGTAGTTAGAATACTTTATGTAACATTTTGGTGGTGTAATTTCCATAAATGATTTACCTTAATTTAAGTAAGGTTAGTAGGTGTTTACTTTATCTTACTTTCGTATTCTTCCACCATTCTCTTTACCATTTCGCCACCTACGGAACCACATTGTCTTGAGCTTAAATCCCCGTTATAATCTGAAAATGGAACTTCTAGCTCTTCAGCTACTTCGTTTTTTAATTTGTTTAAACCATTTCTTGATTCTGGAACTAATGCTTTATTACTTGACATTGTAAATCCCTCCTCTGGCTTACGGTTAGTAAGTTAATTAAACCCCATTGTTTAATTAACTTACATTATTATATTGTCCTTTATGAAAATTTATATTCTCAAAAAAAACGGTACTATAACCATTTTTCCCCTAAATCTAATTTAACAACATTTTTTAAATCAAAAAAATAATATGTTCATATAAATTGAGTAATACTAAAATATAAGCTATAAAATACATTACTTATTTTTTTATAAAAAAAAGTATCTAGATAAAAATCTAGATACTTCTATGGCAGGGGCACTAGGACTTGAACCCAGAACCAATGGTTTTGGAGACCACTACTCTACCAATTGAGCCATACCCCTAAGACGAGTTTTATTGTATCATGTTTACTAACAATTGTCAATAAATTATTTTTAGCAGTCTCTATCTTCTTAATTTAGTTGTATTGTTACAAAATATATTTTATAATATGAGTATATTTTGAGTATCAAAATATTTTATAGTCAAAAGAAAGGATGTAATTTAAATGAATATTAATCCATTAAAGATAGGTAATTTATCTTCTAGACTTCCAATAATCCAAGGTGGAATGGGTGTAGGCGTTTCTTTATCAGGTCTTGCTTCAGCCGTTACTAATGCTGGCGGTATAGGAGTAATATCCTCTGCTCAAATAGGATTTAGAGAAGATAACTTTGAAGATGATTCTATAAATTGTAACTTAAGAGCTCTAAAAAATGAAATTAAACTTGCTAAAGAAAAATGCAATAATGGAATTCTTGGTGTTAATATAATGGTTGCTACAAAAGGATATGCCGAATATATTAAGACAGCTGTGGATTCTGGAATAGATATTATAATATCAGGAGCAGGACTACCTACCATGCTTCCTAAACTAGTTAAAGATTCTAGAGTTAAAATAGCCCCTATAGTTTCATCTCTAAAAGCTGCCAAAGTTATATTAAAGCTTTGGGATAAGCATGATAAAACTACAGCTGATATGGTTGTTATTGAAGGGCCAAAAGCTGGTGGCCACTTAGGATTTAATGCAGATAACTTAGATGAAGAACAATCTAAATTTGATGAAACCATTACTAGCATAATAGAAGAAGTAAAAAAATATGCCTTAAAATATTCTAAAGAAATCCCAGTAATAGTAGCTGGTGGAGTATTTGATGGTAATGACATTGCAAAATACTTAAATCTTGGAGCTAATGGAGTTCAAATGGCTACAAGGTTTGTTGCTACAGAAGAATGTGATGCTTCTATAGAATTTAAAAAGGCATATATTAATGCCAAGAAAAAAGATATTTCTATAGTTAAAAGTCCTGTAGGAATGCCTGGAAGAGCCCTATTAAATCCATTTGTTGAAAGAACTAAGCTAGGAAAAATTAAAATCACAAAATGTTTTAACTGTTTAACCCCATGTAATCCAGCAGATACACCATATTGTATTACTAAAGCATTAATTAATGCTGTTAATGGAAATTTAAATGAAGGCCTAATTTTCTGTGGTGAAAATGCCTATAAAATAGATAAGTTATCTACTGTCAAGGAAATTATGGATGAGTTAGAAGCTGATTTACTAAAATCATAATTTTAACAAAGTAACTATAAAATACCTAAAGATTCTCTAACCATTCATAAAAAAATATGTTTTCGAAATTAATGCTTATTGAAAATGAGCTTATAGAAGCAAAATATTTTTCTATGTTCAAGGACAATATAAAAAAGAGCTGAGCAGCAAGGAGCTGATTTCTAGATTAAACAGGAATCAGCTTTTTTTAGATTCCATTCTAGCTTAATGAAAGATAATACTTCTATTTCTTAATTAATAATTTTCTGTTACTTATCTTTAGTTTATCTCACAATTTAATTGTACAAAAAAAGAACCTATATTTAATAGATTCTGTGAATTTAATATTTATACTCTATTTTTTTAAAAATTATTTTGCCAATAAAGAAAGCTAATATAAAATATATTAAAGAAATTGAATTACAAATTGCTAAATCAATAAATTTTATATTTTCAACTTGCTTACTTGCTATTATGGATATTATTCCAATTGGTGAAAAATAATCAACCTTAACTATCTTGTCTAAAATACCAACAGATATACACAATCCTACTCCTACTACCGTTCTTATAGCTCTATTTCTAATAAACATTGATATTAACCCAACTATAAGACTAAATGACACAACCGGAAGAATCGATGACAGGTAAATTATCAAGCTTCTAAATATACCTTGAAATTTTATATGAAATACAATACTACTACTTATAAATCCTAAAACTAAATTAATAATAACAATAATTAATGAAAATATTATTAAGTATACTACCTTAGCTTTAAACAATGACTCGCCTCTTGTATCAAGATTAGCAAAAAACTTCAAATTTCCACTATAAAAATCTTCACCAAAACAATCAACAGCAAATATAGTCACAAATATTAAAAAAAACGGTATTCCAGACTTAAATATAAAACTTGTAGAATAATTATCTAAAAATATTATGCTATTCATATTTTTTAACTGTTCTTTCCATTCAACACTATATTTTTGAGCTTCAATTGAATCTGCTATTGCATAATTTTTCATAGCCATATAAATATATAAAGTTGCTATTAACATAGTAATAATTGTAACAAGTAATACATAAAATTTCTTTTCATATATCATTTTAATAAATTCATTTTTTATTAATTTTATTGTCAATATATCATCTCCTTTTTAGAAAAACTTTTAAGAGCAACTGGAAACAAAATCAATATATATATTAATAGTAACAGAATATGAAACTTATCACTTGGCAAAACATATTTATTAGTACTTATTAATATAAAATCTCTTAAAATACTGATTGGCGTTATATCATAATAAGCTCTAAAAAAATAATCAATAGCTATCAGTAAAATAAATGTTGCTATGGATATTATCATACTATTATCAAACTTTACGGATATTAACACGTAAATAAAAATGACAGGTAACATCCCTACAAATAATGTCAAATTTAAATTTACAATCATATAAATTTCATTTTTTAAAATAGCATAATCTTCACCTTTAATAATCAAGTAAACGATTGTTAATATTATACCCGAGCTAAAAATTAGAAATAAAGTTACAATAAAAATCATGAATAATTTATTGATAAATATTGAAATTTTACTTAAATATATATTAAAAAACTTCAAATTTCCTGAAATATAATCATCAGTAAATATATCTGATACAATTATAGCAATCATTATAGGGATTATATAAATATTTGTATTACATGTGTATTTATAAAAATATACATATAAATTTTCAGTTTGTGCTCCTCCCAAATTCAAAAACACACTTGTAATAATTGTAATAGCAGCTATAATAGAGAAATAAACAACCCATTTTGTTGTTGTAAAAAACTTAATAATTTCATTTTTTAACATTGTAAACCCACTTTCCAATAAACCTTTATAACCTGATTAACTATAATATCTTTTTACTACACTTAATAAAGTAATCTTCTAGAGAATAGTTTTTCTTAGAAATTGATAAAATGGCAATATTGCTTTTTACAATTAAATCATTGATTAATTTAAAATCACCACTATTTATCTCTATACATATCCCTTCATCTGTCTCTATAATATTCAAAACCTTAGATTCTAATACCTTCCTTATTGAATTTTTATCTGTAGTTATTATATCGTAAGATTCTCTACCATTATCTAATAATGAATTTATACTATTTTGAAAAATTATTTTCCCGTTGCTTATCATAGCTACTCTATTACATAAGTTTTGAACTTCATTTAGAATATGAGAGCAATACATAAAGGTAGTCCTCTTCAATCCTGCTAAATCTTTTATTAATTTTCTCATTTCTATAACACCCTCTGGATCTAATCCATTCGTTGGTTCATCTAATATAACAATTTCAGGATTATTTAAGAAAGCTCTAGCAACTGCAAGCCTTTGCTTCATTCCCATAGAATATGCACCAACTTTCTTATTCTTATCTCTAGATAAATTTACCATATCTAATACTTCATCTATTCTTTTCTTATCTAGATTTAATATATTTGCATATAATGATAAATTTTTGAAGCCTGTTAAATATTGATAAAAGCTTGGATAATCAATCATTGCTCCTATCTTTGAACTAATAACTTTAGCATTATTAATACTATTCACCCCTTCAATCAAGACTTCTCCTGAAGAAGATTTAAGAAGGCCTAAAATTGTTTTTATAGTTGTAGTTTTACCTGCTCCATTTGGCCCTATAAACCCATATATATCTCCTTTATATATTTTCATATTTATATCAGTAATTACATTTTTATCGTTGTATTTTTTACTTAAATTCTTAACTTCCAAAATTGGCTGCATTACTTCACTCCCTTTTCTCTATTTTTAATTATTTTTTTTATTATCAATAATAGCATTATAAATATAAAAACTTTTATTTTAAAAACAAATGATAAAATGTTACAACTATGTTTATAGTCTTCAACCATTTGCTTAACTATCCAAATCACTTGAGATGAAAATATAAATGCCATTACTATAATACTAATAATCATATATATTTTTATTACCATTCTCTTATTACTAAATATACTTTTAGGAGAGTGTGTTATTGATTTTCTCATATTAGGTATCCTTAGAATCGTAGATAAAATAAAATATCCATCAGTAGACACAAAAGGAGAAATATTTATGCTAATGCTTATAAGATTAGCTTTATATATTTCACACTTACATTACAATACTTATATATCCGCAACACTTTCCATATTGTGTAAAACGGTTTATATTTACAGTATATACCTCACTATAATTCTGTCAACTCATTACTATAATTCTATATTATATTAATTTTACAGGTATTTTACTTTTATAATATTTATCTTTCCCAAACCTGAAAAAATATATATAATATACTTTTGTTAAATAGTTAAAAATTAATACAAAAATAAAAGCACTATAGGTTATTTTTAATACGCTATAGCACTTGTATTATTACTTCGTAACAGTCTCTAAAGTTTTTATTAAATTATTATATGTATTTGCTGCGCACTGCTCAGGTGTAGATTTATTATATGTTATCTCTTCAATAGCTGTTTCACAAGTATTCTTTATCAATGTATTTTCATAGTATGGACTAATTAAAATTTCCTTTACTCCATCCTCTTTTTTACTTGCCTCATATTGTAATCCACTTAATACATTCCCCTCTTCCAATGCTTTATAGCTTGAAGTACTTGTTGGTAATCCTCTATCCATTCCAATTATTTTAGCTGCTTCTTCATCATTAAGCATAAAATCCATGAGCATTGCCGCCTCTTTCGGATGTTCTGTATTCTTACTTATAGTATATAACATAGATGGTTTAACATAGCTTATAGGATTAGCTCCTCCAGATGCTGGAAAAGTTCCACTAAATAAATCTCCTTTTATCTTTTCTGTACCTGATTTCATTTTTTGTGCATCTGTAGACCATGATATAGTTGCTCCAGCTTTACCACTATTAAAACTCGAATTATCATCCTTACGAGTCGTTGATGGAAGTACCTTGTTATCCACTAGCTTTTTATAAAATAACAATAATTCTTGTATATCTCCTTGTGTAAATCCAAGACTACCATCTTCATTTATAAAATTTCTGCCCGTCTTTTCTTGTACATAAGCCATACATAATCCCCATGCATTGAAGGAATCAAGATCTAAAGGATATGTATCTCCATTAGTCTTACTTCCACTTGCTATTAAAGCATCCCACGTATCATATCTATTTTCAATAAACCCACTACTAACATTTTTATTATAATAAAGTATTTTCGCATTAGTTGATATAGGAATTGCATTTAAAATATTATTTTTTGTTCCATAAGCCAAAACTTCTTTGGGGAAGTTATCAAACTTTAACGTATCTGATAACTTGCTCAAATCATAAAATCCCTTTCCATCTTTAGAATAATTCTCAAGCCAATCGTAATTTATCTGCATAAGATCTGGCTCATCATTTCCTGCTATCTTCATGTTCATCTTCTTCTTAAAGCCTGTCCATTCACCAAATTCAGCTTTAACTTTTATATTTGGATTTTTTTCTTCAAATAATTTCACTGCTTCCATAGTTTTATCATATCTAGATTCTGTTCCCCACCATGAAAATCTAATTGTAACTTGTTCTGATTGATTTTTGCTGCTAGTTTTTCCACAAGCACATAAACTTATCCCCATGATACAGCATATTAATAGCCCTATTACCTTTTTATTCATAATTAAATCCTCCCATCCATCTAATACTTAAATTCTAAACTTGTTAATAGCTTTTTCTAGACTTTCTGCTGCTTTGCTTAACTTATTAGAACGCTGTTCTAAATTTTCAGCGTTAGCTGTTTGCTCCTCAGTAGCAGCTAAAACCTCTTCTGTATTAGCAGATGAATTTTCTGTAATTATCTTAATACTATTAGTTGATTCAATAGTCTCTTTCTTTTGCATATTTATTTCGTTCATTAACATTTCTATGTTGTTTATTTCACTTGTTATTTTTTCAGTAGAACTTATTATATTGGAAAATGAATTGTTAGTAAATTCTACTGCTTGTGTTTGTTCATTAAATACCTTTTTTGAATTATATATAAGTTCTATTGCTGCATTTGCTTTTTCATATACGTTTCTAATTACCTTATACACATCATCAGTTGATTTTTTTGATTGTTCAGCTAGCTCCTTAACCTCATCTGCTACAACTGCAAATCCCCTGCCACTTTCTCCAGCACGTGCCGCTTCTATTCCAGCATTTAAGGATAACAGATTAGTTTGTTCACTTATTTCTTTAATTAATTCAATAACTTGTTCAATTTCTTTTATACTTTCACTTAGAACATTAATGTTAAATGTTATTTCATCCATTATCTCATTTGTATTTTCTGTTTTCACCTGAAGAGTTTGTACTATATGCAATGACTCATCACCAACATGTTTTGTTTCATTAGATATAGATGTAACATTTGAAATATTAGAAATAATATTATTAATGCTTGCTGCCAATTTATCCATCGTGGAAACTGTCTTTTCTAATTCATTTACTTGGCTTAAAGTTCCAGTAGCTATAGCTTCCATAGCAGTGGAAACACCCTCTGAAATACTATAAGCTTGACTTGACATATTCTTTATTTCATCTGATTCATCTATAACAATCTTAGAAACATTCTTTGTCTCTTCAATTAAGTCTCTAATTTTTCCTATCATTACATTAAAACTGTTACTTAACACTCCAATTTCATCTTCACTTGTATAATCAGTTCTTACCGTTAAATCTCCATCTTCTGCTTTTTTCATTTTAGTAACTAACTTATTAATTGGCTCTGATATTTTTTTCGCAAAATATATTCCAAATAGACCTGAAAAAATTATACATACTATTGTAATTATTATTGTAAATATTCCCGTTGTTTGTACTTCACTCAAAATATAATTTTTAGGAATGGAATTTACTAATCCCCATCCATTATCACATGTATTATAAATTACTAAATCTTTACTTAATTCAAATGTCTTAGAAGATGAGTCTTTTATTTTCTCACTTACTTTTCCATCTAATTTCTCACCTATCTCATTACTGTTTGTAGAATATATAATATTATCATCATCACAAAGTCTAGTAACAGTTCCACTATTATCACTTAATTCATTAAATATTTCATCTAATTCATTTGTATATATAGAAGTAATCATCATGGTACTATCTGTAACTTGTTTTGCATAATACAATCTACTATAGTTTCCGTCCTTACCTGTAAACCACTTTCCTTTACTCTTAGTAGTACTAACCTTTTCTTGAATTTCTCCATATAAATTTTTCATATCATATAATTTTTTAGTAGTTTCACTTATCTTACCTATAGTACTTCCATCATTATATACTAATGCAAAGTCAGTAAAATTTTGTAGTAAACTTATAGAAAGTAAATATTCTTCAATATTGTTTTTCTTTTGCTGCTTCTCATAGGGATCAATATTTGTACCTGCTGAATTAAACACCATTATTTCATCCTTTGCAAATACTAAAGATGAAGCATTCTGAATTTCATACAAGTAATTATTTATGCTTAATTTAGTTTGAGAACATACTCTATTTGATAATTCTGATACTTTATCTGTTAATATTCTTCTACTATTTGCATATGTTAACGTAGCAATTAGCATTATTGGTATACATGCTATTAATATGTATGTGAATGTCAACTTCCCTTTTAAGGATCCTTTAACTGTACTAATGCCTTTAAATCCCTTAACTCTCACTTTAATTTTCTTGGTTTCCTCTCCCACTTTTTTATCCCCCTTTAATTTACTACTACTTTTTAAATACAAACACGTGTGTAAATGTTAACAAATCAATTATACCATTTTTTTACACAGAAAAAAACTGTCTTAAAACTAATTAAAATAGAAGTTAAAGGAGATACTTGTATACAACTCCTTTAACTTCTATTTATTAGCTCTAGACAGTTAAATATAATATTCTAAACTCTTTCTGCTACTATTTTATTTATTATTTCCTCTCTTTCAGCACCTAATACTATTAGTAGTTTACTTTCAATATGGCCATTTTTATATACCTCATTAGCATCTACTATCTTAAGTATTTTCTCAGTCAACTTTTCATAACTCATTAGATCATCTAAATATAGATCAACCAAATCCTTTAAACAAGTTGCTAACTCTCTTGGGTTCTTATAAACTGCTCTCATAATGTACTCCTTAAAATTTTATAGCATTTTTTGTATTTTAAAATATATATAATTATAAAATATTATATTATCCTTAGCAACGGTATTTTAAGAGCAGAAAGCTACTATTAAAGAATAATCAAATATTTAAGCTCACATTTAAATAAATTATCTTCTATTTATTCTCCAAAATTAGCATTTCAATTTTATTTCTACATCTTAGACCACTACATCCACCTGTGCCAGCCCCTGTTTTTTCCTTAACTTCTATAAATGAAGTTGCTCCATCTTTTATTGCTTCTATTATTTTTTCTTCTGATATACCTCTGCATAGACAAACATTAGACATACTCAAATCTCCCTTCTAAATTTAATATATATTGTTATTAAAGAATAATAATTATTATTTGTCAATACAGACTTTTTATTTTTTTATTTCTTTATTCATATAGCAATACTTATTTCATAAGTTCTACATACAATAATGTAACTATGTCCATAATAAAATCATATTTTATATCATATTACTAATTACTTAAATTTATAAGAAAAGAGGAAATAAATATGTGTGGTATTGCAGGATTTATTAATTTTAAAAAAAATATTTTAAATGATAAACCTATTTTGGAAAATATGGTTGATACCTTAACTCAAAGGGGCCCTGATGCTTTTGGACATTACTTATCAGAAAATGTTTTATTAGGTCATAGAAGATTAATAGTTGTTGATCCTAAAGGTGGACTTCAACCAATGATAAAAAAAGTAGAAAATAATGAATTCGTGTTAGTTTATAATGGTGAACTTTATAATACTGAAGATATTAGGAAAGATTTACTTCAAGAGGGTTTTACCTTTAACTCTTATTCAGATACAGAAGTTCTTCTTACTTCTTATATGTGTTGGGGAATTGATTGTATAAATAGACTTAATGGAATATTTGCTTTTGCAGTTTTTGATAAAAAGAATAATAGAATATTTTTAGCTCGTGATGCTATGGGGGTTAAACCTTTATTTTATACAATTAAAGATGATACATTTATATTTGGCTCAGAAATAAAAACACTACTTGCTCATCCTTTAGTTACTGCATCAATAGACGAAGAAGGTTTAACAGAGCTATTTGCTCTTGGACCTGCTGTTTCACCTGGTAGTGGAGTACTTAAAGGAATAAAAGAAATACCCCCTGCAAATTATTTAATAGTAACTCCTGATGGCATTAAACAAAAAGAATACTGGAAGGTTGTTGCTAAAGAGACCCTAGAAAGTGAATCAGAGATAATATCTCATACAAAAGATCTTCTTGTTGATGCTATCAAAAGACAACTAGTAGGTGATGTGCCATTATGTACCTTCTTATCTGGAGGACTCGATTCTTCAGCCATATCAGCAGTTGCCTCTACAGAATTTAGAAAGAAAAATAAAATATTAACAACTTTTTCTATAGATTATGAAGATAATGATAAATATTTCAAATCATCACTTTTTCAACCAACTTCTGATCAATATTGGGCAGTAGAAATGTCTAAATTCTCAAAAACAAACCATAGGACAGTTACAATTAATCATAAAGACTTGGTTAATTCTCTAAAAGAAGCAACCATTGCAAGAGACTTACCTGGAATGGCTGATGTAGATTCTTCCCTTTACTTATTTTGCAAAGAAGTAAGAAAGGACTTTGTTATAGCCTTATCTGGTGAATGTGCTGATGAACTTTTTGGAGGATACCCATGGTATACAAATTCTGAAATGAAATGGGCCGATACTTTCCCTTGGTCTAGATTTATAAGTGATAGAATTTCTATATTAAATAAAGAGTTAAAACATCTTAAGATTCATGACTTTGCACAAGAGCAATATCATAAAACTCTAAAAGAAGTTCCACATTTAGATAATGAATCTAAAGAAGATTATAGAATGAGAGAACTATTCTATCTTAATTTAAAGTGGTTTATGGTTACATTACTTAATCGTAAAGATAGAATGAGTATGTCAAATTCACTTGAAGTAAGAGTTCCTTTTGCTGATTATAAGATTGTTGAATATGCTTTTAATATCCCATCTCATATTAAATTATTAAATGGAAGAGAAAAAGGTCTTCTTAGAAAATCACTTGAAGGAATACTTCCTAAGGAAATTATCTATAGAAAAAAGAGCCCTTATCCAAAAACTCATAATCCAATATATACAGATTATGTTTGTTCTAAGATGAATGATATTTTACAAAATTCTGCTTCACCTATATTGCCTCTAATTGATAAAGATAAAATTAATGAAATAGTTAAAACTAGAGGCTCAGCTTATAAAACACCTTGGTATGGGCAATTAATGACAGGACCTCAGCTTATAGCTTATTTAATTCAAGTAAATACTTGGCTTGAAAATTATAAAGTATCTATTATGTAGTTTAAAAAACACAATACTTCATATTTTTATATGATGTATTGTGTTTTTCTTATTATATATAATTTCTTATATTGATTATTTGTCCATCTTTTAAATATACCCTAGGAATTCTTTGCTTTATCATACAAAGTATTTCATAATTTATAGTTCCCATAGCTTCTGCAATATCATCTGCATTATACTTTAAACTTCCTTCTGATCCTAATAAAATAACTTCATCACCTACAGATACCTCTCCTATATCAGTAACATCAATCATGCACTGATCCATGCATATCCTTCCAACAACATCTGCAAATTTTCCATTTATTATTACTTTAGCTTTGCCACTTAAAAGCCTTGAATATCCATCTGCATAACCTATAGGTATTGTTGCTATGATACTCTTTTTGCTAGTCTTGAATTTTCTGCCATAACTTACATACATATTTGCATCTAATTCTTTTACATGGCAAACCTTTGTTTTTAAAGTTAACACATTTTTTAAGCTTAATCTACCTTGTTGAACTTCATTTGATGGATGATACCCATAAAGTATTATTCCAGCTCTTACTGCACCTAGATATGTTTCTGGCAAATCTATAATTGCTCCACTGTTAGATACATGTTTTAGCGGAACATTAATTCCATTTTCTAAAAGTCTTTTATTAAACTCCTGAAATTCAGAAAATTGCTTATAAGTATATTCCTTGTCTTCCTCATCAGAAGTTGCAAAATGAGTAAATATACCAACTAAATCTATTCCTTCTAGCTTTGCAATATTACAAACTTTATATACACTTTCATCACTAGGTAAGAATCCTATTCTCCCCATTCCAGTATCTACTGCTATATGGATCTTTGCTTTTTTTCCTAATTTCACTGCTATTTTTGACAATTCTTTTGCATATTCTAAGTCATAAACAGTTTGTTCTATTTCATTATTTATTAATAAATCACCATATTCTAAAGGTGTATATCCTAATATCATAATAGGAGCATTAATATTATTATTTCTAAGCTCCATAGCTTCACTAATCATTGCAACTGCAAGCTTTGAAGCTCCATTTTCAAGTAAAGTTGGGACTATATCTACAGCTCCATGCCCATAAGCATCAGCTTTAACTACTGCTATTATTTCTTTACCATTTACTAAATTTCTAATATTCTTTATATTAAATTCCACAGCATCTAAATCTATTTCTGCCCATACTGATCTCATAATTTTGTCCATTTTCTATATACCTCTCTGTGTTTTCTGCTATTATCTATATTACTATTATATAAATTTAGCGCCTAAAATGGAAAGTGCCACTATTAAATAAAATTCTTTAATTAGTGGCTCTAATCTAATTATCTTTCTTTCCTTTCATGACTTTCTTAGAAAAAATAGTTACTATTATAATTATCAGTAGTGGAAGAAAAAACTTCCAAGAAAATGGATTTCTAAAATTCTTTCCTAAAACTGAATAACATATAGTTTCAATCGAAACACCGAGTACTGAAGCAGCTAGGAATGAACTAAATTTCATATTTGTAAATCCGCAGGCATAGCTTAATGGATCATAAGGAATTACTGGTAGTAACCTTAAAAGAAATAGAATTCTAAATCCATCCTTCTTCATATTATCATCTAACTTTATGAATCTTTTACCTATTATACTCTGTACAAAATCTTTTCCCAAAAATCTAGCTAAGTAAAATGCAATAGCACCTGAAATACCAAATCCAATCATAGATAATATTGATCCTTTAACTGGTCCAAACAACACTCCACTAACAATAACTAAAACATTACTAGGTATCACAACCAAAAAAGGTTTTATTGCATATATAAGTAAATATATTGCTACTGCATAAGGTCCTTTATCAGCAATAAAATGTACTATTTTCTCAACCCTAAGTCCTCTTATAAATCTCCAGTTAGTTGCAACAATTATTATTGCTACTACAACAATACATACAAATATTAAAAATTTAATTTTTTCTAATTTCTTATTATTGCTCATTAATTTACCTCACATAAGTATCAAGCGTCTAATTCTAGCACTAAGCTTTTACTACACCTCTCTAGTAACTTTACTTAAGAAATCTCTTTCTTCCTCATTTAAGTGTTGTGATAACTTACCATAAACCATCTTATGATATTCATTCAACCATGTTTTTTCATCATCAGAAAGCATATTAGCATCTATTCCATCTAAGTCTATAGGTGCATATGATATTGTTTTAAACTTATAAAATTCCCCCATTTCATCATCCTTAGATGATTTTGTTACAAGTATAACATTTTCTGTTCTAATTCCATGTTTACCTTTTTTGTATACACCAGGTTCATCTGTTACTATCATACCAGGCTCTAATACTGTTGTATTACCTTTTTGTCTAAATCCTTGTGGACCCTCATGTACATTTAAGAAAAATCCTACTCCATGACCTGTACCACATTTATAATCCATTCCATAATCCCATAATGGTCTTCTTGCTAAAGTATCTAAATTTTCACCTGTAGCACCTTTTAAAAATATTGCTGAAGCCAGTGCAATATGAGCTTTTAATACAAGAGTAAAATCTCTTTTTTCCTCTTCAGTTAATTTACCTAATACAAAAGTTCTTGTTATATCAGTTGTTCCATCTAAATATTGTGCTCCTGAATCTACAAGTAGCATTCCCTCTGGTCTTAATTCATATTGACTTTCTACTGTAGCTGAATAATGCATCATGGCAGCATGATCTTTATACCCTGCTATTGTATTAAAGCTAAGCCCCTTGAAATTTTCTCCCTGTGATCTAAACTCTTCAAGTTTATCTGAAGCTGAAATTTCAGTAATTTTTGTTTTACATATATTTTCTTTAAGCCATTTTATAAATTTAACCATAGCTACTCCATCTCTTATTTGAGATGTTTCTATATTTTGAATTTCAACTTCATTCTTAATTGCCTTTAAAGAAGTTGTTATATTTAAGTGTTCAATTATCTTCACTTCTTTTGATATTAAAGAATATATTTTAGCATTTACCTTTTGTGCGTCAATTATAACTGAATTTTTAATTCCTTCTACACCTTTAAAAATCTCTAAATATTCTTTTATACTAACTCCCTGTTCTAAAAGTTCTTCACGAACAGTTTCTGATACTTTTTCATTATTTATGTATAAAAAAGCATCTTTATCTGTTATTATTGCATAAGCCAAACTTACTGGATTATAAGGTATATCATTACCTCTTATGTTAAAAGTCCAAGCTATATCATCTAATGATGTAAGTATGTAATTTTCTCCACCTAGAGATTTCATTTCTTTTCTTACATCTGAAAGCTTATCTTTTGTAGATTTTCCAGAATATTCAACTTCATGAATAAATATGTTTTCCATAGGAAATTTAGGTCTATCCTTCCAAGCTTCATCTAAAATATCTTTTTCCATCATTATTTCAAATTTATTTTTCTCTGCTATAGATTTATATTTTTTAAATTCAGTAGCTGAAATAACAGTACTATCAAATGCTAATTTATCATTTTCTTTTACATTGTCTTCAATCCATTCTTCTATTGTAGGGTATCCTGGTGTAGCTATTTTCATAAGTTCTATACCACTTCCCTGTAATTCTTTTTCTGCTTGAATGAAATATCTCCCGTCTGTCCATAAAAAAGCTTTTTCTTTTCCTACTAATAATGTTCCAGCTGAACCAGTAAAACCAGAAATATAGGCTCTTCCTTTATAATATTCAGGCACATACTCACTTTGATGTGAATCTGCACTTGGAATTATATAATAATCATAATTATTTTTCTTCATTTCTTCCCTTAGACTTTGCAAATTGTTCATAACACAACATTCTCCTAACAAATTAAATTTTCTATATTTTAAATACATATAATACTAGTATATCCTACTATTGCATCCTTTTAAATATATTATAAAGAATCTTATTTCTCTACATTATTGAGCGGATATAAAATATATAGTATAATTATTTTATTAAAAATATCTTTCATTTCTTTTCTATTGAATATAGATCATTTCTAAAACAAAAACTATTTACTTTTTATTTTATTATTATAAAAATTAAATTTCAAATTTATGCTCTACTTTACATTATATATTAACTAAAATTAAATAGAATATCAAAAGGAGAATAATTATGAATGAAGAAAAAACAATAGACTTATCGGAAATCAAGCTACAAGATGTTTTGGATATCAACCTTTTGCAAAAATTCCAAGATAATTTTGCTGAAAGTATGGACATAGCTAGTGTAACTGTAGATGTTAATGGTAATCCTGTTACTACTCCAAGTTCTTATACAAGTTTTTGTCTTAATCTTACACAATCAACAAACATAGGCAAAAGTCGTTGTGCTGAATCTCACAGAAAAGGAGGAGAAGAAGCAGCTAGAACTGGTAAACCATATATCTATACATGTCATGCAGGGCTTATTGATTTTGCTGCTCCAATAATGGTAAATGGAGTTCAAATAGGAACAATCCTTGGTGGACAAGTTTTAACACATGCTCCTGAACACGATTCATATAGAAACACAGCTAGGGAAATAGGTGTAAACGGAGATCAATACATAGATGCTGTTAACAATGTTAAATTAACAACAGAAAGAAATATAAAAGCTGCTGCTGAAGTTTTATTTATTGTTGCGAATTCTTTATCTCAAATAGGATACCAACAATTAAGCATAAAGAATATGTCAAACGAATTGAATGATAATTTTTCACAGATTTCTGCAACCATGGAAGAGCTATCAGCAACCTCTATCACTGTTACTGAAAATCAACAAATACTAAATGATGAAATTATAAATGTTCAAAAAGTATCTGAACAAATTAATACGATACTTGATTCCATAAAAAGCATTGCTGACCAAACAAAGATGTTAGGTCTTAATGCAGCAATAGAAGCTGCAAGAGCTGGTGAAGCTGGAAAGGGATTTGGAGTTGTTGCTACTGAAATAAGAAATTTATCTCAAAATTCAAAGGAAACAGCTATGCAAATAGTAAACCTTACCAATGAAATTCAATCGTCTATGAAAAAGACTCTAGATATTTCAGACTCAACTTTATCTAATACAGAGCAACAATCTGCCGCTATTCAAGAGGCTAATGCCAGTATTGAAGAATTAGTAGCTTTTACATCCGAATTAAATAGAATAGCAAATGCTTAATAAAAAGAACTATATAAGTTATAATACTTATATAGTTCTTTTTATTATTATAGCAAATTAACTCCATTGATTATTAACTGCTGATTTTTTATTCTTTTTATTATCCTTTCCACTTGTACATCCACAAGAAGAAGTATCAACATTTTGTGCTGCACTGCTAGTAGCTGAATTGTTTGATTTTTTATGACTCATAACATTATCCCTCCTAATCAACTTCATTATTATTTTTACCACTAGGCAAATATAAATCCTATGAAAAGTTTATTTTTTTTGTAAAATTACTCCATAAGTTTTGCCATTATACTTATTCGTCTATTTCATTGCTTTCTGTTCTTTTTCCAGACTTTCTATTCTCTTTTGGATTATGTCCACCTTCATTAGCCGTAGAACTTCCACCAGCTTGTATTCTTTGTTGTTTTCTAGTTTTTCTATTTGTCATAATATTCTCCCTCCTAATCAATTTCATTATTATTATTACCTATGATTGTAATATCAATGCTATAAAAACTTACTCAACTTCCCTGAAAACTACAATTCCTGTTAATCCACTTTTGGGTTTCTACATTATTGTTATAAATGTAATATTTTACACAATCATTTATATGCTCACCATTTTCTGAACTAGTTCCATGATCTGATGTTACTATAAGGGATGTATCTTTTTTTAAGTTTCTTATTAAATATCCAATTACTTCACAATCTATCTTTTTCATAAAATTCAATTTTTCATCAATATTTCTTCTATGAGCACTCTCATCTCCACCGTTGATATGTAATAAAACAAAATCATATTTAAATGATAATTCTAAAGCTGTTTTTGCCTTTATATTCAAGTCTGTATCCACATCTGCTGTGGTACCTGGCAAATCTGGTGTAAACATCTTAATTGTCCTGCCAATGCCCTTTACAATTTCTGTTTTACAAACTACTGCACCATTTATATTGTGCAAACTGTAAAAGCTTGGAAATTCCTCTTTTACAGATTGTCCCCAAGGATATAAGTTGTATTTATAAATTAGTTTCATCAAAAAATTTGTAAACTCTAAGTTTTCACAACTTGGTAATATCTCTGTTATTAATTCGCCTATATTCTGATGAGGCTCAAAGGTCTTTAGTGATTTATAAAACTTTCTTCCATCTCTAACTATAAGCAAATTCTTATAACTTCCCATATCAATTAATTTGAAATTACTAATTTTGCTAATGTCTTTACTTGAAACCTCGTTACTAGACGCAAGTCTACCATTTTTTATCTTTATATCATTACATCTAAGTATTAAGTCATTATCTTTAATACTTTCACCTAAAGCAATAGCTTCTAAATATGCCCTTCCTTTAGGTATTTTTTTATATGGTATTCCTAACATGTTCATTATACAAGTTAAACTATTTACTTCCATTCCTTGTGGAGTATTATTTATACTGCCAGATAATTTAATTTTTTTTATATTTTCACACACATTGTAATCAGAACTCAGCGCTCCATCGATTACAACCATTATTACTGACACCTAAACCACTCCTATCTTTTTCAAACAATCAATTAAATAAATATTATCTTTCTCCCCTTTCACTGCAATTCTAAAAAAGCCATCCCCTAAATTTTTATAGTTCCTACATGACCTTATAAGAACTCCATGTTCCTCTAGTTTAACATTTAGCTCTTTATCATTTGCTTTAAAGAAAATAAAATTTGCTTTTGAATCAAAAACCTTAAATCCAAGCTTTTTTAACTCATCAATTAAGTATTCCCTATTAACTTCTATATTTTCCTTACTCTTTTTAACATATTCCACTTCATTTAAAGCAGCAACTCCACATTTACTAGCTACAGTAGAAACACTCCAAGGTTGTCCAATTGCATTTACTTTATCTAAAATCAATTCATTTGAACATATCATATATCCAAGCCTTATTCCAGCCATGGCATAAATTTTTGTAAAAGCTTTTAATATTATGAGATTTTTATACTTATCAATAAATTTTGAAATACTATATGCCTCTTCATCTTTTAAAAAATCTATAAAACATTCATCTACAACCAAAATCACATCCTTCTCTTCACATCTTTTAACTATTTCAATCATCTCTTTTGACTTAACCGGAATACCTGTGGGATTGTTTGGATTGCAAATAAACATCATGTTAAGATCTGCTGTAATATAATCTAAAATGTCCTTTTCTATATTAAATTCTTTATTTTCTTTTAGGTCATAATATTTAATCTCTCCATCTATATATCTTATGGATTCTTCATATTCTGAAAAAGTTGGTGCTATTAACAAGGTTTTCTTTGGCTTTAATGCAAGAGCTATCTTAAAAATTATATCTGCTGCACCATTACCACAAATAATATTATCTGCTAATGTAGATTCATGCTTAGCTATAGCTTGTCTTAATTCTCTGCATAATGGGTCAGGATAATTCATATAATTATCTAAATTGCTTACTATAGCTTCCTTCACTGATTTTGGCAATCCCAAAGGATTTATATTAGCAGAAAAATCTACAATTGTTTTAATATTTCTTTCACTATATATATCTCCACCATGAACAAGTTTTTTCAAAATACTTACCTCCCAAATAACTTTTATTTATAGATACTATTATGAACAAATATCACATTTTAGTAAATAAGAATAAAAAAACTCCTAATATTGACGGTTATCTGTATTGATGCTAGAATTTATAGGACAATTTAATATCGATAGGTGCTCATCTATAATATTTTATAGATAGAGATAATAGGGAAATGGGTGAAATCCCCATACGGTCCCGCCGCTGTAATGGAATAATAGTAATGAAATATATCACTGTGAATAATGGGAAGATAGATTACTGTTTTGACGCCTAAGTCAGAAGACCTGCCTATTGATACGAGACTATATAAAGTTACGGAGTATAGCTTTGTATAATAGAATAGAACCTTATCTCTATTTTGTTACGCCTTTTTATACTCTCAAAGGGCGATTTTTTTTGTTTAAAAAAAGGGGAGAATTATATGAATAAAAAAGAAAAAAGCTTTTTATTACTATCTGTAATTATAACTATAACTTTTGGAATTGGTAAAAATACAAATGCTATGCATATAATGGAGGGGTATTTGCCACCTGCATATTGTATACTTTGGAGCGCATTATGCATTCCGTTCTTATTTCTAGGTTTGATTTCAATTAAAAGAACTATTAATGAACATAGAAAAACACTTCTAATTCTAGCTATGGTTGGCGCTTACTGTTTTACACTTTCTGCACTTAAAATACCTTCTGTGTCAGGTAGTAGCTCACATCCTACTGGTACTGGTCTTGGAGCTATATTATTTGGCCCTGCTGTAATGAGTGTTGTAGGCATAATAGTTTTATTATTTCAAGCAATATTACTTGCACATGGCGGATTGACAACTTTAGGCGCAAATACCTTTTCCATGGCAATTGCTGGTCCTATATTATCTTATATAATTTATAAAGTATCACTAAAAGCAAAAATTCCTAAGATGATTGCTATATTTTTAGCTGCATCTTTAGGAGACTTATTTACTTATTGTATTACCTCTATTCAGCTAGCACTTGCTTATCCATCAGAAGTTGGTGGATTTATGGCATCTTTAATTAATTTTATGAGTATATTTGCTATTACCCAAATTCCATTAGCTATCATTGAAGGAATCTTAACTGTTATTGTTATTATGGGACTTGAAAGTTATGCAAAATCTGAACTTAGTGAACTTGGATATTTTAATAAGGGAGGCATAAATTAATGAGCAAAAAAAAGACTGTTATAATATTACTCTTAATTTGTATTCTTATTGCTTCAGTACCATTAATATTAGTTAAAAATTCTGATTTTGCTGGTTCAGATTCCTTAGCTGAGGAATCTATATCTCAAATTAATCCTTCTTATAAAGCTTGGGCATCACCTATTTTAGAACCACCTGGTTCTGAAACCGAATCATTATTATTCAGTCTTCAAGCTGCTATTGGAGCCGGTATATTAGGTTATGGATTAGGTACTTTAAGAACTCGCGCAAAACTTACAAAGGAAAATAGAAATGATAACAATAGATAAATTAGCATATAATTCAAACTTACGCCATAAAGATCCAAGTCTAAAATCTTTTTTTGCTATAAGTATTCTTTTGATTTGTGTCATAGCTCGTTCAAATATTATATCTTTAGTTACATTAGTTTTAATGGGAGCTATTACTTTGCTTTATAATAATATTTCCTTAACTTATTATTTAAAACTTTTAACTGTTCCCTTTTTATTTTTATTACTAAGTTCAGTTGCAATAATATTTAATATTACTACTTATCCATTAGATTTATTTTCATTAGAATTTGGAAGTCATTATCTAGCTATAAGTAGTAATTCTCTATTTTTTACTATAAATTTAATCCTTACAGCTATTAGTTCTATATCTTGCTTATATCTTTTAACATTAACTACGCCCTTTACAGATCTACTTAGTGTTTTAAAAAAAATTCATTGCCCTTTTATCATAATAGAGCTAATGCTATTGATTTATAGATATATTTTTGTTCTGCTAGATATTGCATTAACTATTCAAACCTCGCAAAAATCTAGATTAGGTAATAAAAACTTTAAAACCTCACTATATAGTATGAGTCAAATGCTTTCTGTCCTACTAATTAGATCTTTTAAGAAAGCTTCCACTCTTTATGATTCAATGGAATCTCGATGCTATAATGGAGAAATTCATGTATTAAATGAAACTTACGAAATATGTACAAAAGATATTTTAGTTGTAATCTTAATTGAAGTATTTATTTTAGCACTTGCTATATTAGTATAAATTCAAGGAGTAACATATTATGGATAATGTTATTATAAAAGCTGAACATCTTTGTTATACCTATGAAGATGGCTCTAAAGCACTAGATGATGTTAATATTGAAATCACAAAAGGAGAAAAGATTGCAGTTATGGGTTCTAACGGATCAGGAAAATCTACTTTTTTTCTTTGTTTAAATGGAATACACAAACCTCAATCTGGAAGCTTATTCTTTAATAATTCACCTATAAACTATTCAAGAAAAGGTCTTATTGATTTGAGAAGTAAAGTTGGAATTGTATTTCAAGATCCAGATAACCAATTATTTTCTGCAAATATATTTCAAGAAATATCCTTTGGATTATTAAATTTAGGAATTAATGAAAAAGAGGCTCGCTTAAAGGTTGAAAGTATAATTGAAGATTTAGATATCTATCCTTTTCGTTTAAAACCAACTCATAATTTAAGTGGCGGACAAAAAAAGCAAGTGTCTATAGCTGATATTTTAGTTATGGAACCAGAAGTAGTTCTGTTAGATGAACCAGCTTCAGCTTTAGATCCTAAACATACTGATATGATTTATGGTATTATTAATAAATTAAGCGATAAGAGGATAACTGTTATAATTTCTACCCACGATGTTGATCATGCATTTAAATGGGCAGATACAATAGTCCTATTTCATGAAGGAACTATCTTAAAAAAAAGTACTCCAGAAGATATTTTTAAAGATAACGAACTTTTATTAAAAACAAATTTGAAAAAACCTGTGATTTTAGAATTGTTTGAAAGTCTGTGTAAGAAAAACCTCTTAGCTTCTTCTCTACCAGTGCCTAAAACATTAGAAACTCTTCAATCATATATTGAAAATATTAATTAACATAGGGAGGTAATTATGTCGCAAGTTTGCAAAAAAGGTCTTCTTGTTGTAAGTTTTGGAACAAGCTATAATTATACAAGAGAAAAAAATATTAAAGCAATTGAAGATGATATACACAATAACTATCCAGATTATAAAATATATCGAGCTTTTACAAGTAATATGATTATTAGAAAAGTATTTAAAAGAGATGGTATTAAAATTAATACTGTAGTTGAAGCTCTTAATACGATGAGAGAAGATGGTATAGAAGATTTATTAGTACAACCCACTCATATACTAAATGGTGTAGAAAATGATTTAATGATTGAAGCTTTACATAAATATAGACATTATTTTAATTCTATAAAGTTGGGCAATCCTCTTTTAACTACTCAAGAAGATTATATTAACCTAATTAATACTATATCTGAAGAATTTAGTTATATGAACCAAGATGCAGCACTTGTTTGTATGGGACACGGAACTACACATTATGTAAACACTACATATGCTGCTTTAGATTATATGTTTAAGGAAAAAGGATTTAACAATATATTTATAGGAACTGTAGAAGCCTATCCAGATTTTGATGTAATTTTAAAATCTATAAAAGCTTTTAATCCTAAGAAAATTATTCTTATGCCTCTTATGGTAGTTGCAGGAGATCACGCTATAAATGACATGGCTAGTACAGATGAGGATTCATGGAAAACTCAATTTGAAAATGAAGGTTTTTCTGTTAAATGTGTTCTAAAAGGCCTTGGCGAATATCCAAGTATCAGAAAAATTTATGTAGATCATGTTTCTCGTGCTAAAAATCTTTAATAACCAAAGAATAAATATTCTAAACCATATATATGGTAATATTCCAAACCATATATATGGTAATATTCCAAACCATATATATGGTAATATTCTTCAGAATATGCTAAAATAATGCGAGTTCTAAAAACCTCACTTCAATAACACGTCATCTTATTTTAAATTTCTGGTAAACTTCTGGCTAAAAAAGCATAGCCAATCCTTAAAATATAAGTAAATTAACTAAAAACTTATAAAAAGGAAACTATGACTATGCTGAACAATCAAGAATATATTATATTTAATTCTTTGTTTTTAGAATTTCAAATTAGAACATGCTACTTTTTAACTCTTCAGTAAATAAATTTTTAATTTTTTCTTCTTCTTTATCAAAATTTAAAAATACTGATATTCTAAGCATATCATCATAACATCTTGCATTAAACTGAATTCTTGGAATAAATCCAAGCATTTCATTATTATTTTCTAAAATTAAATTTTTCATAAACTCGTCTTCATCTTTTTTAAATTTACCTTGAAAATTGAAAATTATGGACTTTTCTAAAGAGTGATTTTTCATAAGGTATTGTACTTTCTTATTTTCTAAGCTTTCTTTCCCAAATAAGAAATTAAAAAAGTTAATTCCATGTTTTGATGATATATTTACTTTATCTTTGGCTTTTTCCATAACTCCTCTATTATCTTTGTCATCTTCATATCCCAATATAGGTATTAAATCAATAAATTCCCCAATTGTATTAAAGTATGTTTTTTCTTTATATTTTCTTCCATACCCTATCATATATATTGGAACTTTAGAAATCCCAAAGTGCTTTTTACAAACTCGATTCACAAGTTCTAATGATACTGCTGAAGGATCAAATTCAGAGTTAGTCTTTTCCATACCACCTAAGTTTATATCATAATTAAACGCTGCTATTTTCGATGGCTCATATTCTGGAGATGTTTCTTCTATTTTTGATAAATACTTTTCAAATTCTTTTAGTTCAAAAGCATCTATTATTTCTTCTTCTGTAATAGATTGTGCTCCCCCTCTTACTTGCTCTACATAACGTTCATAACTCTCAATTTCTACATCATTAATATCTTGGCCACTTTCAAGAATATCGTAATATTCAAATATCTTTCTTGATATAATCTCACTACTCATGGCATCAAATATAGCATGCGAAAAAGGTAAAACTAAAAGGTAATCTTTTAAGTTTTCTCTTACCAATAACATTTTATATAAAAGAGAATTTTCTTTTTTATATCCTTTTATAAAATATTGTTCTATACTATCTTTTAAAAACCTACTGTTAAAATCTAATGCAAATTCAGATAAATCCACATAAGGTATTGAAAGTTTTTCTGGGACACTATATTCTTCCCAGAAATATTCTTCTTTTTCTTTTACTAATATACTTCTCAATAATCCTTGTTTTGAAACCAAATGTAATATTGCTTTTTCTAGAATATTCATATCTAAATAACGTTCAATTCTAATTGCAATACCAGATTTTTCTGAGTACTTTATATGAAATTCTTGACAAGGAGCAATCTCATATCTTTTTAATATGTCTTGTGTAAGTACAGCATCATTAAACTTAGATTCTTCTTGTTCCACTTTCTCCATTAACTCTTTACTTTTTTCTATTAAAAGTTCATTTTTTAAATTTATGCTTTCTGAAAATTGTATTGGATCCATTTGCATAGATATTTTTTCAGATAACTGCATCATAGATATAGCTCTCATATAATGAGGATATATGCTTTTATGCATTTTTTCTTTTATAAATTTAGTTATTTCATTTAACTCTACTGTTTTTGAATTATCTATAAATAAAACATAATATTCTTTTTCTTCAACATTATACTTTATAAATTTATTTCTAACTGTAAATTTATCTGTTATAGCTTTTGAAGCTTTCTCAACATCATTTATCAAGCCATTCTCATCGCCTAAAATTCCCAAGTATTCAGAAATCTTTTTTATACTTGAATATTGGAATATATCATTTATTTTCAAGCTCATTCCAATTTGCTCACATTTTAAGACAAATCTTATTGCTTTTAATGAGTCTCCTCCTAGCTCAAAAAAATCTTCATTTATTCCAACATTGCTTATTCCTAATACTTCTTTCAATATATTTGCAAGTTTTTCCTCTAATTCATTTCGAGGTGACTCAAAAGATATTTTTTCATTTACATTATTAGCTAATTTAGATAAAGCTTTTTTATCTATTTTTCCATTTGCATTTATTGGCATATCATCAATTTGTATAAAATATGCTGGAATCATATAATATGGTAATGTTTTTGATAAAAACTCTTTTAAATGCTGAACTTGTATTTTTTCATCCGAAACTATATATGTATAAATGCTTTTATCTTCATTTCCTGTTTCCTTTACTACAAGTGCAACTTCTTTTACTTTTTCATATTTTAGAATTTGACTTTCTATTTCCTCTAGTTCTATTCTAAATCCTCTGATTTTTACCTGATTATCTATTCTACCTAAAAACTCTATATTCCCATCTGGTAACCATCTTGCCAAATCTCCAGATTTATATATTCTTTCTCCATTTTCAAATGGATTTTCTACAAACTTCTCTTTTGTTAAAGATAAATTATTAACATATCCTCTTGCTAACCCAGTTCCTGAAATACAAAGTTCTCCTGGTATTCCAACTGGTTGTAAATTTTCATCTTTATCTAAAATATATATTTTAGAATTTGACACAGGTTTTCCTATTGGAATGTTTTCATACTTTCCATCCACAACGAAACTTGTTGTAACTACTGTATTTTCTGTAGGTCCATAATTGTTAATCAAATCATATTCTTTATTGAAATATTTCTTTAACTTATCTCCTCCAGCTAGAACTTTTCTTAAACTTTTAAAATTACATTCTTCCATAAGTTGCTCACAAATTTGAGTTGGCAAAAAGCTTATAGTAATAGAATTATCATTATAAAATTGTTCTAATTTTTTTATATCCAATTTTATATTATTTTCAATTATATAAATAGTAGCTCCTGAAATGATGTAAGGGAACATTTCCCACACAGAAGCATCAAAACCAACCCCTGCATATTTTGTACTTCTATCATTTTCAGTTACTTGAAAATATTCATTATGCCAAAAACATAAATTAACTAAAGACCTATGTTCTATCATTACTCCTTTAGGATTACCTGTAGTTCCTGATGTATAAATTACATATGCTAAATCACTAGATTTAGCTAAAGATTTAGTATAATTTTCACTATATTCTTCTAAAATACCTGTACCTAGCTGACATTTATGTTTTTTAGCTACAATTTTATTGTCCACTTTTTTGTCAATTTCAAACAAGGCATCATATCTAAATTTAGTTAATTCATTTTCAATTGTATGTATTTTATCAGTAAACTTTACACTTTTCACTTCTTTAACATCTATAACTATATCTTCAAAGAAGCTTCTTGAAACAAAAAGTTCATTTGAGAAATCAGTTTTTGTTCTATAATTTAAATTTGAATGGGTATCCTTAAATTCTATTAACGATTCAATTAAATTTGATTTTAAATCCTGATCCATTACATCACCAATAAATAGAATTCCTTTTTCTCCTATCTTATCTACTACTTTATCTATTACTTTTCTTAAATAGTTATGTCCATGAAAACATTGTATTACACTATTTATAATTACAATATCAAAATTATCATCTTCAAGTTGATCTATCTCTCCTGCTTGAAGGCATGCTAATTTGATATTTGATATTTGTTCTTCTTTTACCCTCTTTTTATTTTTCTCTATAATATTATAAGAAAGGTCTGTCCCATAATACATATTTACTAATGGAGCTATTTTAAACATACTTAAACCTGATGCACAACCTACTTCTAACACTCTTACATTTTTATTCAAATATGGCTTAAGCTTTTTAAATATATTACTTGAGTATTCATCCATTTCTTCTCTGCTTAGATCTTCACCAGTGTAACTATTTTTCCATCCGCCACCTTCTATATCGTCATTTGCACTATCTGCTACCTGTTGCCAAAGTCGTGTATTCATTAACTCATTTTCTTCCTTTTCTTCAGCTTCATACACATTTTCTTTGTCTAAACATATATATGTATCAAATGTTTCACATTCCCACTGAAGTCTATTTAATACCCTTATATGTTCTGTGGTTGATAGCATTAGCTTTATTTTAGCATCATCAATTATATATTTTATTCTTTCCTCTGGATATTCTGGATCAATTGGAACATAAGCTCCTCCTGCTTTCAATATACCTAATATTGAAATAAGCATTTTTTCACTACTATCCATTAAGACACCTATTAAAAAATCAGACTTTTCATTTTCCTGTTTTTTAATATAATTGGCTAATCTATTTGACTTTTCATCTATTTCTTTATATGTAAATTCAATTCCTTTAAATACAACTGCAGCCTTATTAGGAGTTCTATTAACTTGCTCTATAAATAATTCATGAATTGTTTTATCTTTAGGATATAAATTCTCTATATTATTGAAATCAAATAATATTTTTTGTTTTTCTTCCTCTGTTACAATTCCTATATCCTTTATTTTTACTTCAGGATTTTCAATGATTTCAGATAAAACTTGTTTCATATGATCTTCTATATTTTTTATATCTTCTTTTTTATAAACAGTTTCATTGTAGCTAAGACGAATCTTTAACTTATCTCCTGGAACTACAATTATATTAAAGTCATAATTTATTTGTTCATATATATCAATATCAGCAACTTTAAATCCTAATAAATCTTTGTTTCCAAAGAAACTATTAATATCATCTTGTAAAGGATAATTTTCAAAACCTACTAAATGATTTATAAGATTATGCTTTAAATCTGTATTTGACTGTATTTCTGATAATGGAACATAATGATAACCAGTTGAGGAAGTTGATTCTTCATGAATTTTCTTTATTAATTCTATGAAATTCATTTCTTTATCACAATTTATTCTAACTGGAATGGTATTTACAAATAGTCCTACCATTTCTTCAATTCCTTTTATTTCAGGAGGTCTACCAGATACTACAGAACCAAATACAATATCTTTAGTATTATTATACTTTTGCAGAACTATCCCCCACAGTGATTGAAAAACAGTATTTACTGTTACTTTATTTTCTTTTGCAATTAATTTTAACTTATCTGTAAGGTTTTCTTCCATTTCAAATATATGCTCTTTTAATACATATTGTTTTTTGTCAACACTATTTGAAAAATTAGGAACTATAGTTTCTTTTTCAAGACCTTCAAGATACTTATTCCAATATTCAATTGCTTCCTCTTTATTTTGTTTATAGAACCATTGTATATAATCATTGTATGGATAAATTTCTTTCTCTTCTAAATCTTTATTTTCTTTTAGACTTACATATATTTGAAATAATTCTTTAAATACAATCCCTAAACACCATCCATCCATTATAATATGGTGAAAACTTAATGCTAAACTAAATGAATTAGAATCTTTCTTTATTACTGATATTCTTATAAGGGTATCTTTGGTTAGATTAAACCCTCGTTTAATATCAGCTTTTTTAAATTCTTCTATATAAGTCTTTTTTTCTTCTTCTTCTAGATTTGATATATCTTTAAAAGTTATATCTGAAGCTCTTTCTGCTAATACAACTTGCTTTGGTTTTTCAATCTTTTCATATACAATAGCTGTTCTTAAAATATCATATCTCTGAAGCAATATGTTAAAACTTTTTTGTAATACTTCTATATCGATATAACCATCTAAATTAAGCACAATTTGCTCAAAATACACGCTTGAGCTTTTATTATTATCCATAGCATGAAATAACATTCCCTCTTGCATTGGTGTTAATGAATATATTTTTTGAATTTTATTATTTTTTCTCAATTAATACATCTCCTTCTTCATATAAATTAATCAAATAAATCATTTATAAAATCTAGTTCTTCAATTGAAAGCATATCATCATCACCAAAATCACTTGGAGTTAATTCAACTGTATCTTTATCTAAACAATGAGCTAATATATTTTCTAAATTACTTATATAATTATTTGCAAAGATATTTATTGTTTCTTCATTGTATTCATTTTTATTGTAGCTAATCTCTAGTATCAATTTACCTTGTGATACTTTTCCATTTATCTCAATAGAATGTTCTTTTTCTAGTTTTTCGCTTATAGCTTGTCCTGTAGACATAGAAGAAATACCAAATATTGGTAAATCTTCTTGAATATCAAACTGTCCTAAATAATTGAAACATATCTCAACTTTTTTATTAAAATCATTTTCTTGTTTATTTTCAGCTTTTGTTAAGTACTTCAATATGCCATATCCTATTCCCTTATTAGGAACATTTCTTAAAGTTTCTTTTATTTTTTTTATTTGATATGCTATTTCTTCTGATTTTGACATATCAAATACTACAGGATACATTGATGTAAACCATCCTATTGTTCTTGTAATATCTATATCTTCTATTATTTCTTCTCTTCCATGGCCTTCTAAATTTATAAGTACATTATTTTTTCCTGTCCAATTCTTCACTGTGAAACATAAAGCAGTTATTAATATATCATTTATTTCTGTATTATAAGCCTTATTTACATCCCTCAATAACTGTTTAGTTTTTTCCTCTGTTAACGAAACTTGAACTACTTTATTGTCCAGCACCATATTTTTCTCTATGATTTTATCTTTTGGTAAAGGCTCAACATACATATTTTCTATAGATGTCCAATAGCTTATTTCTTTTAATGCTTTTTGACTATTTGCATAAAGTTCAAGCTTTTCAGCCCATTCTTTATAAGAATTTGTTTTCCTTGGAAATTTTATCTCTTCATTGCACAATTCCTGTTTATACCCTGAAGCTAAATCTTCCAATAGTATTCTCCATGATATTCCATCTACTACCATGTGATGAATACCAATTAGCAAATATTCTCCTTTATCTGTTTTGAAAATTTCTAATGCAAATAATGGGCCATTACTTAAGTTTATATTTTTATGTAGTTTATTTGCTTCTTCTTCCATTACTTGTTCAAAATTCAAATTATCTCTCAAATCTTTTTCTATAATGTCTATTTCAGTTTCTTCTATATGATTACAATACTGTAATACTCCATTTTCATCTTTTGTATATTTCATTCTTAGAACATCATGATGCTCAATTATCTTTTTAAACACTTTTTTAATAACATTTGGATCAAATTCATTTTCACTATATAGCATAACAGCTTGATTAAAATGGTTTATATCTTCTGTTTTCTGCTCTAAATACCATTTTTGTATTGGAGTTAGAGGTACTTGTCCACTTACAGTATCTTGCTTTATCTGTTTATTAACTACTTTTACTTTCTTAGATATTTCCTTTATTGTAGGATTTTTAAGCAAATCTTTTATTTCTATTTTTAAATTTATTGTGTTCATACGAGATACTATTTGTATTGCTTTTATTGAATCCCCTCCAAGATCAAAGAAATTATCATTAATCCCTATCCTACTTATTCCTAAAACTTCATTCCATAAGCTTACTAAATTTCTTTCTATTTCATTTGTAGCTTCTTCATAAGTTTTTCCTGTATTTATACTTCCATCTGGCATAGGAAGCACTTTTCTGTCCACTTTTCCATTACTTGTTATAGGCATTTTATCAATTTGTATGAAATATGAAGGGATCATATATATTGGTAATAAATCTCCTAGATATTTTCTTAATTCTGCTACAGTTAATTCTTCTTTTGCTACTATATATGCACAAAGATATTTATTTTTTCCTTCATCTTCCCTTGCTATAACAAAAACTTCTTCTATAGATTCATGTTTTAATAATTGATATTCTATTTCTCCAATTTCAATTCTATAGCCTCTTATTTTAACTTGATGGTCTTTTCTTCCTAAGAATTCCATATTGCCATCTTGCATCCATCTAGCCATATCCCCTGTTTTATATATCTTTTCATTTCCCTCTTGTACAAATGGATTTGCTATAAACCTTTCATTTGTCTGCTTTAAGTCATTTGCATAGCCTTCTGCAAGACATTCTCCTCCAATATACAAGTCTCCAGCTACTCCCATTGGGCATGGATTTAGATTTGAATCTAATATATAGTATTTTGCATTTTGTATAGGCTTTCCATATGGTATGTTTATCCAATTAGGATCTACTTTATCTATTTCATAATAATTTGACCATATTGTTGCTTCAGTTGCACCACCTAAGCTAACTACCTTTACACCAGGGAAAGCTTTTTCCATAACATCTGGAAGAGTAATAGGAATCCAATCTCCACTTTGGAAAACTAATCTCAGCTTACCATTTTTAGCAACTGCCTTATCTTTTGGAAGCAACTGAACAACCTGTTGTAGCGCTGCTGGAGCAGAATCCCAAAAAGTAATTGGTTCTTCACAAATAATATTAAGTAATTTTTGTGAATCCTTAACTTCATCCTTAGATGCCATTCTTATAGACCCGCCTGTAGCTAAAGTTCCAAATATATCATATACTGATAAGTCAAAACAGAATGAAGTAACAAATAGTATTTGATCTTTTTCACATACATTATATTTTTTATTTACCCATTCAATTAAATTTATTGCTGGTTGGTGCTTTACAACTACTCCTTTTGGTATTCCTGTTGAACCTGAAGTATATATTATGTATGCTACATCCTGTGGTGTACTTAATACTCCTAAATTTTCTTTTGGTAGTTTTAAAAGGTCACTTAATGTTGCAATATTTTCATCTTCAGATTTTACTGGTTCTTCATCCATATAAATTACATTTTTTATACTATTCTCTTTTTGCAACTCTTTTACGAGTTCACTTTGTTCACTCTGCGATACAATAAATGAAATATTACTATTTTCTATCATTTTCCCTATTCTTGTTATTGGGAAACTAGGATCTATTGGCACATATGCTCCACCTGATTTTAATATTCCCATCACACCTATAATCATTTCCATAGAACGTTCCATAATTATGGCTACTGGTTCACCTGCATTTACTCCTTTACTCTTAAGGAAAGCTGCTAATTGATTTGATTTTTCATTCAATTCCCTATATGTTATTTCTTTTCCTTCAAATACAGCAGCTAAATTATTAGGTGTCTTTTCTACTTGTTCTTCAAATAATTGGTGCATTGTTTTATCTTTTGAATAATCAGCTTTTGTATTATTAAAATCGTAAAGAACTTTTTTCTTTTCAGACTCATTAATAATTTCTAGTTCTGAAATTGTTGTTTTAGGATTTTCCACTACTTGACATAATATTTTTCCAAAACTTGTTGCAAACTTTTCTATAGTGCCCTTTTTGAACAACTTTGTACAATATTCAAAAGTGCATTCTAATCCGTCTTCACCTTCATATACAAGCAATGTTAAATCAAACTTTGCTATATTAGCATTAAAGTCATATGGAACAAAATTTAATCCTGCTATATTGGTTTCACGTATATCTACATTTTGCCAAGCTACCATAGTATCAAATAAAGGATTTCTACTAAAATCTTTTTCTACATCAAGACGTACTACTAATTCTTCAAATTGATAATCTTGGTTTTCATAACCTTCTAAAAATTTTCTCTTTACTTCTTTTAGAAACTCTATAAAATTCTTATTTGACTCAGGATAATTTCTTAATGCTATTGTATTAACAAACATTCCAACTACATTTTGAAATGATTCATGAGTTCTTCCAGCTACAGGAGATCCTATAATTATATCTTCTTGTCCTGTATATTTTGCCAACAATACGTTATATGCAGCAACAACTGTCATATATAATGTTGCACCTATTTGGGTAGATATTTCTTTTAAATGCTTTGTCACTTTTTTATCTAATTTGAAGTTTATTTTATCTCCCTCAAAGCTTTGTTCAGATGGTCTTGGATAATCTGTTGGCATGTTAAGCACTGGTATTTCTCCTGAAAACTCTCTTAGCCAATATTCTTCCTGCTTTTTGGCAATCTCTGATGTTAAGAATTCCTTTTGCCATTGTGAAAATTCTTTGTATTGTATTTCTAACTCTTTTATTCCTTTATCTTCATATATTTGTCCAATTTCTTTTAAGATGATTTCCATAGAAACTCCATCTGATACTATATGATGAATATCAAAAAGCATAACATGTCTTTCTTCATCTAGCTTAACTAAAGTTACTCTTAAAAGTGGCGCCTTGCTTAAATCAAATGGTTTTAAGAACTGTTTTATTACTTCTGTAAGTTCTTTTTCATCTTTTTCAATAAACTCTATATGAAAATCTATTTCTTCATGAATCTTTTGCATAGGTATTCCATTTACAATTTCAAATGAAGTTCTTAATGATTCATGCCTTTTAATTAACTCTTTAAATACATTTTCAAACTTCTCTACATCTAACTTTCCTTCAATGATAGTTACTGAAGGCATATTATAATTTATACTTGCATCTTGAAATTGTTTTATAACAAATAATCTCTTTTGTGCAGAAGATAATTCATAGTATTCTTTTTTCTCCACACTACTTATTAATTTGAAGTCAGTTTTATTTCTTTGTTGAATTTGCTCAGCTAATGTCTTTATTTCACTAAAATCAAACATATCTCTAAGTGAAATTTCAACATTTAAGCTTTTATGTATTTCAGCTATAATTCTTACTGCATTTAATGAATCTCCTCCAATATCAAAGAAGTTATCATTTATTCCTATTTTATTTACTTCTAAATTTTCTTGCCATATCTCTACTAACTTCTTTTCTATTTCATTTGTAGCTTCTTGATAAACTTTTCCTGTATTTATTTTTTCTCCAGGTTTTGGAAGTAACTTTCTATCTATTTTCCCATTACTTGTTATAGGCATTTTATCAATTTGTATGAAATATGAAGGAATCATATATATTGGTAATAGATCTCCTAAATATTTTCTTAATTCTGCTACAGTTAATTCTTCTTTTGCCACTATATATGCACAAAGATATTTATTTTTTCCTTCATCTTCTCTTGCTATAACAAAAACTTCTTCTATAGATTCATATTTCAATAGTTGATATTCTATTTCTCCAATTTCAATTCTATAGCCTCTTATTTTAACCTGATGGTCTTTTCTTCCTAATAATTCCATATTCTCATCTTGCATCCATCTAGCCATATCCCCTGTTTTGTACATCTTTTCATTTCCTTCTTGTACAAATGGATTTCCTATAAATCTTTCATTTGTCTGCTTTAAGTCATTTGCATAGCCTTCTGCAAGACATTCTCCTCCAATATACAAGTCTCCAGCTACTCCCATTGGGCATGGATTTAGATTTGAATCTAATATATAGTATTTTGCATTTTGTATAGGCTTTCCATATGGTATGTTTATCCAATTAGGATCTACTTTATCTATTTCATAATAATTTGACCATATTGTTGCTTCAGTTGCACCACCTAAGCTAACTACCTTTACACCAGGGAAAGCTTTTTCCATAACATCTGGAAGAGTAATAGGAATCCAATCTCCACTTTGGAAAACTAATCTCAGCTTACCATTTTTAGCAACTGCCTTATCTTTTGGAAGCAACTGAACAACCTGTTGTAGCGCTGCTGGAGCAGAATCCCAAAAAGTAATTGGTTCTTCACAAATAATATTAAGTAATTTTTGTGAATCCTTAACTTCATCCTTAGATGCCATTCTTATAGACCCGCCTGTAGCTAAAGTTCCAAATATATCATATACTGATAAGTCAAAACAGAATGAAGTAACAAATAGTATTTGATCTTTTTCACATACATTATATTTTTTATTTACCCATTCAATTAAATTTATTGCTGGTTGGTGCTTTACAACTACTCCTTTTGGTATTCCTGTTGAACCTGAAGTATATATTATGTATGCTACATCCTGTGGTGTACTTAATACTCCTAAATTTTCTTTTGGTAGTTTTAAAAGGTCACTTAATGTTGCAATATTTTCATCTTCAGATTTTACTGGTTCTTCATCCATATAAATTACATTTTTTATACTATTCTCTTTTTGCAACTCTTTTACGAGTTCACTTTGTTCACTCTGCGATACAATAAATGAAATATTACTATTTTCTATCATTTTCCCTATTCTTGTTATTGGGAAACTAGGATCTATTGGCACATATGCTCCACCTGATTTTAATATTCCCATCACACCTATAATCATTTCCATAGAACGTTCCATAATTATGGCTACTGGTTCACCTGCATTTACTCCTTTACTCTTAAGGAAAGCTGCTAATTGATTTGATTTTTCATTCAATTCCCTATATGTTATTTCTTTTCCTTCAAATACAGCAGCTAAATTATTAGGTGTCTTTTCTACTTGTTCTTCAAATAATTGGTGCATTGTTTTATCTTTTGAATAATCAGCCTTTGTATTATTAAAATCATAAAGTATTTTTTGTCTTTCAATTGGATTCAATATTTTAAACTGAGATATTGAATTACAAGGATTATTTATAACATCTTGCAATAAAAATTGAAAATATGACATAACATTTTCAATAGGAAAATTATCATCAAAAACATCAAATCTATAATCAAAATCAATTTCAACATCTTGTCCTTCAGCATATTCTCTTACAAATATAGCTAAAGCATTTTCTTCACTCTTATTAACTAAAGCTTTTGTAGTTGTCTTATGTCCATCAAATCGTTTATCAAAATCAAACTTTTCAAATGATAAGGTTATATCAAAAACATTTCTTTTATTTTCAGAATCATTATTAGCTAATTTTAAAATTTCACCCAAAGGAAATTTTTGATGCCTATAACATTGTAGTAAATCTTTTTTTATTCTATTTGCAACAACATCAAAAGTTTCATTTCCATCACTAGCAATTTTTAATGGAATCAAATTTACAAAAAGCCCAAATGTATTTTTTTGTTTTGCATTTTTTCTATTTAATATAGGTATTCCTATAGTTAACTCATTCTTATCATATATTTTACTAAAACACATATGCACAATTGCTAAAATAGAATGAAATGTTGAACACCCTTTTTCCTTTGAATATTCAATAAGTTTTTCATAGATTTTCCAACTTATTTTCAATGTTTTTCGTGAACTTGTAATTGTGTCTTGTATTTTTTTCCCTTTTCTATTCATAAGAGGTTCAGGCACTTCTTTTAAATATTTTTCCCAAAATTCAGAATTTTTTTTATATGCTTCTGACTTTAAATAATCAATATTGTCCATAATAAAATCAACATAAGAGTTATTTTTCTTTTCTACTGAAATTTCATCCTCTGAACCACTTATAAGGCTATTATAAATATTAACCATTTCCCCCATTAAGAATGAACATCCCCATCCATCTGTAATTACATGATGAGTTAACATAAGCCAATAAAATAGATTTTCATTAACCTTTACTAAACTAAACTTAAACAGAAAATTATCATACATATCAAATGGCTTTATAGCCTCATTTTCAATCCATTCTTTACTTTTTTCTATGGAACCATTCCCACATGAGAAATCAAGAAATTCTAGATGGTAATCTATTTCTGGTACAATTTTTTGATAATATTCACCATCTCTTTTTATAATCTTTATTCTTAAAGCATCATTTTCTTCAATTAAGATATTAATAGCCTTCTGAAATTTTCCATAATCTATGTTTCCTTCAATAACAAAACATCCCCCAATATTGTAAAGTTGCCTATTTGGATACAAACATTGTTGAATCCATATATCTTTTTGATATGATGTTAATTGATATAACTTTTCTTCTTTTAAAACATCTACACTTTGTTTTTTAGTCATAATTTTTTGCCTCCCTTTTTATTATTGCTGTTATTTTAGATAATTTTTATATAAATTAAATCTTTTAAGTCAATCAAAAGCACCTAAAAAATTCAAAAAATATTAAGCTCATTATATAAAATTAAAAAATTAATGCCATTAAATTTTCTAAATATATTCATACCGATAAAGCTCGTTCCATTATAGTTAATTAAAACAAACATTATATTTATAAATTATTAAAGAAAATTTAACAGCATTTAAAATATTATTAATAAAAACTATTCTATTTTTTAATTTTATAGTTGTTAAAAATCCATTTTAGTAAAGTTTTGTAAATATCTTAAATAAAAAACTCTTACTAAGATGTTTAAGAA
>NZ_JACSRA010000060.1 GCF_014836335.1 Clostridium cibarium
CCAGCAGGTATGATGAAAGAAAAATCATCATATACTTTATGTTGAAAATCCAAAGAGTCTTTTCTGCGCCCCATCTTAACGATACCTTCACCATCTTCAATACGCAGAAATTGATTTGTTTCAGGGTGAATTTCTAAACCAATTTCGCCTCCAACAGTGATGCTCATAAGTGTAAGCTGTAGATTTTCTCCTGTCCATAAAGCGGTACGAAAAGTATTGTTTTGCTTAGTAGCCTCCTCAATATTAACTACAAATGGGTATGGCTGAACATTCAAGTAGATATGATGAATGTTCAGAATATCTCAATATAAATGGTTTTATTGTATATGCTTTTGATCATCGTGGACATGGTAAAACTACTAGTACAATAGAAGAAACATCCAAAGTTACCTATGTTCTTATTTGGTCATAGCTTTGGATCTTTTCTAGCACAGGAATATATAATTTGCTCTATTGAAAAGGAAGATTTTTGCAAAAAAAAGAAATGTAAAATTATAAATGTCTTAACTTTGGGAAACCATAATAAAAGGTTCGAAGCTGATGGAAGTCAATTTGCATGGATATGCAGCGATTTAAATGTAGTAAAAAAATATGAAGAAGATCCGTATTGTGGTAAGGTCTTTAGTATAGGCTTTTTCTACTATTTAATGAAGGGATTAAGCAAGCTTTATAAAAAAGAAAGACTCTCTTAAATTCCAGTAGAACTACCAATTTACATTGTTTATAGAGAAGATGATCCTGTAGGAAACTAGTAAAAAAACTCTTTAAAATTTATAAAGAGATTGGAGTTAGAGGTGTAGATGTAAAATTATATTTAGGCTTTAGGACTTTTAAGTAAATATTGAAGTGTGTTTTATAATCCCTCAGACTGATTAGTTTCGGGGATTTTTCATAATGGAGATGACTTTTAGATAAATAAACTGGTTAATTGATAGCATGTAAATTTTTAATAAATACTCTAAAAGATGGGGGTGAGGAATGTCTTGAGTATAATAACACTGAACTTTTTACAATAAAAGTGGTATAAAAGATATAACTAAAGTAACTATATACAATTTTTGTAATATGTTACAATGAGGATAAAAGAGAGCGATTTATAAAAGAGTAGTATGTAGGTAGTTTAAAATAGAAACATTTTACGGGAGGGGTAAATTATGTTTAAAAAAATCTCAATGTTATTTTGTACAATTTTAATAAGTATTACTAGTTTGTTTGCAGTAAAAGCATCTGCAGAAACAACAAACTATTGGCAAAATTGGACTGATGGTGGTGGAACAGTAAATGCTACTAATGGATCTGGTGGCAATTATAGTGTTTCATGGTCAAATTGTGGGAATTTTGTTGTGGGTAAAGGTTGGAATGTTGGATCACCATCTAGAACAATAAACTATAATGCTGGAGCTTTTTCACCATCTGGTAATGGATATTTGTCTCTATATGGGTGGACAAGAAGTCCTCTTATAGAATACTATGTTGTTGACAGTTGGGGAACTTATAGGCCAACTGGAATATATAAGGGAAGTGTAAATAGTGATGGAGGAACATATGATATATATGAGACCACACGATATAACGCACCTTCCATTGATAGTAATAGTTCAACATTTAAGCAGTATTGGAGTGTTAGAACTTCAAAGAGACCAATGGGGGCTAACAATGCAATCACTTTTAGCAATCATGTGAATGCATGGAGAAATTGTGGAATGAATTTAGGTAGAAATTGGGCTTACCAAATGTTTGCAACAGAAGGATATCAAAGTAGTGGGTATTCTAATGTAACAGTGTGGTAACAAATCACATGAGGAGTGTATAACTTACAGTTTTAGAAATATCAAGAAGGTATTTTACAATTTGATATTGTTAAGGTTAGTCGGTTTTACAGTCAATAATTTTATATATAAAAAATAATGCAGCCTACATACTACATGAATATTAAATTTCAAAAGAATGAAGGTCGATTTTAGTATTTAAAAGTTATCAGTATCTTATGTTTAAGAGTGCGCCTATAGGGGGCACTTTTTGCAATTGTACATCATCCTAAAAATTTATTATGCTATTTTATATCTTTATCTTTATATCTTTATCTTTATATTTTTCTCTAAATTTTTTTTGATATCTTGAACAATTTGATTGTGAAATATTGTCTTGAGACACTATTTTTTTATTTAAAAGAATTAATGAAGCAACCTGATAAAGTATCTATTATCAATTCAAACCTTTCAATTACAGATGAAACAATTGGTTGCTACTATGGAGATAATAAAATATACCCTTTAGATTATGCAGAGATAAGTGAAACAGATGAAGGATTAGATAAAAAGCTCTGTATAAAATTTCAAATATGATTATTAATGAACATTGACTTTAGATGATAAAATATATAATGTTAGTGGGAAGTTCTGGTTTGACCGTCAGTGGCAAAATGAAGGTTCTAATTTTGGTGTGAAATGGAATTAGAGTATTATATGTATAGGTCGATAGATCAATGTGTTACGGTGAACATGTATAGCATTTGATGGATTTAGCAAGTTACGCTCATTAAGAATGTACATATATAATGTATATGCAAGCTCTGTGTCGTTATTTTTGTCATAATCCAAAAGATAACGCATAGACGGGTGGCAATAGGCCTCTAAGGATTCACTTTGCATAAAAGTGCTGACAATGTGATCTAGATAATATTGTTTGTAAATAAACAAATTTGCTTTGATAAAAATAAATCTAAATCATTACCAATTGTAGTATCAAAATCTGGAGGATATCCAGATTTGCCAAAAGGATTTCAGTGGTATTACTTTACTTGGGAAGATCCATTTTCTCATGAGATAAAAAATAGTCCTTTAAGTTTTTTAGCACAGATGAATTGTGAAGAAATATTTGATAATTATGATTTGTGGGATGAGTGCAATGACTTTTTAGAGAAAGATAGATATAAGACTAGTGGAGAAAATTTATCTAAGCTATTAGGTTACTCAGATAATATTCATTACTACATAAAAGAGGTAGATTTAAAAAATAAAAATTGTGATAACACGTGGCTTATTTTACAATGTTCTTGATGATATTTAAAAGACCTGACCATATTTAACTTGGTCAGGTCTATATTATGTGTGCCCAGCATGGGCACGTACTAGTCGGTGAAAGTCCGATATGGGGGTTGATAGTGCCAACCATT
>NZ_JACSRA010000061.1 GCF_014836335.1 Clostridium cibarium
CGCCGTATACCGAACGGTACGTACGGTGGTGTGAGAGGTCGGTAGATAAAATAATTATCTACCTCCTACTCGATTATATCAAATTATTTACCACAACATTTTTTATACTTTTTACCACTACCACAAGGACATGGCTCATTTCTTCCTGGTTCTTTTTCTTTTTTTACAACAGTCTTTCTTCTATCTTCTAATTCCAATGGCGTTGATCCCTTAAGTGTCCATATTGGAGTGCTGTTATAAACCTCAGCAACTGCAGTTACAAGCTCATCAGATTCTTTAGAACCTTCAGTAAATACAACTCCATTATTTTCAAGAAGATTTACAATAGATAATGTCCCTATCTCATTCTTTATATTAAATATAAGTTCTATAATTAAGAAATCTACCTTGCTTTCTTCAACATTATTAGATAATAATAATGCTCTTAATAAATCCATTTCTTTTCCAAATGCAGACTTTAAATCCTCACCTAACGATATAAAATATTCTGCATTATCGTAGTTATAAGGTACATTTTGCCTTGCTCTTAACTCCCCATATACCCCTTCTGGGTCTAAGACATATGGATGTATTATTGAGTTTGCCTCAGGAAATGCTTCATAGCTTCTAAAGATGTAATTTAGATAAAAATCTAAATCTTCTTTATTTAAAAAACTACTATTTGATTCTGATATAAGCTTGTACAAATCGCTACCTTCAAGCATTCCATAATGAATCATTAATCCATCGATATATGCAATTCCCTTTGAACGTTGTTTTAAGCTTTCCATATATTCTTCATTTGAAAGAAGTTCTTTTATAGGTTCCTTTACTTCTTTTGCAACAGCCAAATATAATTTATCTTCTATTGAAAGCTTTGCCATTATTCCAAGTGAACATAACCCTCCAATTAGATTCAATTCTTCAATATTAAATTTATATTCATTAAAATCAACTTTACAAAGCCCTTCTAGGAAAACTATTTCTTTATAAGTTAGGTCTCCTAAAATTGTTGGAATTTCTAACATAATATTATCTGCAATTAAAGATACTAAACCATCTTTACCAAGCTTTGAATATCCTTTAAGTTCTATTCTCTTAGCTATTTCAACTAAAACTTGTTTTGTTTCATTAGATAATAATGAATTAAGACTTGTATCATTTAACTTTCTTTTTACTTTTGAAAAACTATCTATGTATTCTTTATAAAAGTAGCTTTTTATTTGTTCGTCATAATAATATTTTTTATCTTGCATTAAAATTCTCCTCATCCTATTTACAATAACATAATCATAATTTACGCACAGTAAAGGCGCTATATCTATAGCACCTTAAAAATTGTTTACACACTATATAAGTATGAATTTTTTTCACAAAAAGTCAATGTTAAATTTAGGAAACAAATATTCCTTTAAGTAATAACTATAGAATTTCTAATAATTCATCTAACAACTTTTTCAATTGAATTGCCTTTTCCATAGATAAATTAACTTTGCAGATTATTTCATTAGGAACTCCAATTACCTCATCCTTTAATTCAAGCCCTTTTTCTGTAAGTTCCGCTATCACTACTCTATCATCATTTACATCTCTATATCTAGTTATTAACCCCATAGACTCTATTTTCTTTAATAGTGGAGTTAAAGTACCAGAATCTAAATGAAGTATCTTCCCTATTTCCTTTACTGTAGCTTTTTCCTTTTCCCATAAAACAAGCATTGCTATGTATTGAGTATATGTAAGATTATACTTATCTAAAATAGGCGTATATTGTTTAATTACCTCTCTAGCTGCAGCGTACAAGGGAAAGCATAGCTGATTTTCAATTTTTAAGCAATCATATTTATCCATAAACATCTCCTAAATAAACTAATATAAAATTTAATTTTTTTCAATCAAATTTATTTTACGACTTATATCTTCTTATGTCAATTTTTCATAAAAAAACAGTATGCTGTTAAAGATAATATGCATCTTTAACAGCACACTTTAAGCACCTATGGATTCTTCATATTCATCTACTTCTTCAGAATTAAGAGCATCATTAACTGCTTTATCAACCATTTCACTTACTTCACTTCTAAAGTTTTCTTTTTCTTCTTTCCTTTGAATTTTATCTAATACATCTATACATAGATTATATAATTTAACTTTTTCACGAGAATCTAATACTAAATATATAAATAAAGTTAGCAGTACTGCTGTAACTACTAAAGGAAGAAATACCTTAAAAAAAGATCCTCTAGCAAAAATAACATTAGACAACAAAAACATTACAATTCCCGAAACAACGGCTAATGTAATTCCACTTATCATATCAAATAAGCTTGAACAGTTGCTTTGTATCTTTTGCCTTACATATCTTCTTTCTTTCTTCAAATCTGAACTTGTAAATTCTTTTTCTGTGTATTTCTCAGTAATATATTTTACCGCTTCACTCCTATCATATACCTTTCTAGTTAATTCATTAATTATAGTGTCTGTATACAATAATTCATTCTTCACCTATATCTCCCCCTAAATTCCTCTCCTTTTATTTTAAACCAGTTTCTTGCAATGGACAAGTTTTATTTGAAACAATTCTTAAAACATAAAGAATTTAATGCACAATAAAACTATATCCAAAATCAAGGCAATATAATTTTTCATCCTTTTATAAATTTATCTATATCACATCTCACTAGCCCTTTTATTAACTCTTCTATATCCAAGCCTCTCATTCTTGCATACTTTTCAAATAAGAGTTTTTCATTTCCATTGATTTTTATTTCTATCTTATCATCTAAAATTCTCTTTTTTCTTATATTTCTTAGCAACTCTCCTACAGAATTTAAGCTCACAGTTTATTCACCCTTTTCATCTACCATATAATTAATTCTGTTAATAATATATTCAATGGATATGAAACTATTCTAATTTTTATTTACTATCTTCAGAATATCTAATTACCTTAATCGAGTAGGAGGTAGATAATTATTTTATCTACCGACCTCTCACACCACCGTACGTACCGTTCGGTATACGGC
>NZ_JACSRA010000062.1 GCF_014836335.1 Clostridium cibarium
GATAGGTCAAGCTACAAAGGGCGCATGGTGAATGCCTTGGCATCAGGAGCCGATGAAGGACGTGATAAGCTGCGATAAGCTTCGGGTAGGCGCACATAGCCAGAGATCCGAAGATTTCCGAATGAGGAAACTCACATGGGAAACCCCATGTATCATATAGTGAATACATAGCTATATGAAGGTAAACCCAGGGAACTGAAACATCTAAGTACCTGGAGGAAGAGAAAGAAAAATCGATTTTCTTAGTAGCGGCGAGCGAAAGGGAAAGAGCCCAAACCAAAGATTTATCTTTGGGGTTGCGGACAGAACATAACGAGAAATTATGATTAATTGAAGACAACTGGAAAGTTGAGCCATAGAGTGTAATAGCCACGTAAGTGAAAATTATAATGATCAAGTTCTGATCCAGAGTACCACGAGACACGTGAAACCTTGTGGGAAGCAGGGAGGACCACCTCCCAAGGCTAAATACTACCTGATGACCGATAGTGAAGCAGTACCGTGAGGGAAAGGTGAAAAGAACCCCGGGAGGGGAGTGAAATAGAACCTGAAACCGTGTGCCTACAACCGATCAAAGCCCCTTATGAGGGTGATGATGTGCTTTTTGTAGAACGAGCCAACGAGTTACGGTATGTAGCAAGGTTAAGTACTTAAGGTACGGAGCCGAAGGGAAACCAAGTCTTAATAGGGCGACTAGTTGCATGCCGTAGACCCGAAACCGGGTGACCTATCCATGGCCAGGTTGAAGCGGGGGTAAAACCCCGTGGAGGACCGAACCACGTTGGTGTTGAAAAACCATGGGATGAGCTGTGGATAGCGGAGAAATTCCAATCGAACTCGGAGATAGCTGGTTCTCCTCGAAATAGCTTTAGGGCTAGCGTCGAATGTGAGTAGTGGAGGTAGAGCACTGAATGGGCTAGGGGGCATAGCGCTTACCGAACCTTATCAAACTCCGAATGCCACATACTATAAGTTCGGCAGTCAGACTACGAAAGATAAGTTCCGTGGTCAAAAGGGAAACAGCCCAGATCGTCAGCTAAGGTCCCAAAGTGTAAGTTAAGTGGAAAAGGATGTGGGATTTCTAAGACAACTAGGATGTTGGCTTAGAAGCAGCCACTCATTTAAAGAGTGCGTAATAGCTCACTAGTCGAGAGATCCTGCGCCGAAGATGTCCGGGGCTCAAACTTACCACCGAAGCTACGGGCTTGCGCGTTTGCGTGAGCGGTAGAGGAGCGTCGTAATCGGGCTGAAGTCGTACCGTAAGGAGCGGTGGACTGATTACGAGTGAGAATGTTGGCATTAGTAGCGAGATGTGGGTGAGAATCCCACAGGCCGAAAACCTAAGGTTTCCTCAGGAAGGTTCGTCCTCTGAGGGTTAGTCGGGACCTAAGCCGAGGCCGAAAGGCGTAGGTGATGGACAATCGGTTGATATTCCGATACCACTATTATCGTTATTATCGATGGTGTGACGGAGAAGGATAGGATGTGCTAACTATTGGATGTTAGTCTAAGCGTTTAGGGAGTTAGGATAGGCAAATCCGTTCTAACAATTCTGAGGCGTGATGGGGAAGGCTCTACGGAGCCGAAGTATCTGATTCCATGCTTCCAAGAAAAGCATCTAGAGAGAGAAGTAGTGCCCGTACCGCAAACCGACACAGGTAGGTGAGGAGAGAATCCTAAGGCCGGCGGAAGAATCACAGTTAAGGAACTAGGCAAATTGACCCCGTAACTTCGGGAGAAGGGGTGCCTGTCGTATGGCAGGCCGCAGAGAATAGGCCCAAGCAACTGTTTAGCAAAAACACAGGTCTCTGCTAAAGCGAAAGCTGATGTATAGGGGCTGACGCCTGCCCGGTGCTGGAAGGTTAAGGGGAACACTTAGCGCAAGCGAAGGTGTGAACTTAAGCCCCAGTAAACGGCGGCCGTAACTATAACGGTCCTAAGGTAGCGAAATTCCTTGTCAGGTAAGTTCTGACCCGCACGAATGGCGTAATGACTTGGGCACTGTCTCAACTGTGAATCCGGCGAAGTTGTAGTGCGAGTGAAGATGCTCGCTACCCGCGATTGGACGGAAAGACCCCGTAGAGCTTTACTGTAGCTTAGCATTGAATTTCGGTATTGTCTGTACAGGATAGGTGGGAGACTGAGAAACCAGAGCGTCAGCTTTGGTGGAGTCGTCCTTGGGATACCACCCTGATAGTACTGAGGTTCTAACTGGATGCCATGAAACTGGTGACAGGACATTGTTAGGTGGGCAGTTTGACTGGGGCGGTCGCCTCCTAAAAAGTAACGGAGGCGCCCAAAGGTTCCCTCAGAACGGTCGGAAATCGTTCGTAGAGTGCAAAGGCAGAAGGGAGCCTGACTGCGAGACCTACAAGTCGAGCAGGGACGAAAGTCGGGCTTAGTGATCCGGTGGTACCTCGTGGGAGGGCCATCGCTCAACGGATAAAAGCTACCTCGGGGATAACAGGCTGATCTCCCCCAAGAGTCCACATCGACGGGGAGGTTTGGCACCTCGATGTCGGCTCGTCGCATCCTGGGGCTGAAGTAGGTCCCAAGGGTTGGGCTGTTCGCCCATTAAAGCGGCACGCGAGCTGGGTTCAGAACGTCGTGAGACAGTTCGGTCCCTATCCGTCGCGGGCGCAGGAAATTTGAGAGGAGCTGTCCTTAGTACGAGAGGACCGGGATGGACTGACCTCTGGTGTACCAGTTGTTCTGCCAAGAGCATAGCTGGGTAGCTAAGTCGGGAAGGGATAAACGCTGAAAGCATCTAAGCGTGAAGCCCACCTCAAGATGAGATTTCCCATAGCGTAAGCTAGTAAGACCCCTTGAAGAACACAAGGTTGATAGGTCAGAGGTGTAAGTGTGGTAACATATTTAGCTGACTGATACTAATAGGTCGAGGGCTTGACCAAATAA
>NZ_JACSRA010000063.1 GCF_014836335.1 Clostridium cibarium
GAGTAACTATTATATTAATAAATTTTATCAATTTAAAAATGAGAATAGAATTAAAAATGCTAATTATGAAGATTTAGAATGGATTATATGTGAAGAAAATGATAATGGCAAAATTGTAAACAGGAATGTTTATTTTCCATTTCAATTAAGACAAGAAGTGAATGATATATTAAAATCATATACTATAAATTTAATAAAAAATGCTATATGCATTAATACGGTTTCTGCCGAGATAAAAGTTATAAGCAATATAATTTATAATTCTAATTTTTTTGATAAAAATATGATAAATGAATTTGAAGAATATATTGATTCATTAGAAGTTCATAGTAAGGTTGTTGCTAAAGACAAAGCAATGAAATTTATAAGTTTTATCAGAAGTAGAGTAGATGATGTTTATTGTGATTATTTATCTACATTACCTAATGATTATAGTAATAAGTATGTTAGAGAAGTGCCTGATTATACTAGTATACTTAAATTTGATTATATAGTAGATAAGTATATTAAAGAAAGTGATGATGAGAAGTTTTATAAGTATTATCCAGTTTTTCTTTGGTGGAAAATAAGTTCAAAGATTCCATTAAGGCCATGTGAATTTATGTTATTGAAGAAAAATAGTTTTTATGAATTAAGTGGAAAATATTACATTGTTGTTAGAAGACTAAAACCACATGGATTTGTAAATAGAGCATTAAAAATTAGAAAGACTCAAGAATTTAGAATAAATAAGGAAATATATGAATTAGTGCAAAGAGTAACTAATCATAAATTACATGATAGTGAATTTCTACTAAGCAAAAACCTTTATGCTAATTATTATGATAAACATACATTTAATGAAGGAAGGATAGTAAATCAACCAATGACAAGAGGTAATCTTAATAAATGCTTAGAGGATTTCTATTTAGATGAAATAAAAGCAAAATTCAAGCTGAATTTACTTAACAAAAAAGAAGCTGAAAAGTTTCAACAAATTTCAAAAAAAGATTTTTTAAGTAATTATATAGTTTGTCTACAATTAGGAGATGCTCGCCATTTAGCTATTATTAATTTAGTATTACAAGGTACCAATAGTTATCTTGTAAGAGAAATGTGTGGTCACAGAGATATTAATTCTCATGCACATTATATTGATCATGCTAAAACGTACATAACTTCAAAAGTGTTGCTTTTAACGGAGTTAAGAAAAACGGAACTTGAAGTGATAGCAAAAAATAAACAACTTAATTATATATATAGAAATAGAAGGAATGAAAAAGCTGTCAGTTATGGACTTGAAAAATATAAAAAAGTAGGAGAGTATTATTGCAGAAGATATATTGGAAAAGATGAATTATTTCCATTTTTATGTTTAACCGATTGTGATGAATGTAATGATAAGGTAATTAAAATACAAGGAAGAGATTTAGGTTTAATTGAAAATGATATCAATCAAAATAACTTAGAATTAGAACGTCAAATTGGAATTCTTGAAATATATATAAAAGATGCCAATATAAAAAATATTATAGACAAAAATAAGGGAAAGTTTTTTTCTGAATCACAACAAAATGTAGAAGAAGCTGCAAACAAATTAGATTATTTAATTGAACAAAAAGCAAATTTAGAAGCAGAGAAATTTTATAATAATATTATTACTGATTAGGAGGTTGTATGGGAAAAGCAGGAAGAAAATTAAATGAAAAAGTATCTGATAATGATATGTTATTATATATAGAAGAATATACTAATAAATACCCGAATGAAAAAATTAATATTCAAAAGTTAGCAGAGTTTTCAGGAATAGAAAGACATTATTGGTATAGCAGAAAAGGTTTTAGAGAAAAGATTGAGGATATAAATAACATTTCTTATGAAGAATATGATATTATAGCAGAAGAAGATACAAAAGAAGTGAGATTACCTAATGTAGATGAGTTAGTAGATAATAATTTTAGAAATAAAAAAGCTCTGAAATCTAAATTGAATTCCTTTTTCATAACGTATCAAGAATTATATAATTTGTCATGTGATTCATATAAATTAAGAAATGAAATAGGTAGATTAAAAAACAAATTAACAAAAAGTGAAAAAGAAATTGAAAAGTTAAAAAGTGAAAAAAAACATTATAAAGAACTTAGTGAGTATAACGAAAAAAGATATTTTGAAATTGCAGTAAGAAGTAGAGAAGCAAACTATAGAAAAGAAAATAACATAAAAAATAATGTTATTCAGATTGATAATAGAAATGAAAAGGCATATTCTACAAATAAAGATGACTTAGATTCTTTATTGAATCTTATTGAAGATTAAACAAAGTTAAGAGTAGTCTCTTGAAAATGAGGGGGATTGTAATGACACCATTAGCAGAAAGAATGAGACCTAGTACTTTAGAAGATTTTATGGGACAAAAGCATATTATAGGTATAGGAAAACCTTTGTACAATTTAATAAAAAGCAAGAATATTCCTAATTGTATATTATATGGGCCACCAGGAACAGGAAAAACAACTTTAGCTAATATAATGGCAAATTATATTGATAAGAAGTTCTATAAATTGAATGCTAC
>NZ_JACSRA010000064.1 GCF_014836335.1 Clostridium cibarium
CTGATTGAATTTTAATCCAAATTAATGTAATATAGAAATATATGTTAAAATTTGAATTATATCTTATTAATACATAAAATACCCTGTAATGCTAACAGGCTAATATCAGACATTACAGGGAACAACGAAATGCTAACAACCTAATGCAAGCAATGTAATTATAGTATATTAATGTAAATTTGTCCACTATATTGAATATGATTACATAATGTACAAACTTTATATTTAGTTTTTAGCATCTCTGTAAAGATAGAGGGGAAAAGATTAAATGTTTAATAATGAGATTATGCCACCATATGAAAAAATAAGAAAGTACAGAGTTATAACCGGAGCAACTCAAGATGAAATCGCAGACGGTGTTTGTACAAAAATTTGGCTAAGTAAAATTGAAAATAATAAGAAAAAGCTAAAGTTTAACTTAGCTACTGGAATTGCTGAAAATTTTAATAAAATTATAAATGAAAAAGGATTAAGTGTACCATTAATCACGCCCGATGAATTAATGGAAGATGAAGATGATCAAGCAAATCATATTTTCGCTAATATTGTCAGTGAATTAAAAGAAATTAGAATAATAGATACATTTGAACAAAAGTTTTGTGAAGCGGAAGATCTAATCGAAAAGTATAACATTACAGATAATAATAAAATAGAGTTGTATAAATTAGCTACTGATTTTTACTATTATAAAAATAGATATTCCAAAAGTGATTATTTATGTGACATTGGATTAAAAATTAGCGTTAATTCTCAAAATAGCTTTGAAGAAGTAACTTTTTTTATATATAAATCTAGAAATAATATATTTTTAGATTTATATATTAAAGCATTACAACAATTAGATTACGCAGAAAAATTAAATGATGATATAGTAAATGATGAGCTTTCTATAATGATATTGTATTACAAGGCACTTGCATATAAAAAGCTAGGTGAGTATGATAGTGCCTTAGAATGTTTTAAAGTACTAAAGAAATTTGAAATCAAAAATTGGAATATGTTACTAAAAAAGAAAATCAACCATGCAAATTGTTTGAATGATTATCATAAGTTTGAAGATGCTGAAAAAGTATACAAGGAAGCTCTAAGTATTGCTATGAAATATGATAATAACGATTATATAGCCATGACTTACAGGAATTTATCTGAATTATACACTAATAAAAAAAATTACAAGTCTGCTACAATGTATATCAAAGAATGTTTATCATGTAACCCAAATTATGAAGACCGTGGAGAGTACTTATATTTTGCATCAAAAGTGCTTCAACATTCAAATGAAGATGTTAAATATTATCTTTTACAAGCATTGGAAGTATGTGAGAAAAATGATAATGAGAATGGATCTTTAATTGAACAAGTGATTTATGAATTGGTACTTATTTATATCCAAAAAGAAGATAAACAGAATTTATTGCTAATAGCAGATAAAGCAAAAGAATTAAATATAGATTATTCTTTAATCTATTCAGAAATTGGGGCATATTATAGAGGTAGAAATGACGAAAAAAGTATATATTTCTATGAGAAATCAAGAGAAAGAATGAAACAGATTAAAGGAATTTAAAAAAAATATTTTTTTATCGCAAATTACATTAATATATTACAATGTTAAACTAAGGTTTTGTCACTTAGTTTAAGTTTTGAAGGAGGTGAAATCTATGAAAAAAATTGTACTAGCAGTTCTTGCAACATCAATGTTATTAACAAATATTGCGTTTGCTTCAACTAAAACTACATATACTAATAACGCTAAGAACAAAACAGTATCTAGTGTAACAGAAAACAATGTATATCACTTAGAGACTCACGATGCACATTAATAACAATATAAACAATGAAATATATGGAAAAAGTTTAACTGAATTCAAGTGATTTGGTTAAACTTTTTTAAATTTGTAAAAAATTAAGTATATCTATATAATTGACCTCATAGCAAGCATTTAAAGAAAATAAGGAGAAATATACGCGGAAAAATGAGGGAATTAAAATTGAAAAATGATGAAGCTTTTTCTAAGCTTAACCAAGCCATGGAAAAAGCTAGAGCAAATCTATATAAATCAATTGAAATATATGGACGAAGTTCTAATGAGGTGATAACTGCCAGTAAAAACCTGGATCTATATATAAACATGAGTATGAAAAGAGAATTTTGATAATAATTAATAATATTTTATATAAAGGCGGAGCTTGGGGTGGTAATTAAAGAATCAATCGAAATATATAGAGAAAATTCTTCAATTGAAAGTTTTAAAAAAGAAATAGAACTAATAAAAAGTGCTGGATATAATATATCTGAAGAAAACGACGATTATGTATGTTTATCTCAATCTGTTACTATAGGATACAC
>NZ_JACSRA010000065.1 GCF_014836335.1 Clostridium cibarium
AAGGGGCTGTATCAAAATAAATTTTGATACTAGCCGAAAATGCTAAAAGAGGATTCAGAATTTGAATCCTCTTTTTTGCGCATAATATTTTCATGAACATAAAAAATATTATACCTATGCATCAAATAGGGTTCCCAATTAAAACAGAAATTATGATACCTAAAGATGATCCGGTAAGATTGCTTTATGAAGTTACGGAGGGATTAGATTACAGTAAATTATATAAAGCTTACTCTACTAAAGGTAGAAATCCAGCAATCGCACCAGAGACTCTATTTAGAGTATTAGTCTACGGATATATGAACAATCTTTATTCAAGTAGACAACTAGAAACTGCTTGTAAGCGAGATATTAATTTTATGTGGCTTTTGCAAGGGCAAAAGGCTCCGGATCATAATACAATTGCACGATTTAGAAGTGATAGATTATCAGATTGTATGAATGATTTATTTAATCAATTAGTCATTAAACTTGATGAACTTCAAGAAATAGGATATAAAAATGTATTTATTGATGGTACTAAAATCGAAGCGAATGCCAATAAATATACATTTGTATGGAAGAAAGCTACTAACAAGTTTGAAACAAAACTTCAAGAAAAAATTAGGAGTACACTCGAAATTTTAAAAGCAGATTTTAATTTGAAATTTGAAATGATTGATGGAAAAATTACAGTTAAATATGCTGAGGAAATTTTATCATTATTATCTAAAATAAAATCTGAAGAAAATATTGACTTTGTATATGGTAAAGGAAAAAGAAAAAGTAAACTTCAAAAATTTACTGAACAAATAGACGATTTTATTGAAAAACAAAGTAAATATGATGAGTATAATAGCATTTTCAATGGTCGTAATAGTTTCTCAAAGACCGATAAAGATGCAACTTTCATGCATATGAAAGAAGATCATATGAGAAACTCTCAATTAAAACCTGGCTATAATATTCAAATTGGTGTAGAAGGTGAATATATTGTAGGCGTTGATGTATCCAGTGAAAGATCTGATCAACTTACATTTATACCTTTTCTAGAAAAACTAAATTCAAATCTGCCACAAAAATTTCAAAATGTTATTGCAGATGCTGGGTATGAGAGTGAAGAAAATTACTGTTACTTGGATAAAAATAAGCAAAATTCTTATATCAAACCTCAAATGTATGAAAAAATGAAGAGTAAGAAATTTAAGAATGATATAAGTAAGCGTGAAAACATGACCTATGATGAGGAAGAAGATTTTTATATTTGTGCTAATGGAAAGAGATTAATACCTATCGGGACTCGAAACAAGAAATCAAAATCCGGTTATGAATCAGAGACAACAATTTATGAATGTTTAGATTGTGGTGATTGCCCATATAGATGTAAATGTAATAAATCAAAAGGCAATAAAAGATTACATGTATCTAAAAACTTTATGGCTAAAAGAAAACAGTCACTTATCAATATTACGACCCCCGAAGGGAAATTACTAAGAATGAATCGATCTATTCAGGTCGAAGGTATTTTTGGAGTATTAAAAGAAGATCACAGATTTAGAAGATTCTTGACGAGAGGAACTAAAAATATAAAAATTGAATTTTTATTGTTAAGCTTTGGATATAATATAAATAAGTTATGGAATAAAAGGAAACAAAATAGAAGTGGTATTTTATTACATAATATTAAAATAGCATAATTTTATTTATATGGAACTTTAAAGAAGATTGAAACATATCTTCTATTTTGCATCTTATTAATTATTTTAATTACCATAATGTACATAAAATAAGTTGAATAATTTCTTCAAATTCAAAAAAGGGAGCCGTCTCCGACAAATGATTTTAAATCATTTGGAGACAGCTCCTT
>NZ_JACSRA010000067.1 GCF_014836335.1 Clostridium cibarium
CGTGTTCTTACCTGGGGAGGTCTGATAGATACATCTTAATATAGATTAAATTCTAGAAGATAACTTATATAGTGATATATAACTGAACTATCAGAAGTCAGCAGATGTCATAGTACTTCGCTAAACGCGTTAGCGGAGGAAGGACGGAACGTTAGGAGGTTTACAACTTTGGATAAATCAAAGAAACTACGAAGAAAGCAGAAAACTCAATATAGAGACCGAGTGGTGGAAGTAGAAGTGGAACTTCAAGGCAAATCAAAGGTGCAGAGTAATTCTATGGTTTTACCAAATAGGGAAAGCGTAAACGATGAAGCATTTGATACTAGTAAATTGCTCGAAGAAGTTCTTGAAAGAAATAATATGCTTTTAGCACTTAAACGAGTAGTTAGCAATAAAGGTAGCCATGGTGTTGATGGAATGAAAATCGATGAACTTCGAGAGCATATTCAAGAACACTGGGATATAATTAAAGCTAAAATACTAGAAACTAAATATAACCCATCACCAGTAAGGCGAGTAGAAATACCTAAAGCCGATGGTGGTGTTAGATTATTAGGGATTCCAACAGTACAAGATAGACTAATACAACAAGCAATTGCTCAAGTTATATCTAAAATATATGAACCATCATTTTCAGAGAATAGTTTTGGATTCCGACCTCGTAGAGGAGCAAAGGACGCAATAACAAAATCAAAACAATATATAAATGAAGGAAATAGATGGGTCATAGACATGGATTTAGAGAAATTCTTTGATAAAGTCAATCATGATATCCTCATGAGTAAACTAGAAAAGAAGATAAAAGACAAACGATTATTATCACTAATAAGAAAATACTTAAAAAGTGGAATTCTTATTAATGGCGTTTCAGTGGCAAGTGAAGAAGGGACTCCGCAAGGAGGACCGCTAAGTCCATTACTAGCAAATATAATGCTAGACGAATTGGACAAAGCGCTTGAAAAGCGAGGACACAAATTCTGTAGATATGCAGATGATAATAATGTATATGTCAAAAGTAAAAGAGCAGGCTTTAGAATAATGAAATCTATGACAAATCTTATAGAAAATAAGCTAAAACTTAAAGTAAATAAGAGTAAAAGTGCAGTAGACTTTGTATCTAGAAGAAAATTCTTAGGATTTTCATTCTATTTTGCGAAAAGCGGAGCCGAAATAAGAATTCACGAAAAGTCAGTAAAGAGATTTAAAGATAAGATTAAATTTTATACTAATAGAAATACAGGAATTAGTATTGAATATAGGTTGGAGAAATTAAATCAAATAATGAGAGGGTGGATTAATTATTATGGAATAGCTAACGCGAAAGCGAAGCTAGCGCAACTAGACCAATGGATTAGGAGAAGACTAAGAGCTTGCATATGGAAACAATGGAAGAAGATTAGCACTAAACAGAGAAATCTAGTAAAGCTAGGAGTTAATAAATACAAAGCATGGGAGTATGCAAATACAAGAAAAGGCTATTGGAGAATCTCCAACAGCCCTATCTTAAGCAAATCTTTAAATAACAAATATCTAGAATCTCTAGGATTTGTTAGTCTAACACAAACATATCAAATGATGCATTAAATTCTAATGAACCGCCGTATACCGAACGGTA
>NZ_JACSRA010000068.1 GCF_014836335.1 Clostridium cibarium
GATATGTTTTATAACTGGAAATTTCATTTCCAGTTATATTTTTATCTTTCTTTTCAAATACTAAAACTGGATAGTACTATATTTTTAGTTTGTGCAAAAAGAGATAATATATACACAATTTCATAAATTGGACAAACTATACTGCTAATGCTTCGTTGATTCTTTCTTTAAACATTATTTCAAATTTTAAAAGTGTAACACCCCAGTTGGGAAGTGGTGAAGTCCATTTTCTCATAATCTGATCTGTTGCTAAATACAATGATTTTCGTAACGAATCATCAGTTGGGAATACTGTTCTAATCTTAGTAAATTTTCTTATTTGCCTATTAAAACCTTCAAGTGTATTAGTGGTATAAATCATTTTTCTAATTTCTTTAGTATAAGAAAAATATGTAGATAATTTATCCCAGTTTTCATACCATGAATCAATTACAGTATCATAAAGATTATCCCATTTTTGCTTCAACTCGTCGAGCTGCGCTAGCGCAATTTCTTCTGTATCTGCCTTATAAACAAGCTTCAAATCTTTCATAAATTCTTTTCTGTTTTTATAAGAGACATATTTTATGGAATTTCTTATTTGATGTATTATACAACTTTGAATACACACCTTTGGAAAAACAGCTCTAATTGCGTCTGGTAAACCTCTTAAGCCATCCATACATGCAATTAAAATATCCTTAACACCACGATTGCTTAAATCATTGCATACGTTTAACCAAAATTTTGCTCCTTCAGCTTCGCCTACCCAAATTCCTAAAATATCTTTATAACCTTCCATATCAACTCCCATACAAATATATGCTGCTTTAGAAACAATTCTATGTTCGTCTCTTACCTTAAAATGGACTGCATCCATATATACTATAGGATATACTGGGTCTAACATTCGGTTTTGCCATTCTGCTGCCGCATCCATAACTTTATCAGTTATTTTCGATATCATTGATGGAGAAACATCTATTCCATATAGCTCTTCGAGTTCGGATTGAATGTCTCTTGTAGACATTCCACGTGCATACAAGCCAATTATTTTTTTATCTAATTCACTGCATTCTGTTTCATACTTTCGAATTGCTCTTGGTTCAAATTCTGATTTTCTATCTCGTGGAATATCTAAAGGAACTTCCCCATAACTACTTCGGACATCTTTCTTCGAATAGCCATTTCTATAATTCTTTTCAGATTCACCATTAGTTCTTTCATACTTCTCTCTGCCTAAATGTTCATCCATTTCAGCTTCAAGTAATTGTTGCATAACATCTTTTAATAACTTCTGCATCAATCCATTCTTTCCTACAACATCATCCATACTTTTACACTTTTTAATTTCTTCTTGATAATTAATATCTGGTACTTTCATTTGGAATCCTCCTTCATTATTTTCAAGTATATTATTCCAAATCTACCATCAAACAATACAAAAAAAGAATGTAGTAGATTTGTTTTACACAAATCTATCTACATTC
>NZ_JACSRA010000069.1 GCF_014836335.1 Clostridium cibarium
TATCTTAATAATTGAAGAACGTTTTGTGGCGTTTGATTAGCTTGAGCAAGCATTGCTTGAGCAGCTTGTTGAAGGATATTATTCTTAGAATATGCCATCATTTCCTTAGCCATATCAACGTCTCTTACTCTACTTTCAGCAGCTTGTAAGTTTTCTGAAGCATTGTCAACGTTAGCTATTGTATGTTCTAATCTATTTTGAACAGCTCCTAACTTAGATCTTTCTGTAGATACCTTTTCTATAGCTATATCAATTGTAGAAATTGCAGCTGTAGCAGATCCTTGAGTAGACATTTGTACGCTCATTGCACTTACTCCTAATGAAGAAGCAGTCATGCTTGAGAATGTTACTGATATAGTTTGCCCACTGTTTGCACCAACTTGTAATGTTACTTGAGTAGAATCAGCACTAAATAAAGTCTTAGTATTGAATTCTGTTTGAGTAGCTATTCTTGATATTTCTAATTGTAAAGCATCAACTTCAGCTGCAATAGAATCTCTATCCTTAGTAACGTTAGTATCATTAGCTGCTTGTACTGATAATTCTCTCATTCTTTGAAGAATGTTATGAGTTTCATTTAAAGCACCTTCTGCAGTTTGAACCATTGAAACACCATCTTGAGAGTTTCTTGAAGCTTGGTTTAATCCTCTTATTTGAGATCTCATCTTTTCAGAAATTGAAAGACCTGCAGCGTCATCCCCAGCTCTGTTAATTCTTAAACCTGAGCTTAACTTTTCCATTGATTTCCCAGCATTAGTGTTGTTTGCTGCCATATTTCTATGAGCATTCATAGCATTCATATTGTGATTAATTATCATTTTAAATTCCTCCTTGATTTTGAAAATCGACATCCATGTCATAAATTTATTTTTTAATTTCTCTTAAGAGACCTTGGTTAACCTTACAATATATTATTCGTCATATTATACTAATACTTTATATTTTTTTTAATATTTTTTTTAGTATTTTTATATTTTTTTATTTTTTTGAATTAATTACTAGAATTATATTCATATAAAAAGAAAATCTAGTATACTCATCTTTACACTAGATTTAAAAAGGAGAATTCAATTTTATGAATTCCCCTTCTTGTGAGCTACTACTTTTAATAAAGCCCAAAACTATTATTTATGATCTAAACTATCTTAATAATTGAAGAACGTTTTGTGGCGTTTGATTAGCTTGAGCAAGCATTGCTTGAGCAGCTTGTTGAAGGATATTATTCTTAGAATATGCCATCATTTCCTTAGCCATATCAACGTCTCTTACTCTACTTTCAGCAGCTTGTAAGTTTTCTGAAGCATTGTCAACGTTAGCTATTGTATGTTCTAATCT